>JASGFF010000074.1:0-12045 GCA_047605685.1 Microbacteriaceae bacterium
CATCCCGCGGCGCGCCCGGGCGCTCGCCGCCCGGCCGCCGACGCCGGATCTCGCGGGGGCTGAGGTCGTAGATCGCGCGCACGGTGTCGTTGAACTGCCGGACGCTCGCGAAGCCGGCGGCGAAGGCGATGTCGGCCACCGGCAGCTCGGTCGCGACGAGCAGGGCGCGCGCGGTCGCGGCGCGGTGGGCACGGGCCAGGGCGAGCGGCCCGGCGCCGAGCTCCGCGGTGAGCAGCCGGCCGAGGTGCCGCGGCGAGTAGCCGAGCCGTGCGGCCAGGCCGGGCACGCCGTCGCGCTCCACGACGCCGTCGGCGATGAGGCGCATGGCCCGGCTCGCCACGTCGTCGCGCAGGTTCCACTCCGGGGAGCCGGGCACGGCATCCGGGATGCAGCGCTTGCATGCCCGCAGCCCGGCGGCGTGCGCGGCGGCGGCGGTGCGGAAGAACCGCACGTTCTCGGGGCGCGGCGTGGCGGCGGGGCAGCTGGGGCGGCAGTAGATGCCCGTCGAGGTGACGCCCGCGATGAACTGGCCGTCGAAGCGCGCGTCCCGCGAGCACAGCGCGCGATAGCGCTCGGCGAACAGCGCGTCGGTCATCCGTTCACTCTCGCATCGCCGCCGCCCGCGCGTCCGGCGGGAATCGGCCGCGCCCCCCGCGGGGCTGCTCTTTAGGCTGTGCCGATGGACAGCAGTGCAGGGGAGAGCGGCGCAGTGGACAGCGGTGCAGCAGGGCAGAGCGGCGGCGCGGCCGTGCTGGCGCTGCTGCGCGAGCGGCTGGGCGGGTGCGTGTCGACGGCGCCGGCCGAGCTGGACGCGGCGCGCGCGGACGCCTCGGGGCACGTGGCGGCCGAGCGCCCGATCGCGGTGGTGCACGCGCACACGGTCGAGGACGTCGTGGCGACGATGCGCGTCGCGACGGCCACGCGCACGCCGGTGGTGCCCCGCGGCGCCGGCACCGGCCTGGCCGGCGGCGCGATCGGCGGGGCGGGCGAGATCGTGCTGAGCACGTGCGGCATGGACGCGCTCCTGGAGCTGAACGTCGATGACCGCTACGCGGTCGTCGAGCCGGGCATTGTGAACGCCGAGCTGAACGCGCTGCTCGCGCCGCACGGGCTGTGGTTCGCGCCCGACCCGGCGAGCCGGGCGATCTCGACCGTCGGCGGCAACATCGCCACGAACGCGGGCGGCCTGCTGTGCGCCAAGTACGGCGTCACCCGCGAGTCGGTGCTCGGCCTCACGATCGTGCTCGCGGACGGACGCGTCGTGGAGCTCGGCCGTCGCACCGTGAAGGGCGTCGCCGGCCTGGACCTGACGGCGCTCGTGATCGGCTCCGAGGGCACGCTCGGCGTGATCGTGCGGGCGACGGTGCGGCTGCGTCCGCTGCCGGCCGGCGGCGTCGCCACGATCGCGGCCCGGTTCCCGGATGTCGCGACCGCCGCGACCGCCGCTGTCGCCATCGGCGCCGCCGGCCTGAGCCCGGCGGTCATGGAGCTGCTCGACAAGCGCGCCGTGCGCGGCATCGCCGAGCACCTCGGCCTCGACGACGAGGGCGCACAGCTGCTGCTGAGCTTCGACGAGGCCGGCGCGGCGGCGCAGGCCGAGCGCGCGCTCGCCGTCGTCCAGACCCACGGCGGCCGGGCGGAGCTCACGACGGACACGGCCGAGAGCGAGCGGCTGTTCGCCGTGCGCCGCTCCTTCCACCCGGCGATGGAGCGCCTCGGCCGGGTGCTCATCGAGGACGTCTGCGTGCCGCGCAGCCGGCTCGCCGAGATGTTCGCCGCGATCGGCGAGATCGAGCGCCGCTTCGGCGTCGCGATCCCGACGGTCGCGCACGCCGGCGACGGCAACCTGCATCCGAACTTCGTGTTCGACCCCGATGACGCCGGCCCGGACGCCGGCTCTGACGCCGGCGGCGTGCCCGAGCGGGTGTGGCAGGCCGCCGACGCGCTGTTCCTCGCCGGCCTGCGGCTCGGCGGCACGCTCACCGGCGAGCACGGCGTCGGCCTGCTCAAGCGCCGCTGGATCGGCGAGGAGCTCGGCGCCGAGCAGCTGGGGCTGCTGCGCGGCATCCGCGCGGTGTTCGACCCGATCGGCATCCTCAACCCGGGCAAGGCCTACTGAATCCGGGCGGGGCCTGCCGGGCCGCGCCGGTCCGTCGGGGCACCGCCGGCCGGGGAATAGCGTGCGCCCCGCGGCGGTTGTCCCGGATGCCGCCGGATCGTCCGGCGTGTCGTCGACCCGATCGGTCGGCCCCGACCAGGAGTGACCTCGATGCCCCGAACCCGTTCCGTCATCCCCCGCCCGGCCAAGGGCCAGGTGCGCGTGCGTGTCGAGGCGCTCGGGATGAGCGCGCTCGGCGTTCAGGCGGCGGGTCTCGTCGAGGCCGTCGGCCCCGAGGCGGGCGGCTTCGCGCCGGGCGACCGGGTGTCCTACCGGGTGACGGCGGGCACCGGCGGGCTGAACCCGCTGCTGCCGGAGCGCGACCTCATCGGCTTCCCGAAGGACGTCCCGCTGCAGAAGGCCGCGGCGCTGCTGCCGCTCGGCCTCGTCGCGCGCGCCGTGCTGCGCTTCCAGCGCCCGGTCGGCCGCGGCAACACGCTCTACGTGCACGAGGACCCCTCCGGCGCCGACGACTTCGTGCGCGCCTGGGCGCTCGACCTCGGCGCCGTGCCCGTCGACGACCCCGAGCGGGCGGATGTCGTGGTCGCCCCCGCCGACCTCGAGGCGGCCCGCCGCTGGCGCGGCGGCCACGGCGTCGGCCAGCAGGCCGCCGTGGACGTGTTCCAGGCCGTGCGCCGCGGCGTGTTCGACGGCCTGCGGGTGGCGAGCTATCCGATCGCCGACGCCGACAAGGCCCGTTCCGACGTCGCCTCGGGCGCCGGCCCGGTGCTGCTGCTGCCGGCCGCGTAGCACCGCGCACCGCAGATCCCGGACGGGCGGATGCTCTCACCGGCAAATCGTGCACATGTTCGACTCACGTGAGGGTTTTCTGGTGCGACAGTAGAACATGTGATGTCCTGGGCCTGCTCGTGCCAGGAACCCTCTCTCATGCTTGGAGCATCGAGGATGTCAGTCTTGGCCAGGCCCGCCTCCGGCCGCGTCGCACGTCTCGCCGCGCTGGCGTGTGACATCGAGTCGGCGGCCGCGTCCGCCGACTCCCTCGCCGACGTCGGGCTGCTGACCGTCGCTGCTGACCGTCCCCGGCGCGCTCGGTGAGTTTGGCGCGCTCGCGGCGGAGCCGGCCGGCGAGGTCATCCGCCGCAGCGAGGGCGATGGCTCCCTGGCGCGGCCACGTGGGTCGCTGCGGCGCGAGCGACCGCGGCGCGCGTCTCGCTCACGCGTCTCGCTCACCGGTCTCGCTGACCGGGGAGCCGTTGCCGCCCGTGCATCCCTATCGTCGCCGCCGGGTCGTCGCGGACCACGCGCCCCTCGACGCCGAGGAGCGTGAGCGCCGCCTCCGCGCCCGACGCGGCATGACGGTCGGCGCGGCCATCGACGGCATGACCAGGATGGTCATCGACGCCGACCCCGAATCCGCGGGATTCCTGCTCGCAGCCCTCGGCGCGCGCACCGCCCTCCGGCGCGATGTACACCGGCGCGATGTACACCGGCGCGAAGTCCGCTTCCGGCCGAGCGAGACGCCCGGTCGCACGTCCGCGGCTGCGGCTGACGCGGCGGCCGACGACCCCGGTGTCGGTGTCGGTACCGGTGCCAAGCCGCCCATCGACGACCGGCGCACCCTTGCCCAGCGACGCCTCGACGCCCTCGTCGACGTGTGCCGGGAGTCGCTCGGACGCGACGACGGCGAGCTCGCCGGCGTATCGGTGTCGATGCTCGTCACGGTCCCCCTCGAGGTCCTCGTCAGCGGCGTCGGAGCCGGTCGCATCGCCGGCGTGGACGAGCCGGTGTGCGCGAGGACCGTGCGGCGGCTGGCCGCCGAGGCCGAGATCATCCCGATCGTGCTCGGCGGGGACGGCGAGGTGCTCGACGCCGGGCGGAGCCGCCGGTTCTTCTCGCGGGCACAGCACAGGGCGATGGCGGCCCGCGACGGCGGATGCGTGTTCCCCGGCTGCCGCACCGCCGAGTCAGACGGGGGCGGCGTATTGGACCCCGTGGGCGGCCGGCCCGGACGGACGGCACGGCCCCACCGACATCGCCAACGGCGTGCTGCTGTGATGGCTGCACCATCGTGTGTTCGACGAGGAGGGCTGAGCGCTCGAGTGGCGCGATCGGGTGCCCTGGTTCATCCCGCCATCCCAGCCGCCGGCCCCGGCGCGGGGACACGCGCGGCTGATGGCTTGAACGCTCGTGGCCTGAACGCCGACGGCTTAAACACTCATCGCCCAGCGGCGCGGCGATGCCTGCGGCTCGGACCTGGGCGATGAGTGTTGACCTGTCACCAGAGTGCACCCGTGGCGCGCCGAGCGCAAGGCCCCGGCCGTTGCCCTGTTCCCGTTGCCCTGTTCCCGCTGCCCGGGGGGGGGGGGGGGGAATGTCCCGGGCAGCGTCCTGGGCCGTGCCCGCGGCAGCGTCCTGGACGCGGTGCCCGCGGCGGCGCCCGAGCACCGTGGCACCGCGCCCGGCCCGGAGCACGTACACTCGATAGCCGGTTTCGGCGGCTCCCGGCCGCGCGAACCCGGGGAGGAGGCGGTCGAACGGTGGTGACGAGCGGTCCCGAGGCGGCCTCGACGACGGAGCTCGCCCGCGAGCAGCGCTATCTCGACGCCCTCTACGCCCGCCTCGACGCCGTCAAGGCCGAGGCCGCCGGCCAGCTCGACCGGGTGCGCGCGCAGAACCCCGGCAGCACCCACCAGGGGCGCAGCGAGCGGGACGCCTTCGCCCGGCTGTACGAGGACCAGCTCGCCCAGCTGACCGCCGTCGGGGAGCGGCTCGCCTTCGGCCGCCTCGAGCTGCCCGCGCCCGACGACGCCGACCCGGTGCGGCACTACATCGGCCGCATCGGCCTGCGCGACGCCGAGCAGCGGCCCATCCTGCTGGACTGGCGGGTGCCGCAGGCCCGGCCGTTCTACCAGGCCACCGCCGCCGAGCCGCTCGGCGTGCGTGCGCGCCGGCACCTGGTCACCCGTGGCCGCCGGCTGCTGCGCATTGACGACGAGGTCTTCGACGCGACGCTGCTGGCGGACGGACGGGAGCAGCTGCAGGGCGAGGCGGCCCTGTTCGCGAGCCTCACCGAGCACCGCACCGGCCGGATGGGCGACATCGTCGCCACCATCCAGACGGAGCAGGACCGGATCATCCGCTCGCCGCTGCACGGTGCGCTCGTGGTGCAGGGCGGTCCCGGCACCGGCAAGACCGCCGTCGCGCTGCACCGTGCCGCCTATCTGCTCTACACCCACCGCGAGCGGCTCGAGGGCTCCGGCGTGCTCGTCGTCGGGCCGACCCGCTCATTCCTCGGCTACATCGAGGCCGTGCTGCCGAGCCTCGGCGAGACCGGCGTGGTGCTCGCGAGCCTCGGCGGGCTGTTCCCCGGCGTGCAGGCCCGTCGCGAGGACGAGCCGGCCACGGCAGCGCTCAAGGGCGACATCCGGATGGCGGAGCTCATCCGCCGTGCCGTCGCCTCCCGGCAGATCGTGCCGACCGCCGCCCAGGCGGTCGAGATCGACGGCGAGCGGCTGGTCGTGCCCGCCGCGGTGATCCGGCAGGCGATGCAGCGGGCCTGGGACACCCGGGCGCCGCACAACGTCGCTCGGGTCACGTTCAACCGCGCCGCGCTCACCACCATCACCCGGCTGCTCGCCGAGCAGCTGCGCGCCCGCGGCCGCACCATCGACGACACCGACCTCGCCTATCTGCGCGAGGACGTGCGCGGTGCCCACGACGTCAAGGTCGCGCTCAACACCGCCTGGCTGCCGCTGACGCCCCGCAAGCTCCTGGACGACCTCTACGCCCGCCCGCAGTGGCTCGCGAGCCTCACCCCGGACTGGTCCGAGGCCGAGCGCGCGCTGTTGGCCCGCGAGCGCGGCGCCGAGCCCACGATCTCGGACGTGCCGCTGCTCGACGAGGCCGCCGAGTGGCTCGGCGAGGCGGATGCCGAGAGCGACGCCGCCCGGCGCGAGCGGGAGGCGCAGCGGCAGCGCGACCTCGAGAACGCCGAGGCCGCCATCCGCAACATGGGCGTCGAGGGCATCGTCGACGCCGGGCGGCTGGCGAGCGGCTTCGCCGAGGCCGAGACCCGGATGACGACCGCGGAGCGCGCCGCCGCCGACCGCAGCTGGGCCTTCGGCCATGTCGTCGTCGACGAGGCCCAGGAGCTCTCGCCGATGCAGTGGCGGCTGCTGCTGCGGCGCGCCCCGAGCCGCTCCTTCACGATCGTCGGCGACATCGCGCAGGCCTCGGCCGCGGGGGCCCTCACCGGCTGGGCCGAGGCGATGGCGCCCTTCGGCGGTGACTGGCGGCTCGAGGAGCTCACCGTCAACTACCGCACCCCGGCGCGTATCGCCCGGGTGGCCGAGGCGATGGCCGCCGCGCACGGCGTGACGGTGACCCGGTCGCGTTCGGTGCGCGAGGGCGACTGGCCGATCGCGCTGCACGGCTCGACCGCGGCGGCCGGGGGGACGGATCTCGTCGCGGCGACGCTCGAGGCCGTCGCCGTCGACCGCGCGATCGACGCGCGCGGCACCGTGGCGGTGATCGCGCCGCCGGGGCTCGCGGACAGCCTGCAGCAGGCGCTCGCCGCGCGCTTCGGCGATCTCGTCGGCCGGGACGCCGCGGGCCTCGGCCGCAGCATCGCCGTGATGGCGCCGAGCGAGGCGAAGGGGCTCGAGTTCGATACCGCCGTGGTGGCCGACCCGGCGGGCATCGTGGCATCCGCACCGCGGGGGGCCGCGGCGCTCTACGTCGCGATGACCCGCGCGACCCAGCGGCTGCGCCTCGTCGCCGACGGCCCGCTCCCGGCCGGCATCGAGCAGGCCGGCATCGAGCAGGTCGGTGTCGAGCAGGTCGGTGTCGAGCAGGTCGGTGTCGAGCAGGTCGGTGTCGAGCAGGTCGGTGTCGAGCAGGCCGGTGTCGAGCAGGCCGGCATCGCACCGGCCGGTTAGCCGCCGCCCGGCCTCGACCCCCGTGCCCGCTCAGCCGCTCACGCAGTGCCCGCTCGTCACCTCGGACGTCAGCGAGGACGCCTCCTCGACGACCGGCTCGAGCTCGTCGAGGGCGATGGCATAGCCGAGGCCCGAGGTGGTGGCGCTCTTGGCGAACACGATGCCCGAGACCTCGCCGTCGGTCGTCAGCAGCGGTCCGCCCGAGTCTCCCTCCTCCACATCCGCCGCGATCGTGTAGATCGTGCGCGCGTTCGCCGAGTCTCCGTAGATGTCGTCGACCTGCTGGCTGCCGAGGGCGAGCACGCTCGC
The DNA here is from genome assembly GCA_047605685.1 of Microbacteriaceae bacterium. GTDB lineage: Bacteria > Actinomycetota > Actinomycetes > Actinomycetales > Microbacteriaceae > JAUASV01. The sequence continues at coordinate 7,366 of JASGFF010000074.1, forward strand.
GGCCGAGGTGGAGAACGGTCCGCCGTACGGGAAGCCGTCGATGACGGCCTCATCGCCGGTTCCGAGCACCGGGTCGGCCAGGGCCAGCACCGACTCGTCCAGGTGCGGGACCGCGAGCACGGCGAGGTCGCCGGTCGGGTCGAAGTAGACGACGGTGGCGGCGTAGGCGGCGCCGTCGCGGGTCTCGACGACCGGCTCGGTGACGCCGGCGACGACGTGGGCGTTCGTGACCACGCGCTCGGAGGCGATCACGAAGCCGGTGCCGGACTGGGTCTGTGCGCAGGCGGTCGCGCTGCCGGTGATGCGCAGCACCGACTGGGCAGCCTGCTCGAGCACGGCGGTGTCGGTGTCGACATCCGGTGTCGTCGGGTTCGCGGTGATGCCGCCGATCTGGTCGACGATGCTCGGGATGGCGTCGCGCACGATGCCCGAGCGCACCCGGGCGAGCGCCGACTGCACCGGCTCGGGCGTGTACTGCGTGATCGTGCGCAGCACCGCCGACTGGCCGATGGCCGTCGAGAGCACCGGGATGCCGAGCGGCGAGGCCGTCGCGGCGAGGAACGACATCACGAGCGCGGCCACGATCCCGCCCGTGACGGCACCGAGCACCCTGTCGACCACGGCGAGCGGGGTGCGGCCGATCCGCCGCGCGATCGCGTCGCCGAGGCCCGCGCCGAGGGCGTGGCCGACGGCGACGAGGCCGACGAACACGCCCACGCAGGCGAGCACCCGCCACAGCGTCGGGACGATGAGCGAGGAGACCATCGGCACCAGGAAGTAGCCGGCGATGCCGCCGACGGCCACCCCGAGGATCGAGCCGAGGCCGTGGGAGAAGCCGCGACGCGCCCCGTGCGCGACGTAGCCGACGAGCAACAACAGCAGGATGACGTCGAGTGCCGTTCCCATCGCTGCCCTCCCTCCCGAGAGCCATTGAACCCGATGCGACCGGCAGGACGCGCAGAACCGTCCCGGCCTCGCGGCGCCGGGCGGACCGCGCCCGGAGTCGCTCTGGTCCTGGCGGCGACCGGGTGCCAGACTGGGCCGGTGAGCACAGCTGACGATTCCGCGCCCCTTCTCGATCTCGACTGGCTGCGCCGAGTGGGCCGCGGCTATCTCATCGCCCTGGCGATCATCGGCCTGCTGCTCGGTGCCATCGGCCTGGTGTTCCCCGGGGCGACGCTGTTCACGGTGGCCGTGCTCTTCGGCAGCTTCCTCGTCGTCGCCGGGATGTTCCGGGTCGTGAGCGCCACCGTCTCCCATTCCAGCGGCGCGGCGACCCGCTGGCTGAGCGGCATCATGGGGCTGCTGATCGTGGTCACCGGCATCTTCACGCTCGCGCATCCCTTCGACTCGCTCATCGTGCTCGCGCTCGTGATCGGCATCGGCTGGATCCTCGACGGCGTCGTCGACTTCGTGCTCGGCCTGCGCGGCCTGGTGAGGCCCCGCTGGTTCGGCTTCGTCTCCGGCATCCTGTCGATGGCGGCGGGCGTGGCGATGTTCGTGCTCCCCGCCGCCGGCGTGACCCTGCTCGTGCTCATCGGCTCGGTGCTGCTGATCGTCGTGAGCGTCTCCACGCTGCTCACCCTGCCGCGCGGCTCCGGGCGCCGCTGAGCGTGCCCCGCGGGGCGGGGGATGAGCGGCATCCGCTCTGCTAGGCTTGCTCGGTTGCCGTAGGAACGGCCGCGGATCGAGAGCGCTCACGGAGAAGCCGTGGGCACCGCGCAACGACGAGGGAAGAGGTTCTGCATGCCGCTGGCACCGGAGACCAAGAAGGCCATCATCGACGAGTACGCCACCGCCCCGGGCGACACCGGTAGCCCCGAGGTGCAGGTCGCGCTGTTGACGGCGCGCATCAAGGACCTCACCGATCACCTCAAGCAGCACAAGCACGACCACCACTCGCGTCGCGGGCTGCTGCTGCTGGTCGGTCAGCGTCGCCGCCTGCTCGGCTACCTCGCCGACATCGACATCAACCGCTACCGTTCGCTGATCGAGCGGCTCGGCCTGCGCCGATAGCGTCGTCGCGGCGCCTGCGCCGCCGCCCGCCCGATACGGCACTCCCCCCGATCAGCACCGATAGGCACCCGGCCCGATGCAGCAGCACCCGTCGTTCGCCCCGACGGATGCCGGCCGGGGCTCGCTGCGCGACTACCGCTACAACCTGGTGCCCAACAGCCACCGGGTGCGGATGGTGCTCGCCGGCAGCGATGACGGCCAGGAGGAGATCGAGCGGCTGTCCGCCGCGGTCGAGCCGCGGGCCTTCGTCGCGAAGCGCACGGCCGATGAGGAGCGCACCGACGCCCCCATCCCGGTGCGGCTCTTCGCCGAGGGCCGGATGTCCGGTGTCGTCGGCTGGGTGCCCCGCGGTCTGGAGTCGGTGGTGATCGAGGCGCTCTCCCGGCTCGAGCTCAGCGGCCGCGATGCCCGCATCCCGGTCGAGCTGAGGCGGGGCCGGCACGGCTGGCGGGTCGTGCTGCTCATGGGGCTCACCCGCTGAGCGCCTCCCGCGCCCGACGGAAGGCGTCGAGGGCGGCCTCGGAGAACAGCACGAACGTGGCGGTGTCGAGGCGTGCGCCCGCGCGTGCGACGGTAGTGATCGCGATGCGGGCGGCGTCCCCCATCGGCCAGCCGTAGACACCCGCGCTCACCGCCGGGAAGGCGATCGTGCTCGCGCCGAGCTCTTCGGCGACCTCGAGGCTGCGGCGGTAGCAGCTCGCGAGCTGGGCGGAGCGGTCGGTGCCCCGCGACCACACCGGGCCGACCGTGTGGATCACCCAGCGGGCGGGCAGCTCTCCCGCCGTCGTCGCCACCGCCTCGCCGGTCGGCAGGCCGCCGCGCAGCGTCGTCGCGCGCAGCCGACGGCACTCCGCGAGGATCGCCGGGCCGCCGGCCCGGTGGATGGCGCCGTCCACCCCGCCGCCGCCGAGCAGGGAGCCGTTGGCGGCGTTGACCACGGCGTCGACCGCGATGCGGGTGATGTCGCCGCGCTGCAGCTCGATGCGCATGCTGCCACGCTAGCCACGATGCCGCTCAGCCACGGCCCCGCGCTCGAGAGGGGGGCGTGTCGGACGCTCGCTCCGGGCTGAGCGTGGCGAGGGCGGGCGTGATCGGGCCGGGCCTGACAGGGGCCGGCGCGGCGGGCCGCGGGAATGGCGCGGCGGCCCCGCCGGTTGAGATGCATGCAAACGCATAGATCCGCTGCGGCGGCGAAGGAGACGATCATGGGCGAAGAGACGATCACGGGCGAGCAGCGGCACGGTCCCGTGCAGTTCGGCATCTTCTCGGTGAGCGACATCACCGCGGACCCGGTGACCGGGCGCACCCCGAGCGAGGCCGAGCGCATCCGGGAGATCGTGACGATCGCCCGGCACGCCGAGGATGTCGGCCTCGACGTCTTCGCGCTCGGCGAGCACCACAACCCGCCGTTCTTCTCCTCGAGCCCCACGACGACGCTCGCCTACATCGCCGCCCGCACCGAGCGGATCATCCTCTCCACCGCGACGACGCTCATCACCACCAACGACCCGGTGAGGATCGCCGAGGAGTACGCGCTGCTGCAGCACCTCAGCGGCGGCCGCGTCGACCTGGTGCTCGGCCGCGGCAACACCGGCCCGGTGTACCCGTGGTTCGGCCAGGACATCCGCGAGGGACTGCCGCTGGCGATCGAGAACTACGCCCTGCTGCACCGGCTCTGGCGGGAGGAGGCGGTCGACTGGAGCGGCCGGTACCGCACCCCGCTGCAGGGCTTCACCTCCACGCCGCGCCCGCTCGACGGCGTGCCGCCGTTCGTCTGGCACGGCTCCATCCGCAGCCCGGAGATCGCCGAGCAGGCTGCCTACTACGGCGACGGCTTCTTCGCGAACAACATCTTCTGGCCCAAGGAGCACTACATGAGGCTCATCGGCCTGTACCGCGAGCGCTACGCCCACTACGGCCACGGCGCGCCCGAGCAGGCCATCGTGGGCCTCGGCGGCCAGGCGTTCGTGCGCGCGAGGTCCCAGGAGGCCGTGGCCGAGTTCCGTCCCTACTTCGACAACGCCCCGGTCTACGGGCACGGCCCCTCGCTCGAGGCGTTCAGCGAGGCGACCCCGCTCACCGTCGGCTCGCCGCAACAGGTCATCGACCGCTATGCCACGATGCGCGAGCACTACGGCGACTACCAACGCCAGCTGTTCCTCGTCGACCACGCCGGCCTGCCGCTGAAGACGGTGCTCGAGCAGCTCGACCTGCTCGGCGGCGAGGTGGTGCCGGCGCTGCGCCGCGAGCTCGGGCGCGACCGCCCCGCGAGCGTGCCCGACGGCCCGAGCCACGCCGCGCGCGTCGAGGCCGCCTACGGCGGCGGCCCCGGCCGCGAGTTCCGTCCGAACCCGGTCGGCGGCGACAACCTGACCGTCGGCTCGCCGTATCAGGACCCGGCGCCGGGCGCGGCCTCGGCTGCGAGCCCGGAATCCAGCCCGGAATCCAGCCCGGACGCGGCCCCGCGGCGGTGACCGCCGCGCCCGGCCGTCGTCCCGGCCGGGCGGTCCGCCCCATCCTCGATCCGGGTGGCCGCCCGGCGGCGGGCGGCGAAGCGCTCGGCGATGAGGTCGCGCAGCGCGATCGCCGCGCCGCTCGGCCGCGCCCGGAGCCGGTCTGCGCCGTCGTCCCCTCCGACCACGAGGTGAGCATGAAGAAACTCGC
>JASGFF010000075.1:0-11626 GCA_047605685.1 Microbacteriaceae bacterium
GGGGGGTGCGGTTCACGGGCCCGCCCCCGCGCCCGCGGCCCCGGCCGTGCACGAGCGCCGCCGTCGCGCCGAGCTCGGCGAGCGCCTCCGGGCGGTCGCGGACGCGCCCGGCGTTGCTCGCCAGCAGCGCCCCGAGGATGCCGGCGAGCGCGTCCCCCGTGCCGGCGGTGGCGAGCCAGGCGGGCGCGCCCTCGACGGCCAGGTCGATGCCGGGCCCGGCCAGCCGGGTCACCGCGCCCTTGAGCAGCACGGTCGCGCCGGTGCGATCGCTCGCCCGGCGGGCCCAGAGCGCGGGATCAGCGGCGACACTCGCGCGATCGACGCCGAGCAGCCGCGCCAGCTCGCCGTGGTGCGGGGTGAGGATCACCGGGGCGCCGCCGGCCTCGCCGACCCGGCCGATCGCCCCGGCGTCGAGCACGAGCGGCAGCCCGGCGGCGAGCGCCTGCCCGGCGGCGCGCTCTGCCGTCCCCTCGAAGCCGGTGGCCTCCACCCCGGAGCCGAGCAGCCAGGCCTGCACCCGGCCGGGCGCCGTGACGGCCTCCGGCCGGCGCTGCAGCACGAGGGCCGCGGCCCGTTCCGGGCCGAGGTAGCGCACCATGCCGAGGCCGGTGTGCAGCGCCGCGTCGACGCCGAGCACGGCGGCGCCCGGGTAGCGATCGGAGCCGGTGACGACGCCGAGCACCCCGCGCGAGTACTTGTCGTCCGCAGCGGTCGGCACCGCGATGCATCCGGCGGCGTCCCTCGCGCCCCAGGCACGGCTCTCGCTCATGCCGCAACGATAGTTCGGGCCGGTAGTTTGGGCCGGTGGCCGATTCCGCACTGTTCAGCCCGTTCCGGCTGCGCGAGCTCGAACTGCGCAACCGGCTGTGGATCGCGCCGATGTGCCAGTACTCGGTGAGCGCCCGCGACGGCGTGCCCCGGGACTGGCACCTCGTGCACCTGGGTGCGCTCGCCGCCGGCGGCGCCGGTCTCGTGCTCGTCGAGGCCACCGCGGTGAGCCCCGAGGGCCGCATCTCCCCCCAGGACACCGGGCTGTGGGATGCCGCGCAGCGGGATGCCTTCGCGCGCATCGTCGGCTTCGCCCACGAGCACGGTGCCGCCATCGGCGTGCAGCTCGCGCACGCCGGCCGCAAGGCGTCGACTCTCGCGCCCTGGGGGCAGGGCGGTCGGCACGGGAGCGTGCCGGCCGCGGACGGCGGCTGGGAGTCGCTCGCGCCGAGCGCGATCCCGTTCACCGGTCTCGCGATGCCGCGCGCCCTCGACGCCGCGGGCATCGAACGGGTGGTCGCCGATTTCGCGGCGGCGGCGGCGCGCGCCCGCGAGGCCGGCTTCGACGTCGTCGAGGTGCACGCCGCCCACGGCTACCTGCTGCACCAGTTCCTCTCGCCGCTGGCGAACCGGCGCGAGGACGAGCACGGCGGCGCCCTGGAGAACCGGGCCCGGCTGCTGCTGGCCGTCGTGCGCGCCGTGCGCGCGGCGATCGGCGCCGGCATGCCGCTGCTGCTGCGGCTGAGCGCCACCGACTGGGTGGAGGGCGGCTGGGACGTCGAGCAGACGGCGATCGTCGCGGGCTGGGCGGCCGAGGCGGGGGCGGATCTCGTGGACGTCTCCAGCGGCGGCCTCGTGGCCGAGGCCCGGGTGCCGACCGGGCCGGGCTACCAGGTGCCGTTCGCGGCGTCCGTGCGGCACGCGGCGCGGGTGCCGACGAACGCCGTCGGCCTGGTGACCGAGGCGCGGCAGGCCGAGCGGATCGTCGCGAGCGGTCAGGCCGATGCCGTGATGATCGGCCGGGCGGCGCTGCGCGACCCGCACTGGCCGCTCGCCGCAGCCGCGGAGCTCGGCGCCGACGTCCCCTGGCCCGGGCAGTACCTGCGCGCGCGGCCCTGAGCCGCGGTGCCGGCGCGACCGCGCTCAGGAGCGCCGGGTGGCGTCCCGCACCTCGCCGACGAGCTCCTCGATGATGTCCTCGAGGAATATCACGCCCCGGGTGACGCCCTGCTCGTCGAAGGCGCGCGCCACGTGCGCCCCGGCCCGGCGCATCGTCGCCAGCACGTCCTCGAGGTCGGTGTCGCGGTAGATCGAGATGAGCTGGCGGATGCGCTTGGGCGGCACCGGCACGTCGAACTCGTCGGGCCGCAGGTCGATGACGTCCTTGACGTGCACGTAGCCGGTCGGCTCCCCGGCCGCGTCGACGAGCACGTAGCGGGAGAAGCCGCGGTGCGCCACGGCGCTCTCGACGTCCGCCGGCGTGGCGTCCTCCGGCAGCGTCACGAGCGCGTCGAGCGGGATGGCGATGTCGCGCGCCTTCTTGTCGGTGAACTCGAAGGCGGCGCTGAGCGTCCCGGAGGCGTCCTGGAGCACCCCCTCCCTGGTGCTCGTCGCGACGATCGTCTGCACCTGTTCGAGGGTGAACACGCTCGTGGCCTCGCTCCTCGGCTCGAGCCCGATGAGCCGCACCACCGCGTTGGCGGTGGCGTCGAGGGCGAGGATGATCGGGCGGAACGCCCGGCCGATGTAGACCAGCGGCGGCGCGAGCAGCAGCGCCGCCCGGTCCGGCACCGAGAACGACAGGTTCTTCGGCACCATCTCGCCGAGCACGACGTGCAGGAACGAGACCGCGACGAGGGCGAGCACGAAGGCGATGACGCCGATGGCCCCCTCGGAGATCGGCGTGAGCCCGAGCGGCAGCTCCACCAGGCCGTGCAACGCCGGCTCGGACACGTTCAGGATCAGCAGCGAGGCGACGGTGATGCCGAGCTGGGAGGTCGCGAGCATGAGCGTGGCGTGCTCCATCGCCCACAGCGTCGTGCGCGCCGCGCGCGAGCCGGCCTCCGCGCGCGGCTCGATCTGGCTGCGCCGGGCGGAGACGATCGCGAACTCGGCACCGACGAAGAAGGCGTTGACGGCCAGCAGCACCGCGAGCCAGGCGATCCCGGCCCAGTCGATCCCGGCCAACTCGCTCACGGCCCAGTCGCTCACCTCGGGCCCCCGTCCGGGCCGGCCTGCTGCGGGCCGGCCGGCCGGGGGTCCGAGGGCGATGCCCGCGGCGTGAAGCGGATGCGGTCGATGCGCCGCCCGTCGAGACGCTCGACGCGGAACACGCCGGCCTCGATCGCCACCTCGTCGCCGACGACCGGCATCCGACCGAGCTCGCTCATCAGCCAGCCGGCGACGGTCTCGTAGGGCCCGTCGTCGGGCACCGTCACCCCGGCGCGGTCGCGCAGCTCGTCCGGGCGCAGCAGCCCGGGGAACGTGAGCCAGTCGCGGCTGCGCACCACGTCCGGGCGCGAGCGGTCGTGCTCGTCGCTCACCTCGCCGACGAGCTCCTCGACGAGGTCCTCGAGGGTGACGACGCCGCTCGTGCCGCCGTACTCGTCCACGACGACGGCGAGCTGGTAGCCGGCCGAGCGCAGCTCGGCCAGCAGCGTGTCCACGGGCATCGTCTCGGGCACCCGCACGGCCTCGCCGGCGAGCGCCCCGACCGGCACCTCGGGGCGGCGCTCGCGAGGCACCGCGACCGCCTGCTTGAGGTGGGCGACGCCGACGACGTCGTCGAGGCGCTGGTCGATGACCGGGAAGCGGGAGAAGCCGGTGCGTCGGGCCAGCTCGATGAGCCCGGCGGCGCTGTCGCCGCGGTCGATCGCCGCGATGCGCGGCCGCGGCGTCATCACATCCTGCGCCGTCAGGCCCGAGAAGGCGAGGGTGCGCGCGAGCAGCGTCGCCGTGTCCCGCTCGAGGGCGCCCTGGCCGGCGCTGCGCCGCACCAGGCTGGAGAGCTCCTCGGCGGTGCGGGCGCCGGAGAGCTCCTCGCGGGCCTCGACGCCGACGATGCCGAGCAGCGCGTTGGCGGTGCCGTTCAGCAGCGAGACGGCCGGGCGGAACACTCTCGTGAACGCGACCTGCACCGGGATGACGAGCCGGGCGGTGCCGATGGGCGCGGCGAGCGCGAGGTTCTTCGGCACCAGCTCGCCGACGATCATCGAGAGCAGGGTGGCCAGCAGCACGGCGGCGACGACCGAGACCGTCGTCGCCGCGGCATCCGCGATGCCGACGCCGGACAGCAGCGGCTCGAGCAGGCCGCCGATGGCCGGCTCGAGCAGGTAGCCGGTGAGCAGCGTCGTGAGCGTGATGCCCAGCTGGGCGCTGGACAGGTGCGTGCTGGTGTGCCGCAGCGCCCGGATCGTGACGCCGAGGCTGCGCTCGCCGCGGCGCTCACGCGCCTCGAGCTCGGCGCGGTCGAGGTTCACGAGCGAGAACTCGCTCGCGACGAACACCCCGGTGCCGAGCGTGAGCAGCAGACCGCCCGCGAGCATGAGCAGCTCAGCGAGCACGACGGCCGCCGGGACGGGGACGGTGGGCGGGACTACTGGGAGGGTCGTCCATGGTTCCCACCGACTGTACCGGAGCCCGCCCCGCGGCGGGACCGGCCGGGGCCCGGCCGGCGTGCGGCAGAAACGCACGAAATTAACGCCGTCGCCCCGGGCTTTCGACACGTCCGGCCCGTGGGCCGCGACTAAACTCTCAGGGGCGTCCGGTCCTGGGGCGCCAGCAGAACAGCACGACCCTTGAGATAGCGAGAGTGGGCGGTCAGCCGTGTCTAGCTCCCTGACCGGACTGCAGTCCGAGGACGGCTCCTCGAACGAGTTCGGCGCCAACGAGTGGCTTGTCGACGAGATGTACGAGCAGTACCTCCTCGACAAGGAGTCGGTCGACCGATCCTGGTGGCCGATCCTGGAGAGCTACCGAGCGAGCTACCGGCCGGGCGCGGCGCCCGCAGCGCCGCCGGCGGCGGCCCCCGCCGCGCCCACCGCCCCCGCCCCGACCCAGCCCGCCTCGGCCCAGCCCACCCCGACCCAGCCCGCCTCGGCCCAGCCCACCCCGACCCAGCCCGCCCCCGGGCAGCCGGTGGCCCGCACCACATCGCTCGCCGCCCGGCCGGCGCCCATCCCGGCCGACGCGCCCGCGGCATCCGCCGCCGCCGAGGCCGAGTCCGGCACCGAGGCGCAGGACGTGACCGTCGCGCTCAAGGGGCCCGCGAAGGCGCTCGCGGCGAACATGGACACGAGCCTCACCGTGCCCACGGCCACGAGCGTGCGCACGGTGCCGGCGAAGCTCATGATCGACAACCGCATCGTGATCAACAACCACCTGCGCCGCACCCGCGGCGGCAAGGTCTCGTTCACCCACCTCATCGCCTGGGCCATCGTCGACGCCCTGCGCGAGTTCCCCAGCCAGAACGTCTACTACGCCGAGGTCGACGGCAAGCCCAGCGTCGTCACCCCCGCGCACATCAACCTCGGCATCGCGATCGACATCCCCAAGCCGGACGGCACCCGGGCGCTCGTCGTCCCGGGCGTCAAGCGCGCCGAGGCGATGGACTTCGGCGAGTTCCTCGCCGCCTACGAGGACGTCGTCGCGCGCGGCCGCGGCGGCAAGCTCACCGCCGCCGACTTCGCCGGCAACACCATCTCGCTCACCAACCCCGGCGGCATCGGCACCGAGCACTCGGTGCCGCGGCTCATGAAGGGCGCGGGCACGATCATCGGCGCCGGCGCCCTCGAGTACCCGGCCGCGTTCCAGGGCTCGAGCCCGACGACGCTCGTCGACCTCGGCATCGGCAAGACGATCACGCTCACCTCCACCTACGACCACCGCGTCATCCAGGGCGCCGGATCCGGCGAGTTCCTGAAGAAGGTGCACGAGCGGCTCACCGGCGGGCACGACTTCTACGAGGGCATCTTCGCGGCGCTGCGCATCCCCTACGCGCCGATCCACTGGAGCCCCGACATCAACGTCGACCTCGCGGACTCCGTCTCCAAGACGTCCCGGGTGCAGGAGCTCATCAACTCGTTCCGGGTGCGCGGCCACCTCATGGCCGACATCGACCCGCTCGAGTACCGCCAGCGCACCCATCCCGACCTGGAGATCGAGTCGCACGGCCTCACGTTCTGGGACCTCGACCGGGAGTTCGTCACGGGCGGCTTCGGCGGCAAGCGCCAGGCGCTGCTGCGCGACATCCTCGGCATCCTGCGCGACTCGTACTGCCGCACCGTCGGCGTCGAGTACATGCACATCCAGGACCCCGAGCAGCGACGCTGGTTCCACGAGCGCCTGGAGCGCCCCTACGTCAAGCCCGGCCACGACGAGCAGATGCGCATCCTCGGCAAGCTCAACGAGGCCGAGGCGTTCGAGACGTTCCTGCAGACGAAGTACGTGGGCCAGAAGCGCTTCAGCCTCGAGGGCGGCGAGAGCTTCATCGCGCTGCTCGACGCCGTGCTGCAGGATGCCGCGGTCGCGGGCCTCGACGAGGCCGTGATCGGCATGGCGCACCGCGGCCGCCTCAACGCGCTCACCAACATCGCCGGCAAGACCTACGGCCAGATCTTCCGCGAGTTCGAGGGCACCCAGGACCCGCGCACCGTGCAGGGCTCCGGCGACGTGAAGTACCACCTCGGCACCGAGGGCACCTTCACCGCCCAGGGCGGGGAGCAGATCCCGGTGTACCTCGCGGCGAACCCCTCGCACCTCGAGGTCGTCGACGGCGTCATGGAGGGCATCGTGCGGGCCAAGCAGGACCGCGACCCGGTCGGCACCTTCGGCACCCTGCCGATCATGGTGCACGGCGACGCGGCGATGGCCGGCCAGGGCATCGTCGTCGAGGTGCTGCAGATGTCGCTGCTGCGCGGCTACCGCACCGGCGGCACCATCCACGTCAACATCAACAACCAGGTGGGCTTCACCACCCCGCCCGGCGAGGCGCGCTCGAGCGTCTACTCGACGGATGTCGCGAAGACGATCCAGGCCCCGGTGTTCCACGTCAACGGCGACGACCCCGAGGCCGTGGTCCGGGTGGCGCAGCTCGCCTTCGCCTACCGGCAGGAGTTCAAGCGCGACGTCGTCATCGACCTGGTCTGCTACCGCCGTCGCGGCCACAACGAGGGCGACGACCCCTCGATGACCCAGCCGCTCATGACGAACCTCATCGAGGCCAAGCGCAGCGTGCGCACGCTCTACACCGAGGCGCTCGTCGGCCGCGGCGACATCACCCGGGACGAGTACGAGGCTGCGCACCGTGACTTCCAGGACCGCCTGGAGCGCGCCTTCGCCGAGACCCACGCGGCGCAGACCGGCTCGATGCCGATCATCACCGCGGACGGCAACGCCCCCACCGACCTGGAGCGCCCGGAGTCGCAGCAGGACGACAGCGTCGGCGAGCCCGCGGACACCGGGGTCGCCGCCGAGGTCATCCAGCGCATCGGCGAGGCGCACGACAACCCGCCCGCGGGCTTCACGGTGCACCCCAAGCTGCAGGCGATGCTCAAGAAGCGCGTCGAGATGACCCGCTCCGGCGGCGTCGACTGGGCGATGGGCGAGCTGCTCGCGCTCGGCTCGCTGCTCACCGAGGGCACCCCGGTGCGGATGGCCGGCCAGGACACCCGCCGGGGCACGTTCGCCCAGCGCCACGCCGTGCTGCACGACCGGGTCAACGGCCAGGAGTGGCTGCCGCTGCAGAACCTCTCGGAGACCCAGGCGAAGTTCTGGATCTACGACTCGCTGCTCAGCGAGTACGCCGCCGTCGGCTTCGAGTACGGCTACTCGGTGGAGCGGGCCGACGCGCTCGTGCTCTGGGAGGCGCAGTTCGGCGACTTCGCCGACGGCGCGCAGACCGTGATCGACACGTTCATCGCCTCCGGCGAGCAGAAGTGGGGACAGCGCTCGAGCGTCGTGCTCGTGCTGCCGCACGGCTACGAGGGGCAGGGACCGGACCACTCCTCCGCCCGCATCGAGCGCTTCCTGCAGCTGTGCGCCGAGGACAACATGACCATCGCCCGGCCCTCGACGCCGGCCTCGTACTTCCACCTGCTGCGCCGGCAGGCCTACGCCCGGCCGCGGCGCCCGCTCGTGGTGTTCAGCCCCAAGGCGATGCTGCGGCTGCGCGGCGCCACGAGCGAGATCGCGGACTTCACCTCCGGCCGCTTCGAGCCGGTGATCGACGACGGCCGGGTGCAGGACGCCGCCGCGGTGCGCCGGGTGGTGCTCACGAGCGGCAAGATCTACTACGACATCCGCTCCGAGATCGACAAGCGCCAGCTGACGGATGTCGCGGTGGTGCGGCTCGAGCAGTACTACCCGTTCCCCGGGGCGGCGCTCACCGCCGTGCTCGACCGCTACCCGAACGCGGACGTCGTCTGGACCCAGGACGAGCCCGCGAACCAGGGCGCCTGGCCGTTCCTCGCCTTCGAGGGGCAGCGGCAGCTCGGCGGGCGCACGCTCCGGGTGTCCTCGCGCCCGGCGTCGGCGGCCACCGCCACCGGCTCCTCCAAGCGCAGCGCCGCCGAGCAGGCCGAGCTCATCGACCGCGCGCTCGGCGTCTGAACCTCTCGGCACCGGAACCGCTCTGCACCGGAACCGCTCGGCGCCGGCCCGGTGGTCAGCCGCCGATCTGGGTGCGCAGCCTGACGAGCACCTCGGCGCGCAGCCGATCGGGCGCCTTCTCGGCGCAGGCGCGGCGCACCTTGGCCATGAGCACGAGGCCGACGAGGTGCTCCTCGGTGCAGTCGGGGCAGTTGGCGATGTGCTCGGCGACGTCGGCGGCGTCGACGCCGGGCAGCTCGTTGTGCAGGAACTCCTCGAGCTCGGCCTTGGCCTTCTCGCATCCGCAGTCCGTCATCTGCCGCTCCCGTCCCCGGCGCCGCGGCTGCGCGCCGGCGTCACCTCGATGCCGCGCTCGGCCGCGTGGCCGGCGAGCAGCTCGCGCAGCATCCGTCGGCCGCGGTGCAGCCGGCTCATCACCGTGCCGACCGGCGTCTTCATGATGTCGGCGATCTCCTGATAGCTGAACCCCTCGACGTCGGCGAAGTAGACGGCGAGGCGGAAGTCCTCCGGGATCGACTGCAGCGCCTCCTTGACCGCGCTGTCGGGCAGGTGGTCGATCGCCTCCGCCTCCGCGGAGCGGGGCAGCGAGTGCTGCGTCACCGACTCCGCGCCGCCGAGCTGCCAGTCCTCGAGGTCGTCGATGGTGCCCTGGTAGGGGTTGCGCTGGTTCTTGCGATAGCCGTTGATGAACGTGTTGGTCTGGATGCGGTACAGCCAGGCCTTCAGGTTCGTGCCCTGCCGGAACGAGCGGAACGCCTGGAACGCCTTGACGTAGGTCTCCTGCACCAGGTCGGCGGCGTCGGCGGGATTGCGGGTCATCCGCATCGCCGCCGCGTAGAGCTGGTCCATGTAGGGCAGCGCCTGCTGTTCGAACAGCGCGCGCAGCCGGCGCGACTCGTCCTCGGCGGGCCGCTCTGGCCCGCCCGCGGGCAGCCCGTGGCCCGGCAGGTCGCTGGGCGGCAGCTCGCCTCGGTCCTCGCTCATCGCGATCGAGTGTAGTTGCGGCCATCCGGCCGACACGCGCGGTCCGTCGAGGACTGCCAGCATCGTCGCCACGCCCTTTCCGGCCCTTCTGCGGGTCCCCCGGCCTTCTGCGGATACCCTGGTGAACCGATGCAGGAGTTCAGGTATTCCGGTCGCGACTTCTCGCCCTACGACGACGAGGCCCTCGCGCCGACGCGGTCGGGCTGGAGCGCCCCGCGCGCGCTCGGCCCGCTGCGGGCCCGGCTGCGGCTGCCCGGCTCGAAGAGCATCACGAACCGGGAGCTCGTGCTCGCCGCCCTCGCCGAGGGGCCCTCGCTGCTGCGCGCCCCGCTCATCTCGCGGGACACCCTGCTGATGATCGAGGGGCTGCGCGCCCTCGGTGTCACGATCGAGCAGCTGCCGGGCACGGGCGGCTTCGGCCCCGACCTGCGGGTCGTCCCGGCGCGGGAGCTCACCGGCTCCGTCTCGATCGACTGCGGCCTCGCCGGCACCGTCATGCGCTTCCTGCCGCCGGTCGCGGCTCTGGCCCTCGGCCCGGTCGCCTTCGACGGCGACGGGCCCGCCCGGGCGCGCCCGATGCGCACGACGATCGAGGCGCTGCGCGGCCTCGGCGTCGAGGTCTCCGACGAGGGCCGCGGCGCGCTGCCGTTCAGCCTGTGGGGGCGCGGCGCCGTCGCCGGCGGCGAGCTCGCCCTCGACGCATCCGCCTCGAGCCAGTTCGTCTCGGGCCTGCTGCTGGCCGCGCCGCGCTTCGAGCACGGCCTGGTGCTGCGGCACACCGGGGAGAGCCTGCCGAGCCCGGCGCACATCGCCATGACGCTCGCGGCGCTCGCGGCGCGCGGCGTCGACGTCGAGACGCCCGAGGAGGGCGTGTGGCGGGTGGCCCCGCAGCCGATCCGGGGGCGGGACGTCGACGTCGAGCCCGACCTGTCGAACGCCGGCCCGTTCCTCGCCGCCGCCGCGATCGCCGGCGGCGAGGTCACGATCGCCGGCTGGCCGCGGCACACCACCCAGGTGGGCGCGCGGATGCCGGAGCTGCTCGCCGAGATGGGCGCCCTCGTCACCCGCACCGGCGACGAGCTCACCGTGAGCGGCACCGGCGAGCTGCACGGCGTGCACGTGCCGGATGCCAGTGAGCTCGCCCCCACGATCGCCGCCGTCGCGGCCCTCGCCGACTCGCCGACGCGGCTCACCGGCATCGCCCACCTGCGCGGTCACGAGACCGACCGGCTCGCGGCCCTCGCGGCAGAGATCGGCGGGCTGGGCGGCGACGTCGTCGAGACCCACGACGGCCTCCTCATCCGCCCCGCGCCGCTGCACGGCGGCCGGTGGCGCAGCCACGCCGACCACCGGATGGCGACGGCGGGGGCGCTCATCGGCCTCGCCGTCGACGGGGTCGTCGTCGACGACGTCGAGACCACCGCGAAGACCCTGCCCCAGTTCGTCGAGCTGTGGTCGACGATGCTCGCGGGCGCGAGGCCGGCCGAACCCAGCGAGCCAGCCGAACCCAGCGAGCCGGCCGTTCCGGGGGCCTGACCGCGTGTCGTGGCTCACCGAGGGCCCGGACGACGAGGCGTACGGCGAGGCGTACGGCGAATACGACGAGTCCGCCGCCCGGGTGCGTCCGAACCCGAAGGGCTCCCGGCCGCGCACGAAGACCCGGCCGAGCCACGAGGGCGCCGTGCCCGGGCGGGTGCTGAGCGTGGACCGCGGGCGGTACACGGTGCTCGTCGGCGGGGGCGCCGGGCCTGAGGACGGCGAGCGCGACGGCACCGAGCGCGACGGCACCGAGCGCGAGGTCACGGCGACGAGCGCGCGCGAGCTGGGCCGCGGCGCCGTGGTCACGGGGGACGTGGTCGACCTCGTCGGCGACGTCTCCGGCACCGCGGGGGCGCTCGCCCGCATCGTGCGCGTGCACGAGCGGCGCACGCTGCTGCGCCGCAGCGCCGACGACACCGACCAGGTGGAGCGGATCATCGTCGCGAACGCCGACCAGATGCTCATCGTCGTCGCCGCCGCGAACCCCGAGCCGCGCGAGCGCCTCGTCGACCGCTACCTCGTCGCCGCCTACGACGCGGGCATCGTGCCGGTGCTGTGCGTCACCAAGACCGACCTGGCCGACCCCGCGGGCTTCCTGCGGGCGTTCGCGGGGCTCGGCATCCGCACGGTGCTCTCCGGCGATGCGGGCCCCGGCGGTGTCCCGCCCGATGACGTCCCGCCCGGTGGGGCCGCGCCCGGTGCCGCCGCCCGCCCTGCCGTGCCGGCC
>JASGFF010000076.1:0-10543 GCA_047605685.1 Microbacteriaceae bacterium
CGTTCGCAGCATCCAGGCCGTTCGCAGCATCCAGGCCGTTCGCAGCATCCAGGCCGTTCGCAGCATCCAGGCCAGCCGCGACATCCGGGCCCTCGAGGGCGAAGTCGAACTCGGCGCTCGTGCCGCTCAGGCGCCAGCCCGCGTAGACGAAGGTGCCGATGCGGGCGGGATCGAACGCCCCGGGGCCGGCCGCCGCATCCTGCACCCGTCGAGTGTAGGGCGCGGCGCGCGCCCTAGGCTGGCGCCATGACGGAGCGCAGCACCGCCCTGCTGACGGACCGCTACGAGCTGACGATGGTGGATGCCGCGATGCGGGCCGGCACCGCCAACCGGCGCTGCGTGTTCGAGGTGTTCGCACGCTCGCTGCCCGGCGAGCGCCGCTTCGGCGTGGTGGCCGGCACCGGGCGGGTGCTCGACGCGATCGCCGCGTTCCGTTTCGACGAGACAGTGCTCGGATGGCTCGACGGGCAGCGGATCGTCTCGGACGCCACCCTGGACCGGCTCGCCCGGTTCCGTTTCAACGGCGAGCTGCGCGGCTACCCGGAGGGCGAGCTGTACTTCCCCGGCTCGCCGGTGCTGCAGGTGGAGGGCTCGTTCTTCGAGGCCTGCCTGCTCGAGACCGTCGTGCTCTCCATCCTCAACCACGACTCCGCCGTCGCGACCGCGGCGGCGCGCATGGTCGTCGCCGCCGACGGCCGCCCGCTGGCGGAGATGGGCTCGCGGCGCACGGATGCCGAGGCCGCCGTCGCCGCGGCGCGGGCCGCCCACATCGTGGGCTTCGGCGCGACGAGCAACCTCGAGGCGGGCTCGCGCTGGGGCGTCCCGACGATGGGCACGGCGGCGCACGCCTTCACGCTGCTGCACGCGAGCGAGGAGGAGGCGTTCCGGGCCCAGGTGGCCGCGATGGGCGCCGACACCACGCTGCTCGTGGACACCTACGACGTCGAGGAGGGCGTGCGCACCGCCGTGCGGGTCGCCGGGCCGAGCCTCGGCGCCGTGCGTCTCGACTCCGGCGACCTGCCGGTGCTCGTCGGACGGGTGCGCGCCCTGCTCGACGACCTCGGCGCGACCGGCACCCGCATCACCGTCACGAACGACCTCGACGAGTTCACGATCGCGGCGCTGCGCGCAGCCCCGGTGGACTCCTTCGGCGTCGGCACCTCGGTGGTGGGCGGCTCCGGGCATCCGGCCTGCGGCTTCGTCTACAAGCTCGTCGCGCACCGCGACGAGACCGGCCGCTGGCGGGACGTCGCCAAGCGCTCGAGCGCGAAGACGACCGTCGCCGGCCGCAAGTTCCCCTCGCGCGCGCTGCACCAGGGCGTCGCCAGCGCGGAGCTGCTCTGCCGCGGCGGGCTCGGCGAGGGTCGGCCGCTGCACGTCCCGCTGCTGAGCTACGGCGAGCCGGAGCCGGGGCACCGCGGCCCCGCCGGCGTGCGCCGCGCCCGTGAGCACCACGCCGCGGTCATGGCCGAGCTGCCGCCCGAGGCGCTCTCGCTCGCCCGCGGCGACCCCGCGATCCCCACCCTCTACCGCTGAGCCGCCCCGCCCCGCGGCCCGCGGCCCGCGGGCCATCCGTCCCAATTGGGACGGATCAGCGCTCGAAAGGGGTAAATCGCGACGAATGGGTCCGGCCCCGCCAGCCCCCGTCGCCCAGGCGGATCGCCAGCCGGCGGACGAGCGCCTCGGGCTGGTCAAAGAGGTCCAGCGCGGTGCCGCGCACATGCGCCCAGCGCTCATCCCCGACGGCACCGGCGCGAGCGAGGTCCCGACGGAACCGCTCGACGGTCGTGTGCTCGCGCCCGTCGTAGTCGTATCCGACGCGGAACTCCGGCCAGGCCTGATCGAGCACGGCGATGCGGGTGCCCCGGGCGTCGCGCAGCTCGAGGTTCAGCTCCGGCTCCGGCAGGCCGGACGAGACGAACAGCAGCCGCGACAGCGACTCGGGGCGGGAGATCGAGCCGATCCGGATCAGCTCGAGCGCCTGGGCACGACGGGCCGAGCCCCTCCTGCCGTCGAGCAGGCCGGCCGCGCGCCGGAGTGCCGCGATCGTGGTCGGCGCGGGGATGTCGTGGAGCGGGTCCCCGGTGACCGCGAAGTCGCCCGCGGCCACGAGGTCGGCGACGTCGAGCGACTCCGCGCACTGCGCCCAGGCGAGCGCCGGATGCACCAGCCGGAGCCCGGCGACCGTCCTCGGCCGCCCGAGCTCCGATGTGCAATGGCCGAGGACTCCCCTGCCGCGCGGTGCGCGACCCGACGGCACGCTGACGTGAAGTTCGCGGCTCTTCTTGGACCACAGCGGCAGCGGCATCCCCCACAGCCGCGCCGCGGTGACGTGGCTGAACGCCGCGCGCTCGACCATCCTCGGCATGTAGGCGAGGGCGCGGTGGCGGACCTCGGACTCGTCGAGTCCCCGGGCGCGGGCGCCGTGGAAGAACTGTTGCAGGTCGTGGCGGCGCAGCTCGGCTCGGGTCATGCCGGCGGCCAGGGCATCGCGGGTGCTGAAGGCGCGATCGCGCCGCGGATCGGGGC
This sequence comes from Microbacteriaceae bacterium, assembly GCA_047605685.1. Taxonomy (GTDB): domain Bacteria; phylum Actinomycetota; class Actinomycetes; order Actinomycetales; family Microbacteriaceae; genus JAUASV01. Next base: position 2,530 of record JASGFF010000076.1, read on the forward strand.
TGGTCATCGGCGCAGCATCCGCCCCGCCGCCGCGTTTCGGCGTCGTCAGCGCCGCCCCGGTGCCGAACGGTCGCGTTTTACCGGTTGTGGAGGGCGAGACGTCCCAATTGGGACGTCTCGCGGGCCGGATCAGGCCAGGTGCTCGTAGATCTCTTTGCAGGTGGGGCAGACCGGGAACCGGGAGGGGTCGCGAGTGGGCACCCACTTCTTGCCGCACAGCGCGCGGATCGGCTTGCCGGTCACGGCCGCCTCGACGATCTTGTCCTTGGGCGCGTAGTGGCTGAAGCGCTCGTGGTCGCCCTCCTCGACGAGCTCGCGGGCGAGCAGCTCCTCGAGCTCGCGGTCGAGCGTGTCAGTGCCGCCGCCGACGGTGTCCGGATCAGCCATGCGGCCCAGTGTAGGCGCCCGGCGCGCCCGGGCCAACGGGCCGACGGGAACAGGCCAACGAGAACAGGCCAACGGGAACAGGCCCGGGCGATCCGCCGCTCCCGGGCTCAGTTGCGGATCGCCGCCGCGAGCAGCGCCGGCGCCCGGCGGTCGTAGACGTGCGCGCCGATCAGCGCGCCCGCGATGAGCGCGGCGAGCCCGGTGCCGACCCCGACGAGCAGCGACCACACGTGCCAGGCGTCCGAGCCGATCAGACCGAGCAGCGCGAAGCCGGTCGCGGGCGCGGCGAGCAGCAGGATGACGAGGAAGGAGACCGCCTGCACGAGCCCGGCCGCCCCGCCGCCGCCCTGCGGCTGCGCGAAGGGGCTCTCGCCCGGGCGCGCCGTCGGATACGGGAACGCCGCCGACATGATGCTCGACAGCCCGAGGCCGCCGAGCAGGATGCTCGAGCTCACCCCCACCACGGAGGGCAGCACCGCCCAGTCGCCGAACGCCCAGGCCGCGAGCACCGAGCCACCGCCGATCAGCGGCACGCCGAGGAGCAGCACCGGCACGAGCCGGCCCCAGCGATCGTCCCGGCCGGTGACGGACGCCGCCAGGTGCAGCCACACCGCCGTGTTGTCGAACGACACGTCGTTGTGCACCGCCCAGGACAGGAACAGGCACATCACCGGCACGGGCAGCAGCGCGAGCCAGGACAGCGGCAGCCCGGCGATGTGCAGCGCGACGACCATCACGAGCGGGACGAACGGGATGATGGCGAGCGTCGTGCCGTAGCGGCCGTCGCGCGCCCAGTAGGTGAGGTTGCGCGCGGCGACCGCGCCGATGGGCGTCGCCGGCATCCTGTCGAACCAGCCGAGCCCGTGGTACTGCCGAGCCGCAGCCTGGCGCGGGGGCGTGACGAGCGCGATCGCGACGAGGGCCCGCCAGGCCACAGCGAGCAGCACGAGCCAGCCGAGCGCGATCGCGAGCTTCGCCGCCGTGCCGGCGAGATCCCCCGCGGCGGCGTCGGCGGCGACGGCCCACGGCGCCCCCAGCGGCGTCCAGGAGACGACCCGCTCGATGGCCGTGAGCACCGGCAGCGCCCTCGCCGACCAGTCGATCGAGGCGAGCGAAGCGAGCAGCGGCGCGAGGCAGACGAGCGCCACGATGATGACGAGTCCGGCGGCGTCCCGCGAGCGCCGGGAGGACAGCAGCAGTCCGGCGAGGGAGGCGGAGACCCGCGAGGTCAGCACCGAGGTCAGCACGATCACGGGCACGCTCGCGACCGCGAGCAGCAGGCTGGACTCGGTGCGGCTCCAGGTGACGATGAGGGCGACGGCGATCGCGCCGACGATGAGGGCGCCGACGCTCAGCAGGCCGGCGAGCGCGAGACCCGCCGCCAGCCGGCCGGGTCGGATGCCGAAGAGGGCGAAGCGCCGCGGGTCGAGCGTGTCGTCGACGCCGATCATGAGCGGCAGCACGGCGCAGACCAGCAGCACGACCGCGCCGAACACCACCTCGGCGCTGCGGGCGAACTCGATGTCGACGAACCGCAGCGAGACCAGTCCGGCGACGACGATGACGGCGGTGCCGGTGCCGTAGGCGAGGGCGAGCACCATGCCGAACAGCTGCCACGGGTCGCGCCGGAGCGCCCCGCGGATCAGCCGCAGCTTCAGTCCGAGAAACTGCTCAACCACTCGAGCCCCTCCGCCGCGCGCCGCCCGCCCGCGAGCTCGACGAACCGGTCCTCGAGGCTCGTGCCGCGGCGCACCTCGTCCATCGTGCCGCTCGCGAGCACGGCACCGTTGACGATGATGGCGACGTGGTCGCAGATCCGCTCGATGAGGTTCATCGTGTGCGAGGAGAGCAGCACGGTGCCGCCGGCCTCCACGTAGCGCTGCAGGATCTCGATGACGTTGGCCGCCGACACCGGGTCGACCGACTCGAAGGGCTCATCGAGCACGAGCAGCCGCGGCGAGTGGATCATCGCCGCCGCGATCGCGAGCTTCTTCGTCATCCCGGCGCTGTAGTCGCTCACCAGCCGGCCGAGGGACTCCTCGAGGCCGAAGGCCTGGGCGAGGTCGCGAGTGCGCAGCACGACGGTGGCCCGGTCGAGGCCGCGCAGCACGCCGTTGTAGTACAGCAGCTGGGCGCCGGTGAGCCGGTCGAACATCCGCAGCTGGTCCGGCAGCACCCCCATGAGCCGCTTGGCCGCGACCGGGTCGCGCCACACGTCGAGCTCGCCGATGTGCACGCTGCCCGCGTCGGGCTTCAGCAGCCCGGTCACCATCGAGAGCGTCGTGGTCTTGCCGGCGCCGTTGGGACCGACGATGCCGTACATCGAGCCCACCTCGATCGCGAGGTCGATGCCGGCGACGGCCGTGGTCTCGTCGAAGCGCTTGACGAGCCCCTCCAGGCGCAGCGCCACCTCCCGTGGGGCGCGCGGACGCGCGGGTCGCGCTCGCTTGAGCCGGCTCGGCCGAGCGGCAACGCGCTCCTCGGACTCCACGCGAACACCGTAGCAAGGGCGCCCCCGGAGCCGGGCGCGGGCGGGCCGGCCGCCGGGGTGGGCTGCGCCCGGATCGCGGTTTCGCTTAGAGTGGGCAGAGCACAGTGTTGTGTCGCGCCAGTGAACGCCCGGTGAACGGCACATCGAACGGCCCGCACGGGTGGCCGCGGTGGCGCCGGAGCCGGGCACCGGAGACATCCAGAAGACGCCAGGAGGCCGACAGTGACCACGCAGATCGTGATCCTCGCCGCCGGAATGGGCAGCCGGCTCGGCCGCTCGCTGCCGAAGCCGCTCACCCCGCTCGCCGACGGCCGCACGATCATGCGGCAGCAGTTCGACAACATCCGCTACGCCTTCGGCGAGGCCGCGCACATCACGGTCGTCGTGGGCTACAAGCTCGAGCACATCATCGAGGCGCACCCGGACGCCTCCTTCGTCTACAACGACCTCTACGACCAGACGAACACCTCGAAGAGCCTGTTGCGGGCGCTGCAGGCCAGCGGCTCCGGCGGCGTGCTCTGGATGAACGGCGACGTGGTCTTCGACCCCGAGGCGCTCGTGCGCGGCGCCGCGCTCATCGCCCGCGAGCAGTCCTACGTCACCGTCAACACCGCGAAGGTCTCGGACGAGGAGGTCAAGTACACGACGGATGCCCGGGGCTACATCCGCGAGCTGTCCAAGACGGTGCGCGGCGGCCTCGGCGAGGCGGTAGGCATCAACTACATCGCCCGCGACGCCAAGCAAGCGCTCATCCGGCAGCTCAGGCGCGTCGACGACCAGGACTACTTCGAGCGCGGCCTCGAGCTCGCGATCACCGAGGACGGACTCGCCCTCGAGCCGCTGGACATCTCGGACCTGTACGCCGTCGAGGTCGACTTCGCCGAGGACCTGGAGCGGGCCAACCTGTACGTCTGATCCGCTGGTGCGCCCGGGCGGCGAGCCGCGGCTGCACGGCGTCCTCTCGCCCGGCGCGTATGATCGGGCGCGGTTCCCCCGAGAAGGACTGCCGTTGACTGCTCCCACCGAGCGCGCGACCAGGTCGCCCGCGCAGCGGTATCGGCACGCCCTGTGGCTGCTCGCGAGCCGCGACCTGAAGAAGCGCTACGCCACCTCGGCGCTCGGCTACCTCTGGTCGGTGCTCGACCCGCTGCTGATGGCGGCCGTGTACTGGTTCGTCTTCGCCGTCGTGTTCGGCCGCGGCGGCGTGGGCGAGTCGCCGTACATCGTGTTCCTGCTCAGCGCGATGCTGCCGTGGACCTGGTTCAACGGCGCGGTCTCCGACGCCACCCGCGCCTTCTCTTACGAGGCGAAGCTCGTGCGCTCCACGACGATCCCGCGCACGATCTGGGTCGCGAGCCTCGTGCTGTCCAAGGGGGTCGAGTTCCTGCTCTCCATCCCGGTGCTGGCCGTGTTCGCGATCGCCTCCGGGGCGCAGTTGCACTGGCAGATCGTGCTGTGGATCCCGGCGATCGCGATCCAGGCGGCGCTCACGCTCGGCGTCGGGCTCATCGTCGCCCCGCTGGTGGTGTTCCTCACCGACCTGCACCGGGCGGTGAAGCTGCTGCTGCGGGTGATGTTCTACGCCTCGCCCGTGGTCTACGGCGTCACCGATCTGCCGGCGTGGCTGCACGGCGTCGCGGCCGTCAACCCGCTCAGCGGCATCCTCTCGCTGTACCGCTCCGCGTTCTTCCCCGGGCAGCTCGACGTCGGCACCGCCGCCGTCGGCGCGGCGATGAGCCTCGCGGTACTCGGCCTCGGCGTGCTGGTGTTCCGGCGCTGCGAGCGCCCGCTGCTGAAGGAGATCTGATGGGCCAGGCGGCGTCGACGGTGATCGAGGTGGAGGGCCTCGGCATCCGGTTCAAGCGCAACCGCGGCGCGCGCCGCACGTTCAAGGACCTGTTCGGCGGGCACAACCGCCGCACCCTGCCCGGCGAGTTCTGGGCGCTGCGGGACGTGTCGTTCCGGGTGCGGGCGGGCGAGGCGATCGGCGTCGTCGGGCGCAACGGCCAGGGCAAGTCGACGCTGCTGCGGCTCGTCGCCGAGGTGGTGCTGCCCGACGAGGGCCGGGTGCGGGTGCACGGCGGCGTCGCGCCGCTCATCGAGATCACCGGCGGCTTCGTCGGCGAGCTCACGGTGCGCGACAACGTCTACCTGACGGCGGGACTGCACGGGATGTCGCGGCGCGAGATCGACGAGCGCTTCGAGTCGATGGTGCGCTTCGCCGAGATCGCGGACTTCCTCGACACCCCCTACAAGCACCTGTCGAACGGGATGAAGGTGCGGGTGGCGTTCAGCGTCGTCACCCAGCTCGAGGAGCCGATCATCCTCGTCGACGAGGTGCTCGCCGTGGGCGACAAGGCCTTCCGCGACAAGTGCTACGCGCGCATCGAGGAGCTGCTCGCCGGCGGCCGCACGCTGTTCTTCGTCTCGCACAACGAGAACGATCTGCGCCGGTTCTGCGACCGCGGCCTGTACCTCGACGGCGGCCGGCTGGTGCTCGACGGCCCCATCGATGCGGTGCTGGAGCGTTACCACGAGGACTACGCGCCGGGCGGGTGAGCGCCGCCGGGCGCGCGCCGGGCTCAGCCCACGAGCAGTGTCAGCTCGCTCGGCCCGGAGCGCTCCAGCCGGACGCCGAGGCCGCGGGCCGCCGCGAGCAGCTCCTCGACGTCGTCGGCCTGCACCCGCGCGAGCGCGAGCGTGCGCACGAGCTCCCCCTTGCCGCGCTTGTTGAAGTGGTTGAGCGGACGCCGTGCCCCCTCCGGCCCCTCGGCGAGCACGCGGACGGCGACGAAGCGCTCCCCCGCCGGCAGCGGGCCGAGCGCAGCGTAGGCGTCCGAGCGCAGGTCGACGACGAGGCCGGGCCGCTCGGCGATCGCCGCCGTGATGGCCGCGGCCCAGTGCTGCCGCAGCCGCAGGCCGGGCAGGCGGGAGTCGTGGGACAGCCGGTACGCCGGCACCGGGTCGAGGGCGCCGACGAGACCGAGCAGCGCCGAGTGCACAGCGACCGAGCGGCCGAGCCAGGCGCGGGCATCCGCATCGAGGTCCTCGGCCCCGAGCGCCTCGAACAGCACGCCCGTGAAGCGGTCGACGGCGGGCATCGTCGGCGACACGCGCAGCGCGCGGTTGCGCTCGACCTCGCCTCGCTGGCGCTGCGAGAGCCGGAGCGCCGTCAGCGAGGCGGACTCCGAGCGCGACAGCCGCAGCAGCGCATCGAGGCAAGCCTCCCGCCCGGCGGTGAGCTCCGGGAAGGAGAGCCGCTCGAGCGCGAGCGGGCGTCCCGGCTCGCCGCCGTCGCGCTTCGTCTCCGACGGCGGCAGCAACAGCAGCATCAGGAGCCCAGGAACGCGAGCGTCCGGTCGACGAGCTCCGGCAGCGGCCGGACGCTGTCGAGCGTCAGCCGCTCGGCCGCGGCGCTCGCCCCGCCCCACGCGCCGTACTCGTCGAGGCTCTGCTCGACCCGGTGCCAGGCGACCTCGTCGATGTGCGGCAGCCGGCGCCGGCGGGCGGCGAGCCGCTCGCGGTGCACGGCGGCGTCGGAGCAGACCACCTCGAGGAACTTCAGCGGGGTGCCGCACCGCGCGGCCAGGCCCACCCACTGCTCCCGGGCCGCGTCGACGGCGTTCACGGCGTCGACGATCACGCTCTGCCCGGCGCGCAGGATCGACTCGGCGAGCGACTCCACCACGAGGTAGGCGGCGAGGCCGGTGGGCTGGTCGCTGGCGATGCCGGCCGAGAGGATGGCGGACTCGATCGGGTCGACGGAGACGACGGGCAGGCCGAGCCGCCGGCCGACCTCGTCGGCGATCGTGCTCTTGCCCGATCCCGGCAGGCCGGCCGTCACGATCAGCACGGAACGCTCACTCGAGCGCGGCGTTGCGGGCCACGATCTGCACGGCGTCGTGGTCGACGGAGAGGAAACCGTCGTCCGCGTGAGCGGTGACGACCCGGCCGTCCGCGGTCGTCACCCGCACCTCGCCCGCGCCCAGGATCGCCAGGATCGGCTCGTGACCGGCGAGGATGCCGATCTCGCCCTCGGTGGTGCGGGCGACGACCTGCCTGGCCTCGCCCGACCACACCTCGGCGTCGGCCGAGACGACGCTCACGGTGAGCGCCATGGTCAGCCGTTCTCCTTCTGGATCTGCGCCCAGCGCTCCTCCACGTCCGAGATCGCGCCGACGTTGAAGAACGCCTGCTCGGCGACGTGGTCGAACTCGCCCTTCGCGATCGCGTCGAAGGACTCGATCGTTTCCTTCAGCGGCACCGTGGAGCCCTCGACGCCGGTGAACTTCTTCGCCATGTAGGTGTTCTGCGAGAGGAACTGCTGGATGCGACGCGCACGCGAGACCGTGATCTTGTCCTCCTCGCTGAGCTCGTCGACGCCGAGGATCGCGATGATCTCCTGCAGCTCCTTGTTCTTCTGCAGGATCGCCTTGACCTCCGTGGCGACCCGGTAGTGCTCGGCGCCCAGGTAGCGCGGGTCGAGGATGCGCGAGGTGGAGCTGAGCGGGTCGACGGCCGGGTACAGGCCCTTCGAGGCGATCTCGCGGCTGAGCTCGGTCGTCGCGTCGAGGTGGGCGAACGTCGTCGCCGGAGCCGGGTCGGTGTAGTCGTCGGCGGGCACGTAGATCGCCTGCAGCGAGGTGATCGAGTGGCCACGGGTCGAGGTGATGCGCTCCTGCAGAATGCCCATCTCGTCGGCGAGGTTCGGCTGGTAGCCCACCGCGGAGGGCATCCGGCCGAGCAGCGTCGACACCTCCGAGCCGGCCTGGGTGAACCGGAAGATGTTGTCGATGAACAGCAGCACGTCCTGGTTCTGCACGTCGCGGAAGTACTCCGCCATCGTGAGCGCGGAGAGCGCCACGCGCAGCCGTGTCCCCGGCGGCTCATCCATCTGGCCGAACACGAGGGCCGTCTTGTCGAAGACGCCCGCCTCCTCCATCTCGCCGATGAGGTCGTTGCCCTCGCGAGTGCGCTCGCCGACGCCGGCGAACACCGAGACGCCGCCGTGGTCGGCCGCGACGCGGTAGATCATCTCCTGGATGAGCACCGTCTTGCCGACGCCCGCGCCGCCGAACAGACCGATCTTGCCGCCCTGCACGTAGGGGGTGAGCAGGTCGATGACCTTGATGCCGG
>JASGFF010000077.1:0-10464 GCA_047605685.1 Microbacteriaceae bacterium
GGGCCCCGTTGCGCCCGCCGGCGGCCCGCCCGCGACGCCTGCCGGCACGGCCGTGCCGGGGCCCGCCGCGAGCATCCGCTGCAGCTGCCGGGCGAGCACGTCGGTCTCGATGTTGACCCGGTCGCCGGCCTCGAGCGCGCCGAGCGTCGTCGCCCCGAGCGTCTCCGGGATGAGCGACACCTCGAACCAGGCATCCCGTTTCCCCGCCTCGCTCACCGCGCTCACCGTGAGGCTGGTGCCGTCGATCGCGATCGAGCCCTTGTGCGCGACGAGCGGCGCGTGCGCGGCGTCGAGGCCGAGGCGGATGACGCGCCAGCGCTCCCCCGGGGTCACCGCCAGCACCGGCGCCGTGCCGTCGATGTGCCCCTGCACGATGTGGCCGCCGATGCGGTCGCCGACGCGGGCGGCCCGCTCCAGGTTCACCCGGTCGCCGACGGCGAGTGGGCGCGCAACGGCGATCGTCTCGGCCATGACGTCGGCGGTGAACCAGTCCGCACCGGAGTCGACGACCGTCAGGCAGACGCCGGCGACGCTGATCGAGTCGCCCGTGCGGGCGCCCTGCGCTGCGAGCGGCGCGCGCAGGGTCAGCCGCGCGGCATCCGTGCTCGGTGCCCAGGCGGTGACCTCGCCGATCTCCTCGATGATGCCGGTGAACATCTAGCGCTCCTTCGCTTGTGCCGTGAGTGGTGCTTGTGCCGTGAGCGACGTCCGTGCCGTGCGTGGCGTCCCTGCGGTGAACGGCTCGGCCGTGCCGGCCGGTGCCGGCCGGGCGGTGATGAGCAGGTCCTCGCCGAGCACCTCGACGCCGGTGAGGCTGAGCCGGTGCCGCCCGGCGATCGTGGCGACGCCGGTGTCGCCGATCGCGGTCCACGGCCCGCCGATCACGGTGGGCGCGATGTAGACGAGGTACTCGTCGACGAGGCCCGCGGCCACGAAGGCGCTCGCGAGCCGCGGGCCGCCCTCGACGTAGAGGCTGCGGATGCCGCGGGCGAACAGCTCCGCGAGCACCTCGTGCAGCTCGTGCGTGCGCAGCTGAACGAGACCGCGCGGGTGCCGGCGCAGCGCCGCGCCCGGCGGGATGTCGCGGCTGCCGAGCACCACCGGCAGCGGCTGGCTCGCCAGCAGCTCGCCGGCGTCGCCGCGGGCGGTGAGGCTCGGATCGTCCGCGAGCACGGTCCCGGTGCCGACGACGATCGCGTCGTGCGCGGCGCGCTGCTCGTGCACCCGCTGGCGGGCGGCGGTGCCGGTGATCCACTGGCTGCTGCCGTCGGGCGCCGCGGCCCGCCCGTCGAGGCTCGACGCCCATTTGAGGCTCACGAAGGGGCGGTGCTCGACGACGGTGACGAGCCAGGGCCGCAGCAGTTCGGCGGCCTCGTTCGCGAGCAGGCCGGAGGTCACCTCGACGCCCGCGGCGCGCAGGGTGTGGGCCCCGCCGGCGGCCGGCGGGGTCGGGTCGCTCAGGGCGTAGACCACCCGGTCCACGCCCGCCGCGATGAGCGCCCGGGAGCAGGGGCCGGTACGGCCGACGTGGTCGCAGGGCTCGAGGGTGACGTAGGCGGTGAGGCCGGTCGCGTCCGGCGAGCCGTCCGCGCGCCGGGGGAGCGCGCCGAGCGCGTCGGCCTCGGCGTGCGGGCTGCCGACGCCGCGGTGGCGGCCCTCGGCGACGATGCGCCCGGCGGCGTCTGCGAACACGCAGCCGACCTGCGGGTTGATGCCGCGCGGGCCCTCGGCGGCGAGCGCGAGCGCCCGGCGCATGAGTTCGTCGGGGGTGGCCATCCGGGTCTCCTTGTGAGGGGACTCCGGGGGATGTCGACGCGATGCGCCCGGCGGCCCTGCGGATGCCGGGACCGCCCGTGCTGCCTCCCATCCGGACTTCGAGGCGGCGGCTCCAACGAGCCGTGCCTCGTCACCGTCGGTGCCGGAGTTCCACCGGCTCAACCGGGCCTGCGTCCCTGACGGGACGTCGGCCGCGGGTCGCGGACTATGACCGCCGGTTCGGACTCTCACCGACCCCGGAGCACGTTTCTGTCCATGAGTGTAACGCGGGGCCGCCGCACGCATTCCCGAGCGTCGCCGGGTGTCATCCGGCGGGCACGCGACCGGCCCGGTTGCTGGGCTGCCTGGCCGCTGGGCTGCCTGGCCGCTGGGCTGCGCAGTCGCGGACGGCGCGCGGACAGGGCGCGCGGAACTCCTGTGCGAAGTGCGTTTGTGGCTTGAACCTGATCCGTAGCGGGCGGCCGGGCTCTCCTCCACAGGAGTTCTGGACGATGGATTCTGCGAGCGCGGAGAGGGACGCGCCTGTCAGCGGGATCCTCCGCCGCATGAAGAACACCGTCATCGCCACGCGCGCCGACCTGCTCGCCTCCGGATGGACCGCCCGCCGCATCACCGAGGCCGTCCGCTCCGGCACAATCATCCGACTGCGCAATGGCATCTACACCGCGCCCGACTGCGATCCGGACGTCGCGATCGCCGTGCGAATCGGCGGGGTGCTCGGGTGCGTGAGCGCCCTCGCCGCGCTCGGCGTCTGGACCCGGTCGCGCGGGCCGGTGCACGTTCAGCTCGACGGTCGTGCCTCGCGCATCCGGCGAGGACCCCACGGCACGGTGCTGCACTGGCGCACGGCGCCGTTGCCGTGCTCGCCCATCGCCGCGCACCCGATCGACGCCCTCGTCGATGCGTGCCACTGTCTGCCGTTCGAGCTCGCGGTCGCGGGCGTCGACAGTGCTCTCAACCTCGGGCTGATCTCGCGCGGCGACCTGGAGGCGCTGCTCGCCGCACTTCCGCGTCGGCTTCGGCGAGTCGTCGAGCGCGCGGATGGTCGATGCATGTCGGGCACCGAGACGATCCTGCGGCTCGCGCTCGAGGACGCCGGGATCCCGTTCGAGCCGCAGGTACGCATTCCGGGCGTCGGGACCGTCGACTTCGTCGTCGCCGGCTGCATCATCGTCGAGGTCGATAGCCATGCGTGGCACGACTCCGATGAGGCCAAGGCTCGCGACTACGAACGAGATCTCGCGGCCGCGCGTGCCGGTTACGCCGTGCTCCGCCTGAGGTACGAGCACGTGATGTTCGAGATCGACGCCTGTCTCTCCGCGGTGCGGTCGCTCGTGGCTCTCGTTCAGAACTCCTGATGGATCGGGGCTTCTGAGCTCCGGCGACCGAATCGGCAGCCCTGGGCACCGATTGGTCAGGAGTTCTGAACATCGACCAGCGCGGCTTCGGTTCGCGGGAGTCGCGGGCGCTCCGAGCCAGTAAGCCGAGCATCGCGTTCGGGCGACGCCAGCCCACGACCCCGAGCAGGGGAGCGCCCGCCGCCGTGCAGAGAGCCCAGGTGTGCTCCTCGTTCGAAGCCCAACCTGGGCCGACGATACGGTCGGAAGCACCCGGCGTGCGCTCGTATGGCCACGGCAGCGTCATCCAGTGCTCGAAGCGCGGATCACGGCAGCGCTCCGTATCCGATCGGTGTCGTCGTGCGTCGGCGGATACAGTACGGGCCGGGGAGCGGACACCGTGAGGGCTCCGCGGTCATCGACGGCGCAGCAGGCCGATGCGCTCGTACACCGCGGCGACCTTCGCGTCCGCGATCTGTGCGGCGCGCGCGGCCGAGGCCGCGAGGATGCGGTCGAGCTCGGCCGGGTCGGCGAGCAGCTCGAGCGCGCGAGCCCGGATCGGGGCGAACGTCGCGGTGACGACATCCGCGAGCCCCGCTTTGAAGTCGCCGTAGCCGCGGCCGGCGTACTCTGCCTCGATCGTCTCGATCGGGCTGCCGCTGAGCGCGGAGTAGATCGTCAGCAGGTTCGAGATGCCCGGCTTCGTCGCCGGCTCGTAGCGCACCGAGCCCTCGGAGTCGGTCGTCGCGCTCCTGATCTTCTTGGCGCTCGTCGTCGGCTCGTCGAGCAGCCAGATGACGCCCTTCTCGCTCGAGGCCGACTTCGACATCTTGGCCGTCGGCTCCTGCAGGTCGTAGATGCGCGCCGACTCGGCCGGGATCACCGGCCGCGGCACCGTGAACGTCTCGCCGAAGCGCGAGTTGAAGCGCTGGGCGAGGTCGCGGGTGAGCTCGACGTGCTGCTTCTGGTCGTCGCCGACCGGCACGTCGACGGCGTCGTAGAGCAGGATGTCGGCCGCCATGAGCACCGGGTAGGTGAACAGGCCCACGGAGGTGGCATCCGCCCCCTGCTTCGCGGACTTGTCCTTGAACTGGGTCATCCGGGCGGCCTCGCCGTAGCCGGTGATCGTGTTGAGCACCCAGGCGAGCTCGGTGTGCGCCGGCACGTGCGACTGGATGAACAGGATCGACCGCTCCGGGTCGATGCCCGCGGCGATGTACTGCGCCGCCGTGCGCCGGGTGGCCTCGCGCAGCTGGGCGGGGTCCTGGGCGACGGTGATCGCGTGCAGGTCGACGACGCAGAACACCGCGTCGTGCGACTGCTGCATCTGTCGCCACTGCAGCAGTGCCCCGATGTAGTTGCCGATCTGCAGGGAGTCGGCGGACGGCTGCATTCCAGAGAACAGGCGGGGCTTGGTCACCTCGCCATTCTCCCAGGCGTGCCGCGCCCGCCCGCCCGCCGCCGCCACGTCGTGCGACGAAAACGAAGGACGGGGCGGTGGATGTCCCCCGACACGCCGCCGCACGGGCGCCCTCGCACACCAGCTCCTTCGTTTTCGTCGCGGGCTGCGGGCTGCGGGCTGCGGGCCGCGGGCCGCGGGTTGCGGGGCGGGCGCCCGCCGGGGCTCAGATGGCGTAGTCGACGACGACCGGGGCGTGGTCGCTCCAGCGCGTGTCGTAGCTGGGCGCCCGGTCGATGCGGTAGTCGACGACGGATGCCGCGAGCGCCGGCGTCGCCACGTGGTAGTCGATCCGCCAGCCGGTGTCGTTGTCGAAGGCCTGGCCGCGCTGCGACCACCAGGTGTATGGCCCGTCCACCTCGCCGGCCCAGCGCCGACCGACGTCGACCCAGCCGAGGCCGGGCGCGACGGAGCCGTCCGGCCCCTCGACGTCCTCGCCGAGCGGGCCGAAGAAGCGGTCGAAGTAGGCGCGCTCGCGGGGGAGGAAGCCGGCGTTCTTCTGGTTGCCCCGCCAGTTCTTGATGTCGAGGCGGCGGTGGCCGACGTTGAGGTCGCCGACGACGAGGGCGAGGTCGGAGTGCGCGGCGAGCTCGGGCAGGCGCCGGGTCATCGCGTCGAGGAAGGCGTACTTCGCGTCCTGTCGCGGGGTGTCGACCTCGCCGGAGTGGACGTAGGTCGAGACCACGGTGACCGTCCGGTCGCCGACGGCGTAGTCGGCCTCGAGCCAGCGGCCCGAGGTCTGCGCCTCCTCGCCGCCGAGCTCCACGCGGGGCAGCTCGGGGGCCGTCGCGATCCCGTCGAGGCGGCAGGCGAGCGCGACGCCGGCGCGGCCCTTCGCGAGGGCGGCGTCGTGGAAGACGTGCCAGCCGTCGCCGATGAGGGGCAGCAGGTCGCTCGTGTCCGCGCGGACCTCCTGGAGGGCGAGGATGTCGACGCCGCGGTCGGCGAGCCACTCGCCCATGCCCTTGCGGTACGCGGCGCGGACGCCGTTGACGTTCACCGTCGCGATGCGCAGGGGGCGGGGCATGGCACCCGAGTCTAGTCGCGCCCCAGCTCGACCCCGGCGTCCGCGGCCGACTCCGCGATCCACGCCGCCGCGAGCAGGACGACCTGGCAGAGGAGGGTGAACCAGATGAGCAGGCCGAGGATGACGGCGAAGGAGGCGAGCAGAGGGTTCGCGGTCGCCCCGCCGAGCAGGAGCGAGCCGAGGAGCTGGAGGACGCCGATCCCCGCGGCGCCGAGGGCGACGCCGGGCAGGAGCAGGCGCGGCGGCACGGCGATGCCGGAGAGCACCCGGTAGAGCAGGGCGAGCAGGAGGGCGTCGAGGAGGAAGGCGATCGCGATGCCGGCGACCCGTGCGGCGCCGGTGGCGAGCACGGAGTCGTCGGGGATGCCCGCGAGGGCGAGCAGCCAGGACAGTGCCGTCGTGCTCGCGATCGACAGCGCGGCGGAGATCAGCAGGGCGATTCCGAGTCCGATCGCGGTGACGAGGTCGAGGAGCCTGAGCAGGACGGGGTTGGTCGCCCGGTCGGGCAGGGCGAAGATCGTGCGGATCGCGTCCCGCCCCGAGGCGAGCCAGCCGAGCGCGGTGGCGACGAGGCCGAGCGCGGCGACGGCACCCGTCCAGCCGAGGATGCTCGCCGACAGAAGTCCGTCGAGGGTGACCGCGCCCTCGCCGTCGCCGCGGTCGATGAGCCCGGGCGCCACCGAGTCGAGTGCGTCGGCGATCGCGTCCTGCAGCTCGGGCGAGCCCCTCACCACGAACCCGGCGACGGCGAAGCCCACCCACAGCGCGGCGAAGACGGCGAAGATCGCCTGATAGGAGAGGCCCTGCGCGAGCAGGGGGCCGCGGGCGCGGGTGTAGCGGTTCCACACGCGGACGGGCTTCGTGCGGCCGGCCCGGGCGGCGATCGCCTCGATGCGGGCACGGAGCCGGGCGATCGCGTCCTTCATCCGACCAGCCTAGGAGGCGACTCTCGCGCCCCGTCGGGCAGTTGTAACACGACTGCAACGTCGTGGTCACAGAATCCTGTCGCGCGGGGAGGCGCTTTCGTGCAGAATGAACCACTGGTCTGACTGTTAAACCGAGAGGACGCGCATGCCCGTGCTCGAGCGTGGCCCCGATGCCGGGGCGACCGCCGGGAGCGCCACGCGCGCCACCGCGACCGTCACCCGGCGCCGCGGCCCGGCGAGGCGGACCTGGCGCTCCTTCGGACGGGGCATCATCGCCACGGTCGTCTTCTTCGCCGGCGCCGCGCTCCTCTGGGAGGGGTACAAGGGACTCGGCGCGCTCACCGGAAACAAGGTCCCCTTCACCGACCTCCCGCTGCCGATCGCCACGAACGACACGGCCATGCCCCACCTCTGGACGATCTTCCAGGCGCTCGCGACCCCCGCGTCCTCGGTCTCCGACCAGTCCCTGTTCGCCTACCTCCTCCAGGAGACGACCGTCACGATGCGCGAGGCCGCGTACGGCCTGGTCCTCGGCGCGCTGCTCGGCGTCCTCATCGCCATCGTCCTGCGCGAGCTGCCGCTGTTCAGCCGCGGCGTCGTGCCCTGGCTCGTCATCTCGCAGACCATCCCGCTCGTCGCCCTCGCCCCGATCATCGTCATCTGGGTCGGCCGCGCCGGGCTGTCGAGCTGGATCGCGGTGACGATCATCTCCGCGTACCTCTCCTTCTTCCCGGTCACGGTGAACATGCTCACGGGGCTCAACGCCGTCGAGCCCGTGCACCTCGAGCTCATGCGCTCGACGAGCGCGACGCGGCTGCAGACGCTGTGGTGGCTGCGGCTGCCCGCCTCCGTCCCCTCCCTGTTCAGCGGGCTGCGCCTCGCCGCGACCGCGGCGGTCATCGGCGCCATCGTCGGCGAGCTCTCCGCAGGCACGGGCAAGGGGATCGGCCGCGCCATCCTGAGCTTCGCCTACTACTACTCGAGCGGACCCGAGAAGCTGTTCGCCGCCGTCCTCGTCGCGTCGCTCGCCGGCGTCGTCTTCGTCCAGATCATCGCCCTGATCGAGCTGCTCGTGCTCCGCCGGAGGAACGCATGAACACCACAACGCCCGCCATCTCCCTCGCCGGGGTCAGCCAGGTCTTCGACACCTCGAGCGGCACCGTCCACGCGCTCGACGGCATCGACCTCGACATCCCGCGCGGCGCCTTCGTCTCGCTGCTCGGCCCATCCGGCTGCGGCAAGAGCACGCTGCTGCGCGTCATCGGCGACCTCATCCAGCCCACATCGGGCACGGTGCGCGTCAACGGTCACGGCGCCGCCGAGGCGCGCAAGGCGCGCGAGTACGGGATCGTGTTCCAGCAGCCCGCCCTCATGGACTGGCGCACGGTGCGCCGCAACATCGAGCTGCCGCTGCAGGTGCAGGGCGTCGACCGCCGCACCCGCGCCGACCGCGCCCGCGAGATGCTCTCGCTCGTCCGGCTCGAGGCGTTCGAGAACCACCGGCCCCGCCAGCTCTCCGGCGGCATGCAGCAGCGCGTCGCGATCGCCCGCGCGCTCGCCTTCCAGCCCCAGGTGCTCCTCATGGACGAGCCGCTCGGCGCCCTCGACGAGATGAACCGCGAGCACCTCCAGCGGGAGCTGCTGAGGATCTGGCGCGAGACGGGCACGACGATCGTCTTCGTCACCCACTCCGTCTCCGAGGCCGCGTTCCTCTCCACCGAGGTCGTCGTCATGTCCCCCCGCCCCGGGCGGATCGCCAAGCGGATCCCCATCGACCTGCCCGCGGTGCGCGACGACGAGACCCGGCTCACCGACGCGTACTTCCACGCCGAGGCCGCGGTCCGCGAGGCGCTGCACGGCGTGCTCGACCCCGACGAGGAGGACGCCGCGTGAGCAGCGTCGCGGCCGGCCAGCGGGCGCGGGCGTTCCGCAGCACCGTGCTGCCCCCGATCGTCGTCGGCGTCGTCATCCTCGTCGGCTGGCAGCTCGTGGTCGTCCTGCTGCAGATCCCCGCCTACCTCCTTCCCGCGCCGACGGCGATCGGCGCCGCGCTCGTGCACGACGCGCCGATGATCTTCAGCGCCGCCCGCACGACGGGCCTCGCCGTCCTCGGCGGGATGCTCCTCGGCAGCGTCCTCGGCATCCTCGCCGCCTTCCTGGTGAGCCTCGCCGAGCGCAGCGCCTTCACCATCCTCGGCCTCGTCGCCGTGCTCAGCTGCGCCCCCGTCGTCGCCCTCGCGCCGATCTTCAACCAGTGGTTCGGCGCCTCGAACCTCATGTCGAAGATCGCCGTCGCCGGCATCATGGTCTTCTTCCCGGTCATGGTGAACACGACCCGCGGCCTCGTCCGGGTCGACCCGCTGCACCGCGAGCTCATGGCCTCGCTCTCGGCGACCGGGATGCAGACGATGCTGTGGGTGCGCATCCCCGGCGCCATGCCGGCGATGTTCGACGGGCTCAAGATCGGCTCCACCCTCGCCGTCATCGGCATCATCGTCTCCGAGTACTTCGGCGGCACGACGGACGCCCTCGGCATCCTGATCGCCAACACCGCCGCGCTGTCCCAGTTCGACCAGACCTGGGCCGCGATCGCCGTCGCCAGCGCGATGGGCCTCGCCATCTACGGCATCGTCGCCGGCCTGCAGCGGCTGCTGACCCCGTGGCGCCCCGAGGCCTCCGCCTGATCCCGCCGGCATCGACCACCCAAGAGAGGACGCACCACATGCACAGCAAGAAGAGAATCCGGTCCGCAGTGATCGGCGCGCTCGTCGCGTCGACGCTCCTGCTCACCGCCTGCTCCGGCATGGAGGACGAGCCCGCGGCAGGCGGCGCGACCGCGAACGCCGACTGCGAGACGGTCGACAAGGTCACCGTCGTCCTGCAGTGGGTGACCCAGGGTCAGTTCGCCGGCTACTACTCCGCCGACGCGCAGGGCTACTACGCCGACTACTGCCTCGACGTGACCATCCAGGAGGGCGGCACGAACGTCGTCCCGCAGCAGGTGCTCGCCTCCGGCAACGCCGACTTCGCCGTCACCCACGTCACCAAGGCCATGGTCGCCCGCGTCCAGGGCGCCGGCATCGTCAACATCGGCCAGGTCTTCGCCCGCGGCGCGTACTACCAGGTCGCCTGGGCGGACTCGGGCATCACGTCCCTCGAAGACCTCAAGGGCACGAAGATGGGCGCGTGGGGCGGCGGCAACGAGCTCGTCCTCTACGCGGCGCTGCGCGCCTCCGGCGTCGAGCCGACGACGGACATCGAGGTCGTCCAGCAGCCCTTCGACATGTCGCTGCTGCTGAACCGCGAGGTCGACTCCGTTCAGGCCAAGCCGTACAACGAGTACGCGCAGCTGCTCGAGACGATCAACCCGGAGACCGGCGAGCTCTACCAGCCGGAGGACTTCTCCGTCATCGACCTGCAGAAGGAGGGCTTCTTCTCGCTCGAGGACAGCATCTACGCCCGCGACGAGTGGCTGGCGGACGAGGCGAACCAGGACATCGCGGTGCGCTTCCTCGCCGCCTCCTACAAGGGCTGGACGTTCTGCCGCGACGACCTCGAGACCTGCGTCGACACGGTCGTCGCCCAGGGCAGCGCCCTCGGCACGCCGCACCAGCAGTGGACGGTCAACGTCGTCAACGGTCTGATCTGGCCCTCGGCCGACGGCATCGGCCGGATGGACCCGGACGCGTGGGATCAGACGATCCAGAACGCGATCGACGGCGGCGTCCTCACCGAGGAGCCGGAGGACGGCTATCGCACCGACCTCACGGAGAAGGCGCTCGCGCTGCTCGAGGCGGAGGGCGTCGACATCATGGGCGCCGACTGGGAGCCGCTCGACATCGAGCTCACCGAGGGCGGCCGCTGACCCCAGCCGTCCGAGCGATTACGCCCCCGCGCCCCTCGGCGCGGGGGCGTCATCGCTCTCGGGCCGCTCGCTCA
>JASGFF010000078.1:0-10428 GCA_047605685.1 Microbacteriaceae bacterium
CCATCTACCGGCTGCTCGACTGGATCGACGCCGACGTCCGCGCCTGGGCGGTGTCGCTCTCACGCCTCCGGCCAATCATCGCGACCCGCCCGAACTGAGGAGGGCGACCATCACGCCCGGGTCTTCGCCCACACCGTCCCGCGATGAACACCGTGCTGCCGAGCAAGCGCGGTCACGCTGACGCCTTCCGCGCGGGCTGTTCGCATAGCATCCACTTCCTCATCGGTGAGATGTGTTCGAGGTCGTCTCCTTGGCTCCGCTGACGCACCGATCAGCGGGTCATCTCGCTCGCCAGCAGGCATCGCACTCGTGTCAAAACCCTGATTCCACGCGGAAACAAGCTTCTCCACGCTCCGTCGCCTGTTCCCGTAGCGCTCACTCAGGTCCACCCCGAGCGTCGTACGGGAACACGCTGGTGGTCATCGCCGCCTACCGGGTGCGGGTGGTGTATCACCACCCGCACCCCACTCGGTCCCACCCCGGCCGACGACGCCGATGCACCCGACCAGGCCGAGGACGCCACCACGGCGGGACCGGCACTCGCGCCAGGTCATGAAGAGCGCAGGCTGTGAGCAGATGGCACCGCTGCCGTCCGAAAGATCCCCGTGGCCGGAGCCGCGGGTGGAGGTAGAGTCGGCACATGACTGTGGCCGAGGTGATACAAGCGGCGATGAGGCTCACGCCCGAGGAGCGTTCCCGGGTCGCCGACGTGCTCTACGACGCCGATGCACCCGACCAGGCCGAGATCGACACGGCCTGGGCGTCGGTCGCGGTCCGACGCGCCGAGGAACTGGAAAGCAGCGCCGTCAAGGGGCTCACGCGTGAAGAAGCGGATGCGTACCTCGATGCGCGCGCGGCGAGAGGCGTGTGAGGCCGCGCGTCGTCATCCACCCCGACGCCCTGCGCGAGCTGGGTGACGCGATCGAGTGGTACGACCAGGGCGGGCAAGACCGAAGAACCCGCTTCCGCGCCGCCTACAACCGTCCCAACTCGGGGAGCAGATCGAACGGAAGCGTCCTCACGCGGGGGACGATGCGAGCCGGGTCGATCTCGCCGCGCGTGACGGCACGGTCGACGATCCGCTCGGTCGTGGTGACGCCATCGCCGACCAGCGCGGAGCGGATCTCGGACGGAGTCAAGCCGATGTCGGCGTGACGGCCCGCGAGCATCGCGGTCGTGGGCGCGGCCAGGTTGCCGTGCTCGCTGTTCGCGGCGGAGAGCACGGCGGGCAGGTCGCCGCGCAGGCTGCCGGTGTCCGGCGGCGGCGGTGCGCCGGCGCCGCGCTGTCGGATCGTGGCGCGCAGCAGTTCCTCGCGGTTCTCCCAACGGCGGTAGACGACGTGCTTGCTCGTGCGCGCGCGATGCGCGACGGCGTCGATGGTGAAGCGCTCGTATCCCTCCTCGACGAGCTGCTCCCAGGCGGCGGCCAGGATGGCCGCCGCCAGCTCGGATCCGCGGCGTCGCGACGCCGTCTCAGGCCGCTTGCTCATCATGTCCTCCGTTCCCCCTCCCCGCCTGCTCGCCCGTGTCCGCCCGCGCGCCACGCAATGCCAGGGTCGGCAGGATCGCGAGGGCAGCGATGACGTTCGTCCACCAGAAGGCGCCGCGGAACGCGGTCAGGAGATCGCCGCCGGTAGCGAGCGAGTGCAGCGCGACGGCGACGACGGCGACCCCGAAGGAGGCGCCGATCTGCTGGGTGATGCGTGTGAGCATGGCGGCCTGAGGCACGTCCACGGGGGCGAGGTCCCGGTAGGCGACCATCATCGGCGGGATGATGACCGCGCCGATCCCCAGCCCACAAACGCGGCCAGCGGCACCGCCCCGCAGGCAAGGGGGCCGAGCACCTCGGGCGAGGCGGCCGTGCTCTTCGTGGCGATGTTCGACAGCCCCAGCAGCAGCGCCCCGAGGGCGGGGGCGAGCAGCAGCAGGCCGATGTGGTCCAGAGCGCGGTCGATCGCCTCGCCCGCGGCGAGTCGCGTGCGAGCAGCCGGAACGCGAGCGAAATGCCGATCGCGATCAACGGCACATTGACCAGGAACAGCCATCGCCAGCTCAGCCGGTTCAGGATCACCCCGCCGACGGCCGGGCCGATGAGCGGCCCCAGCGCCAGGGGCATCGTGACCGCGGCCACGGCCGTGCCCAGCACGCGGCTGCCGACCCGGCTGCCGACGGACCGCATCGCGAGCAGGTACTACCCGGTGCTCACCCACTGGATCACCGCCGTGGAGGAGTCCAGCGCGATCACCGGGCGATGGGTCGCGATGGCGACGATCGTGGAGTCCAGGATCGGCGGCGCGATGAAGGGAAAGGTGCATCCGTACCTCTGGATGTCGCCGGGGAACTGGGCGAGGGCGCGTCGCGGCATGGCGACCAGATCCGCTCGCTGCCGGCGCGCCGGGTTCGGCAGGGCCGTCATCCCAATGGATGTGAAAGAAGACGGGCACGCCGAGCACGCTCCGCACTCGGCGAACACTGCGCTCGCTCGCGCCGGTCGGGGTCTGAGCGCCCGACGCGCCACGCCAATACACTCCGAGCCATGCCCGACGCCGAGTCGAACCCCGCGGTGCGCGCGGAGCACCGCTGGCCGGCGATCGTCGCCCTCGGGGTGGCGCTCGCGCTCTACGGCCTGCTGCCGAGCAGCTTCCTGCCGCTGCTGCGCCTGATCGTGGTCGTCATCGGCGCCGTGCTGGTCGTGCCGCTCGTCATCGTCAACCCGGTGCGGCTCAACCGGGAGACCCGGCTGTCGCGCACGCTCTCCATCGCCGAGGACCTCGTGCTGCTCGCCGCCAACCAAGTCGCCCTGGTGCAGCTCATCGCGCTGCTGGTGAACGGCTCGACCGAGCAGGGGCAGCTGATCCTGCTCGCCGCCCTGCAGGTGTGGGTGACGAACATCATCGCCTTCGCCCTGGTCTACTGGGAGATCGACCGCGGCGGCCCGGTCGCGCGCACCCAGACACCGCGCACGCGACTGCCGCCGGCCGACTTCCGGTTCCCCCAGGACGAGGACCGGGATGCCGGCGCCGAGGCGTCCGCCCGCTCCTCGGCGGCGAGCGGCCAGACGACGAGCGGCCAGAGGGCGAGCGGCTGGACGGCGTCCTTCGTCGACTACCTCTACCTGTCGCTGTCGACGTCGATGGCGTTCAGCCCCACCGACGCGATGCCGCTCTCACCGCGCGCGAAGCTGCTGATGGGGCTGCAGGCGCTCGCGGGCTTCGTCATCCTCGCCCTCGTCATCGCCCGCGCCGTCAACCTCGTCGGCTGAGCGCCGCCCCGGCCGCTCGGACGGGCGCCGGGCAGCCCGTCAGGCGGCCGTCGGCAGCAGCTCGGCGACGGCGGCGCGGTACTCCTCGATGGAGCGCGGCTCGCCGGGCGCGGTGATGAAGGACGCCCGGATGATGCCCTGCGCGTCGATGAGGAACGTGGCCCGGGTGGCGAAGCCCTTCTCCTCGAGGAAGACGCCGTACTCCTTGGCGACCTCGCCGTGCGGCCAGAAGTCGCTCAGCAGCGTGAAGTCGTAGCCCTCCGCCTCGGCGAAGCCGTGCAGCGCGGCCTTCGAGTCCACCGAGACGCCGATGAGCTCCACACCCCGGTGCCGGAACAGCTCGACGTTGTCGCGCAGCGTGCACAGCTCGCTCGTGCACGTGGACGAGAAGGCCAGCGGGAAGAAGACCAGCGCGACCGGGCGCACGCCGCGGAAGTCGCTGAGCCGCACGTGCTCCCCGAACTGGTTCGGGAGGTCGAAATCGGGAGCCTGGGTGTCGTTCTCCAGTGCCATCGTGTCTCGCGTTCCTTTCACGCCGTCCCCGTCGGGCGGCGAGCACGAGAGGTCATGATACGCGCGGCGGACAAGCGACGGACAAGCGCGCCGCCGGGCGGGGGCGTGTCACACGCCCTCCCGGCCACCGGGCGGCTCCCCTCGCCGCCACGGGGCCGGGCCGCGGATAGGATCGATCCGCACCGAGGGACGGCTGCGTCGCGACCCGACGCCGCGCGCCCGCGAGGCACCACCCTGCTCCAACCAGGAAAGAGGTCGACGGTGGCGGTCAACGATCAGGATCCGTACTCGGTGAACCCCATCGACACGGACCCGGAAGAGACGGCGGAGTGGCAGGACTCGCTCGACGCCCTCGTCGCGGCATCCGGCCACGAGCGCGGACGCGATGTCATCCTCAGCCTGCTGCGCCGCGCCAAGGACCTGCACCTGGGCGTGCCCATGGTGCCGACCACCGACTACATCAACACGATCGCGCCGGAGGACGAGCCGGAGTTCCCCGGCGACGAGGAGACCGAGCGCCGCTACCGCGCCTGGATCCGCTGGAACGCCGCGATCACCGTGCACCGCGCCCAGCGCCCCGGCATCGGCGTCGGCGGCCACATCTCCACCTACGCCTCGAGCGCGGCGCTCTACGAGGTCGGCGAGAACTGGTTCTTCCGCGGCCAGGACGCCCCCGGCGGCGGCGACCAGGTGTTCTACCAGGGCCACGCCTCCCCCGGCATGTACGCGCGCGCCTTCCTCGAGGGCCGGCTGAGCGAGGCGCAGCTCGACGGCTTCCGCCAGGAGAAGTCGAAGGCGCCCGACGGGCTGTCCTCCTACCCGCACCCACGGATGATGCCGGAGTTCTGGCAGTTCCCCACCGTCTCGATGGGCCTCGGCCCGATCAACGCCATCTACCAGGCGCAATCCAACCGGTACCTCACCAACCGCGGCATCAAGGACGCCTCCGAGCAGCACGTCTGGGCGTTCCTCGGCGACGGCGAGATGGACGAGGTGGAGAGCCGCGGCGCGCTGCAGTGGGCGGCCAACGAGGGCCTCGACAACCTGACCTTCGTGATCAACTGCAACCTGCAGCGGCTCGACGGGCCGGTGCGCGGCAACGGCAAGATCATCCAGGAGCTCGAGGCGTTCTTCCGCGGCGCCGGATGGAACGTCATCAAGGTGGTCTGGGGCCGGGAGTGGGACGAGCTGCTCGCCCGCGACGCCGAGGGCGCGCTGCGCGACCTGATGAACCGCACCCCCGACGGCGACTACCAGACCTACAAGGCCGAGTCGGGCGCCTTCGTGCGGGAGAACTTCTTCGGCCGCGACCCACGCACCGCCGCGCTCGTCGCCGACTACAGCGACGAGCAGATCTGGAACCTCAAGCGCGGCGGCCACGACTACCGCAAGGTCTACGCCGCGTTCAAGGCCGCCACCGAGCACCGCGGCCGGCCGACGGTCATCCTCGCCAAGACCGTCAAGGGCTACGGTCTCGGGCCGAGCTTCGAGGGCCGCAACGCGACCCACCAGATGAAGAAGCTCACGCTGGAGAACCTCAAGCAGTTCCGCGACGAGATGCGCATCCCGATCACGGACGCGCAGCTCGAGCAGAACCCCTACCAGCCGCCGTTCTACCACCCCGGCGAGGACGACCCGGCGATCCGCTACCTGCAGGAGCGTCGGCGCGCGCTCGGCGGCTACACCCCCGAGCGCCGGTCGCGCTACACCCAGGTCGCGCTGCCCGAGGCCAAGGACTACGAGGTCGTCAAGAAGGGCTCCGGCAAGCAGGAGGTGGCCACCACGATGGCCTTCGTCCGCCTGCTCAAGGACCTGCTGCGCACCAGGGACTTCGGCGCCCGCATCGTGCCGATCATCCCGGACGAGGCGCGCACGTTCGGCATGGACGCCTACTTCCCCACCCAGAAGATCTACAACCCCAGGGGCCAGCACTACATCTCGGTGGACCGCGAGCTGCTGCTGGCCTACAAGGAGAGCCCGCAGGGACAGCTGCTGCACGTGGGCATCAACGAGGCCGGCGCCATGGCCGCGTTCACGGCGGCGGGCACGCAGTACTCGACGAACGGCGAGCTGCTCGTGCCCGTGTACATCTTCTACTCGATGTTCGGCTTCCAGCGCACCGGCGACGCGCTCTGGGCCGCCGGCGACCAGATGGCCCGGGGCTTCGTCATCGGCGCCACCGCGGGCCGCACCACGCTCACCGGCGAGGGCACCCAGCATGCCGACGGGCACTCGCCGCTGCTCGCCTCGACGAACCCCGCCGTGGTCAGCTACGACCCGGCCTACGGCTACGAGATCGGCCACATCCTGCGCTCCGGCATCGAGCGGATGTACGGCGGCTCGCACCCGGACCCGAACGTCATGTACTACCTCACCGTGTACAACGAGCCGATCGTGCAGCCGGCGGAGCCGGAGGGCGTCGACGTCGAGGGCATCGTGCGCGGCATCCACCGCATCGCCACCGGCAGCGGCATCGGGCCAACCGTGCAGCTGCTCGGCTCCGGCGTCTCGGTGCCCTGGGTGCTCGAGGCGCAGGCGCTGCTCGCGAAGGACTGGGGCGTCTCCGCCGACGTGTGGAGCGTCACGAGCTGGAGCGAGCTGCGCCGCGACGGCCTCGCCGCCGAGCGGCACGCCTTCCTGCACCCGGACGAGCCGAGGCGACTGCCCTACCTCACCGAGAAGCTCGCGGGGGCGCGCGGGCCGTTCGTCGCCACCACCGACTACATGCACGCCGTGCCCGACCAGATCCGCCGGTTCGTGCCCGGCGATTACACGACCCTCGGGGCCGACGACTTCGGCTTCGCCGACACCCGCCCGGCCGCGCGGCGCTTCTTCCACATCGACGGGCCGTCGACCGTGGTCGGGGCGCTCGAGGCGCTCGTGCGCCAGGGCGCGATCGACCCGGCCGTCCCGGGGCGCGCAATCGAGCACTACCGGCTGTTCGACGTGACCGCGGGGACCACGGGCAGCGCCGGCGGTGAGAGCTGAGCCCGTGACAGAGCCAGGGCCGTCCACGGGCGGGCCGTCCGGCACCGGCCGGACGAAGGAGCAGACCCTTGCCTGGCTGCGGCGCGTCTCGGGCGAGCTCTCCAGCGAGACCATCAAGAGGCTCGAGTCGAGCCTGCCGTGGTACTCCTCGATGCCGCCGGGCCGCCGCAGCGCCGTGGGCCTCGTCGCCCAGGCCGGCATCACGAGCTTCATCAGCTGGTTCGACGACCCCGCCTCGACGCCGTGGATCGCCGCCGACGTGTTCGGCGC
The DNA here is from genome assembly GCA_047605685.1 of Microbacteriaceae bacterium. GTDB lineage: Bacteria > Actinomycetota > Actinomycetes > Actinomycetales > Microbacteriaceae > JAUASV01. The sequence goes on from JASGFF010000078.1 coordinate 7,034, forward strand.
CGCGCCGCGGGAGCTGCTGCGCTCGGTGAGCCTGCAGCAGACGCTGCAGCTGATCCGCATCACCGTCGAGGTGGTCGAGAGGCGCGTCGGCACCGACGACGACGTGCTGCGCGAGGCGATCCTGCTGTACTCGCGGGAGATCGCCTTCGCCGCCGCCGACGTCTACGCCCGGGCCGCCGAGGCGCGCGGGCTGTGGGATGCACGGCTCGAGGCCCTCGTCGTCGACTCGATCCTCTCCGGCGAGTACGACAACGAGCTGCCCAGCCGGATCGCCGCCCTCGGCTGGAACGGCCACGGCGAGGTCGCGGTGCTCGTCGGCACCGCCCCGCGATCCCTCGACGTCGACCAGCTGCGCCGCACGGCCCGGCACCTCGAGGCGGACGTGCTCATCGGCGTGCAGGGCTCCCGGCTCGTCATCGTCATCGGCCGGGCCCGGCCGATGGACGAGGAGGACGAGGACGAGCTGATGCCGTTCATCGACATCGCCGGCCAGCTCGAGCCGAACTTCGGCGCCGGCCACCTGGTGCTCGGGCCGGCCGTGCCCGACCTCGTCGAGGCGTCCAAGAGCGCCAAGGCGGCTCTGGCCGGCTTCGCGGTCGCCAAGGCCTGGCGCCGGGCGCCACGCCCGACCCTCGCCGACGACCTGCTGCCCGAGCGCGCTCTCGCCGGCGACCCGCTCGCGCGCGGCGCCCTCATCAACCGCATCTACAAGCCGCTGCAGGCGCACTCCACCGAGCTGCTCACCACCCTGTGGACGTACCTCGACAGCGGCCGCAGCCTCGAGGGCACCGCCCGCGAGCTGTTCGTGCACCCGAACACGGTGCGCTACCGGCTCAAGCGCATCAGCGAGGTGATCGGCTGGGACGCCACCGGCGCCCGGGAGGCGCTCATCCTGCAGTGCGCGCTCATCGTCGGCGCGATCGCCGAGCACGACCCGAGCCGCCCCGCCCCGCCACCCCGGGCGAACCGGCCGGCCCGGGCGGCCCCGCCGCCCCGACCCTGACCACGGCCGACCCAGACCACGGCCGACCCAGACCACCTCGACCCGGCCCCGCCACCGGCCGGTCTTTGGTAGGACACGGCCAAGCATCCCGGCACCGCTTGGTGGCCTGCCGCAGCCCACCGCACCACCCCGAACGGAGAGACTGGACCAGTGATCGTCGTCGTAGCGCCCGGCCAGGGCTCACAGACCCCCGGTTTCCTCGAGCCATGGCTCGCGGATGACGCGGCCCGCCGTCGCCTCGAGGCCATCTCGGCCGCCGTCGACCTCGACCTCGTCGCGCACGGCACCACCTCCAACGCCGACACCATCCGCGACACCGCCGTGGCGCAGCCGCTCATCGTCGCCGCCGGACTGATCGCCTACGGGGCGCTCGCCGCCGCGGCCGGCCCGGCCGCCATCGGCGGCGTCGCCGGCCACTCCGTCGGCGAGATCACCGCGGCCGCGGCCGCGGGCATCCTCGGCGAGACGGACGCCGTCACCTTCGTGCGCGAGCGCGGCCGGGCGATGGCCCGGGCCGCCGCCGCCGAGCCGACCGGGATGAGCGCCGTGCTCGGCGGCGACGAGGAGGCGCTGCTCGCCCGGCTCGCCGAGCTCGGCCTCGAGGCGGCGAACCGCAACGGCGGCGGCCAGATCGTCGCCGCGGGCGCCCAGGACGCCCTCGCCGCCCTCGCCGCCGACCCGGTGCCCGGCAGCCGGGTGGTGCCGCTGCAGGTCGCGGGTGCCTTCCACACCCGCTACATGGAGCCGGCCGTGCCGGCGCTGCGCGCCGTCGCCGCCGCGCTGCCGAGCCACGACCCGACGCTGCCGATCTGGACCAACCGAGACGGCTCGGTCGTGACATCCGGGGCCGCCTTCCTCGAGCTGCTCGTCGGCCAGGTCTCCTCCCCGGTGCGCTGGGACCTGTGCATGGCATCCTTCGCCGAGGCCGGCGTCACCGGCATCATCGAGCTCGCCCCCGCGGGCGCGCTCGTCGGCCTCGCCAAACGCGGCCTGAAGGGCGTGCCGACGGTGGCCCTCAAGACCCCCGACGATCTGCCGGCCGCGCTCGCGCTGCTCGACCAGGAGGACTGATCCGATGCCGACGCTCCGACAGGCCGACGGCCCGCAGTACTCCCGCATCCACAGCTACGGCGCGGCGCGCGGCGACCTCTCCGTGCCCAACGAGGCGCTCGTCGGGCCGATCGACTCGAGTGACGAGTGGATCCGCAAGCGCACCGGCATCATCGAGCGCAAACGCGCCTCCAAGGACGTCGGTGTCGTCGACCTCGCGGTGGCCGCGGGCGCCGAGGCGATCGAGCGGGCCGGCATCCGCCCCGAGCGGGTGGGCGCCGTCATCGTCTCGACGATCAGCAACAGCGTCGCCACGCCCTCGGTGTCCACGCTCGTCGCCGAGCGGCTCGGCGCCGGCACGGCGGCCGCCTACGACGTCAACGCCGCCTGCGCGGGCTTCACCTACGGCGTCGCCCAGGCGGATGCCCTCATCCGCGCCGGCCTCGCCGAGTACGTCGTCGTCATCGGCGCCGAGAAGCTCAGCGACCTCGTCGACCCGAGCGACCGCTCGATCTCGTTCCTGCTCGCCGACGGCGCCGGCGCCGCCGTGCTCGGCCCCGCCGACGAGCCCTCGATCAGCCCGACGGTGTGGGGCTCGGACGGCTCGCACTGGTCGAGCATCTGGATGACGGCCACCTACCAGCAGGTGCGCGACGGCGAGGCGGCCTGGCCGACGATGCGGCAGGACGGCCAGACCGTGTTCCGCTGGGCGGTCTGGGAGATGGCGAAGGTGGCCCGGCAGGCCGTCGAGACCGCCGGCATCACCGTCGACGACCTCGCCGCCTTCGTGCCGCACCAGGCGAACATGCGCATCGTCGACGAGTTCGCCAAGCAGCTCGGCCTGCCGGAGCACGTGGTGATCGCCCGCGACATCCAGACCACCGGCAACACCTCGGCCGCCTCCATCCCGCTGGCCACCCACCGGCTGCTCGCGGAGAACCCCGGGCTCTCCGGCGGTCTGTCCCTGCAGATCGGCTTCGGCGCCGGCCTGGTCTTCGGTGCGCAGGTGGTGCGCCTGCCCTAGCCCTCCCGAACCTGACCCGCCGGGCCTGCCCGGCCGCCGGAGAGGCCGCCCCTAGACTGGCTTCCGGTCACACGAAGCCCCTCGACCCCCTCTCAAGGAGAAAAGAAATGGCACTGTCCACCGAAGAAGTCCTGGCCGGCCTCGCCGAGCTCATCAACGACGAGACCGGCATCGCGACCGACTCCGTCGAGCTGGACAAGTCGTTCACCGACGACCTCGACATCGACTCGATCTCGATGATGACGATCGTCGTCAACGCCGAAGAGAAGTTCGACGTGAAGATCCCCGACGAGGAGGTCAAGAACCTCAAGACCGTCG
>JASGFF010000079.1:0-9867 GCA_047605685.1 Microbacteriaceae bacterium
TGCTGGCGGCCGCGGCCGGCCTGGGCGCCGGCGCCGTGGGCCTCGGCGCGGCCGAGCTCGTCGCGGCGCTGCTGGGCGGACTGGGGCTCGCCGAGACGGGGGAGCCGTTCGCGGCGATCGGCTCGCTCGCGATCGACCTGACGCCCGGTGCCGTGCGCGAGGGCGTCATCGGGCTGTTCGGCACCGGCGACAAGGCGTTCCTCGGCGCCGTGCTCGTGGCGGCGGTGCTGGCGGTCGGCGCGCTCGCCGGCCTCGCCGAGCTGCGCCGGCCGCCGCTGGGCTCCGCGGTGTTCGCCGGCGTCGGCCTGCTCGGGCTGGTCGCCGCCGTCACCCGGGCCGACGGCGGCGCGCTCGCGGCGCTGCCCGCCGTGGTCGGGGCCGCGCTCAGCATCCCGCTGCTGCGGATGCTGCGCCGTCGGCTGCTGGAGTGGACCCAGCCGCTCGGCCGCGCCGAGGCGCTGCTCCCGGCCCCCCGCGTGCTCGAGCGCCGTCGCTTCCTGGGGCTGCTCGCCGGCGCGGGCGCGGGCGGCGCGGTCGTGGCCGTGGCCGCCCGCGGCTTCGCCGTGAGCTCCGGCTCGGTGGCCTCGGAGCGGGCCGCGCTGCGGCTGCCGGATCCGGTATCCTCGGCACCGTCGGTGCCGGCGAGCGCGGAGCTGGGGGTCGACGGGCTGGCGAGCTGGCTCACCTCCGCCGCGGCGTTCTACCGCATCGACACCGCGCTCACGGTGCCGCGGCTCGCGACATCCGACTGGAGCCTCACCATCACCGGTCTCGTGGACCGGGACGTCGTGCTCGGCTGGGACGAGCTGCTCGCGCTGCCGTTCGTCGAGCGCTACATCACGCTCGCCTGCGTCTCGAACGAGGTCGGCGGCGATCTCATCGGCAACGCCCGCTGGCTCGGCGTCCCGGTGCGCCAGCTGCTCGCGAGCGCGGGCCCGAGCGCCGAGGCGGACATGGTGCTCTCCCGCAGCGTCGACGGCTTCACCGCCGGCACGCCGCTGTCGGTGCTGCAGGACGAGGGCACCGACGCGCTCGTCGCGATCGGCATGAACGGCTCGCCGCTGCCGCTCGAGCACGGCTATCCCGCGCGGCTGGTGGTGCCCGGGCTGTACGGCTACGTCTCGGCGACCAAGTGGCTGACCGAGCTGAAGGTCACGAGCTTCGCCGCCGACCAGGGCTACTGGGTGCCGCTCGGCTGGGCGGCGAAGGGCCCGATCAAGCTCGCCTCCCGCATCGACACGCCGCACGAGGGCGACAGCCTCGACGCCGGGCGGGTCGTGATCGCGGGCGTCGCCTGGCGGCAGCACGTGGGCATCGCGGCCGTCGAGGTGCAGATCGACGACGGCGACTGGCAGCCGGCGTCGCTCGCGACCGTCGTCACCGTCGACAGCTGGCTGCAGTGGTCGCTCGCCTGGGACGCCACGGCGGGCTCGCACCGCATACGGGTGCGGGCCACGGATGCCGAGGGCGAGGTGCAGACCGCCGAGGAGGCCGCGCCGGCGCCCGACGGGGCCACCGGGTGGCACACCATCGAGGTGTCGGTCGGCTGACGGGCCGACGGCGGGCCCGCCGCCGGTGCGGTCCCTGCGGTTCTCGGCCCCGGCGGGGCCGCGTCGCCGGCACGACCCTTGTAGCCCGCGAATCCCTGTCGCCGTTCGGCATACCCCATACCCTGATCGGGTATATGATGGGGGCGGAGAGGCGGACCGATGCACGGATACGTGGGCGACAAGGAGGCTCTGCTGGCCCGGCTGCGGCGCGCGGAGGGCCAGGTGCGCGGCATCGCGCGCATGGTCGAGGAGGAGAGCTACTGCATCGACGTGCTCACCCAGGTCTCCGCGGCGACCAAGGCGCTCGAGGCGGTGGCGCTCACGCTGCTGGACGACCACCTGACCCACTGCGTCGCCGAGGCGACGGCGCAGGGCGGCGCGGTCGCGGACGAGAAGCTGCGCGAGGCGAGCGCCGCGATCGCCCGGCTGGTGAGGTCATGAGGCCGATCATGCGATCGAGGAAGGGCACGGGAACGAGATGAGCGCCACCGGGGAGAACGCAACCGAGGAGAGCACCGTGGACACGGATACGGCGGGCACGAACACCGCGGGGACGGGTGCCGTGCGGCGGCACGAGCTGGGCCTGACAGCGAAGGGGGAGGGATGCCACTGCGGCTCGGCGCACGCGCCGACGGCCGCGGCACCGGCATCCGGCTCGGCCGACGAGAGCGTCTGGCTCGTGGAGGGCATGACCTGCGCGCACTGCGTGCGCAGCGTCACCGAGGCGATCTCCGCGCTCGACGGCGTGACCGGGGTGAGCATCGAGCTGAGCCCCGGCGGACGCTCGCGAGTCACCGTCGCCGCCGAGAGCCGGCCGGAGCGGGCGCGGCTGCGGGCGGCCGTCGAGGACGCCGGCTACACGCTCGTCGCCGAGCCATGACCGCCGCCGTCGAGGTCGAGCTCGACATCGCCGGCATGACCTGCGCCTCCTGCGTGAGCCGCATCGAGCGCAGGCTGAACGGGCTGCCCGGCGTCGCCGCCACCGTGAACCTCGCGACCGAGCGGGCCCGGGTGCGCTCCGAGGGCGTGCCCGCCGAGGAGCTCATCGCCGCCGTGCAGGCCGCCGGCTACGACGCCAGCGTCGTGACGCCGGACGCCGCGCCGGCGGGCGAGGGCGCGCACGCCGCGCTCGGGCGGCGCCTGGCCGTCTCCGCGGTGCTCTCGGCGCCGGTCGCGGTGCTGTCGATGGTGCCGGCGCTGCAGTTCCCGTCCTGGCAGTGGCTCGCCCTGGCGCTCACCACGCCCGTGGCGCTGTGGGGGGCCTGGCCGTTCCACCGCGCCGCCGCCGTCAACGCCCGCCACGGCGCCGTCACCATGGACACGCTCGTGAGCCTCGGGGTGCTCGCCGCCTTCGGCTGGTCGCTCAGCGCCGTGCCGCTCGGCGGCGACACCTACCTGGAGGTCGCCGCGCTGGTGACGGTGCTCATCCTCGCCGGCCGCTACCTCGAGAGCCGGGCCAAGCGCCGGGCCGGACGGGCGCTGCGCGAGCTGCTCGAGCTCGGCGCCAAGGACGCCGCGCTGCTGCGCGACGGCGTCGAGAGCCGGGTGCCGGTGGCACGGCTGCGGATCGGCGACGAGGTGCTGGTGCGCCCGGGGGAGCGGATCGCCTCCGACGGGATCGTGGTCGACGGCTCCTCCGCCGTGGACGAGAGCATGCTCACCGGGGAGCCGGTGCCGGTCGAGGTCGGCCCCGGCGACCGGGTGACGGGCGCGACGGTGAACGTCGGCGGCCGGCTCGTGGTGAGGATCGAGCGGACCGGAGCCGACACCGAGCTGGCCCGGCTGGCGCGGCTCGTCGAGCGTGCGCAGAGCGGCAAGGCTCGGGTGCAGCGCCTCGCCGACCGGGTCTCGGCGGTGTTCGTGCCCGTGGTCATCGCCCTCGCGGCGGCCGCCGCGGTCGGCTGGGCGCTGGCCGGGGCCACGCCCGCTGTCGTGGTCACCGCTGCGGTGACGACGCTCATCATCGCCTGCCCCTGCGCGCTCGGCCTCGCGACGCCCACCGCGCTGCTCGTCGCCAGCGGTCGCGGCGCCCAGCTGGGCATCGTCATCCGCGGCCCGGAGGCGCTGGAGCGCACCCGCCGCGTCGACACCGTCGTGCTCGACAAGACCGGCACGATCACGAGCGGCCGGATGACGGTGACCGAGGTCCGGCCGCTGCCGGGCACGGCACCGGAGGAGCTGCTGCGGCTCGCGGCCGCGGTGGAGCAGGGCTCCGAGCATCCGATCGCCCGGGCGATCGTCACCGCCGCGGGCGACGCCGGGGCCGTTCCCACGACCGGGTTCTCCGCGCACGCGGGCTTCGGCGTGCAGGCTCTCGTCGAGGGCCGGCTCGTCGTGGTCGGCCGGCTCGGCTGGCTGCGCGAGCACTGGTCGCTCGCGGTGCCGGCGGCGCTCGCCGAGCAGGCCGCCGACGCGGCCGGTGCCGAGGTCGGTACCGAGGTCGGTGGGGCCGAGGCGGGCGGAGCCACGGTCGCCGCCGTCGCCTGGGACGGCGAGCTGCGTGGCACGATCGCCGTCGCCGACACCGTGAAGCCGACGAGCGCCGCGGCCGTGGCCCGGCTGCGACGGCTTGGGCTCGAGCCGATCCTGCTCACCGGCGACGGTGCCGGTGCCGCGCGGACCGTCGCGACGGCCGTCGGCATCCACGACGTCCGCGCCGGCGTCACCCCGGCCGGCAAGCTCGCCGCGGTGCACGCGCTGCAGGCCGAGGGCCGCACGGTGGCGATGGTCGGCGACGGCATCAACGACTCCGCGGCGCTGGCCGCAGCCGACCTCGGCATCGCGATGGGCACCGGCACCGATGCGGCGATGACGGCGAGCGATCTCACCATCGTCGCCGGCGACCTGCTGCTCGTCGCCGACGCGATCCTGCTGGCCCGCCGCACCCTGCGCACGATCAAGGGCAACCTGTTCTGGGCGTTCGCCTACAACGTCGCCGCGATCCCCCTGGCGATGCTCGGCCTGCTCAACCCGGTCATCGCGGCGGCGGCGATGGCGTTCTCCTCGGTGTTCGTCGTCACGAACAGCCTGCGGCTGCGCCGCTTCCGGCTCGGGCGTTAAGGGCGCGGGCGGACGGTCCGCCCGCGCCCGTCGCGGACGACGCGGACGCCCCGACGCGATCTCATCTGGTGGCCGCCGCGCGAGAGCTGCCCGACGCCCCGGTCGACACGGTGCTGATGGACGACGAGCGCACCGCTCGTCGGATGGCGCGCGACCTCGTCGAGGAGGGACACCAGCGGGTCGCGTTCATCGGCAACATCGTGACGGTGTCCGCCCACCGCGTGCGCTATCAGGCCCTCGTCGACGAGCTGGGGCAGGCGGGCGTCACCCTCGACCCGCGGCTGGTGCGCGGCGTGAGCGATGACGTGGTCGACGCCCGGGGCGTCGCGGCGTCGTTCCTCGAGCTGCCGCATCCTCCCACGGCGATCGTCGCCGCCAACAACCGGATCACGGTCGGCGCGCTGAAGGCGTACGCCGACGCGGTTCGGGCCGGTGCGCGCGGAGAGTCCCTCCCGGTCATGGCGGCCTTCGACGAGATCGAGCTGGCGCCGCTGCTCACCGTGCGCACCCGCGCCTACGCCAGCGACCCTCGTGAGCTCGGGCGTGCCGCAGCTCGTCTGCTCTTCGACCGCCTCGACGGCGCGGTGACGGGGGACGCGTTGCGGCTCGTGCTGCCGTAGCGCGAGGCCGGGGGAGGACGCATCCGGTCGGCTCAGCCGAGCAGGAGCACGTCGTACCGGCGGCATGCGGCGTCGACGCTCGCCAGCCGCAGCTGCTCCACCCGGGCCTGGGCGATCAGCATCCGGTCGAAGGGGTCGCGGTGGTGCCAGGGAAGTGTCAGGAGCTCCCGGGCATGGTGGCCGCCGAACGGCAATGCCTCGAAGCCGGAGGAGTCGACAGCGTCCCAGAACTCCTCGGGGATCCGGAGCTTGCCGAGCGACGCCTTGATCGCCACCTCTCCGAGGGATACCGCCGACACGAGCACGTCGTTGCCGGGGTCCGCGATCACGTCACGGAAGGCAGAGGGCAGTGCCGCGTCGTCGGCGAGCCACCACAGCAGCACGTGCGTGTCGAGCAGCAGCCTCACACGCCGAGCCACTCCTCGATCTCGGCCTCATCGAGATCGAAGTCTTCGCCCACCTCGATCCGGCCCTTCAACGCACCAGGGACACGCTCCCGCGCGGCCCCGGGCACCGGCCCGAGATGCGCGATCGGCCGACCGTTGCGCGCGATCACGATCGACTCGCCCCGCTCGGCACGCGCGAGCAGACGCGATAGCGACGACTTGGCGTCGTAGACGTTGACGACCTCCATCGGCACAGGGTATCGGGTCTGGTCAGATCTGGCCAGGGAGGGTGTGCGATCCGGCGGGCTGGCCGGCCGTCGAGCTCCCGCCGTCCCGCGCGCCCGGTTTCAGCGGTGCAGCGGACGACGCTCTCGCCGACGATCGTCGAGGGCGAGGACGGTGTGATGGGCTTCGGCACCCCGGGGGCGACCAGCAGGATCAGTGGACGATCGGGGTGTTCGTCGGCGTCGTCGATGCCGGGATGTCCGTGCCGGGCGCGCTCGCGATGCCGCGGTTCCACAGCGAGCACGCCGCGAGCTCGTTCTATCCGAGGGAGTCGGTGCCGAACCGGCTTGTCGTCGAGGCGTCGATGCCGGTCGAGGTGCGCGAATCGCTGGCCGCACGCGGTCACGACATCGAGGTCACCGGCGCCGACACGCTCGGCAGGGTGAGCCTGGCGGGACGGCGGCGCGGCGCGCTGCACGCCGCGGCCGACCATCGCACGGGTGAGCCATCCGCCGCCGGCCGCTGAACCGCCGCCGGCCGCCGAACCGGGGGAGCGATCGCGGTCGCGCCCCGAGCCCGTCGGACCCTCAGCCGACGAGCTCGGTCAGCTCGAACCAGCGCTCCTCCAACGAGGCGGTCTCGGCCTCGGCATCCCGCAGCTCCTCGCTCAGCCGGCCGATGCCCTCGTAGTCGCTCTGATCGTGGACGGCCATGCGCTCGTGGATGCCCGCGATGCGCTCGGCCAGTCGCTCCAGCTTCCGCTCCGCCGCGGCGAGCTCCTTGCGCGCGGCGCGCTCATCGGCGCCCGACAGCCTCGGTCCATCCGGCGTCCGCCCCGGGTCCGGCCCGGCGGCGGCGGGCCCGGTCGTGGCCGCGTCGCGCAGCCGCAGGTACTCGTCCACCCCGCCCGGCAGGTGCCGCAGCCTGCCGGCTCCGTCCGCGGCCGGCAGGATCGCGTACTGCTGGTCGGTGATCCGCTCCACGAGGTAGCGGTCGTGGGAGACGACGATGAGCGTGCCCGGCCAGGAGTCGAACAGGTCCTCCATCGCCGCGAGCATGTCGGTGTCGACGTCGTTCGAGGGCTCGTCCAGCACGATCAGGTTGGGCTCCGACAGCAAGACCAGCAGCAGTTGCAGGCGACGCTTCTGGCCGCCGGAGAGCTCGCCGACCCGGGCGGAGAGGTGCTCGCGGGCGAAGCCGAGTCGTTCGAGCAGCTGGGCCGGGGTGAGCTCCCTGCCGTCGACGACGTAGCTCGTCCTCGCGCGGGCGAGCACGTCGCGCACCCGGTCGCCGGCGATGTCGTCCAGCTCGCGGAAGCGCTGGTCGAGCACGCCGAGCCTCACGGTCTTGCCGCGCTTGACCCGGCCGCTCGTGGGCTCGACGGTCCCGGCGATCAGACCGAGCAGGGTGGACTTGCCGGCACCGTTCGCACCGAGGATCGCGGTGCGCTCCCCGGGCGCGATGCGCCATTCGACATCCCGCAGCACCTCGCGGCCGTCGTAGCGCACGCCCGCGCCGAGAAGGTCGACCACGTCCTTGCCGAGCCGGGCGACGGCGAGCCGGGACAGCTCCAGCCGGTCGCGCGGCGGCGGCACGTCCTCGATGAGCTGGTTCGCTGCCTCGATGCGGAACCTCGGCTTCGCAGTGCGGGCGGGCGCTCCACGGCGCAGCCAGGCGAGCTCCTTTCTCATCAGGTTCTGCCGCTTCGCCTCGACCGTCGCGGCCTGTCGGTCGCGCTCGACCCGTTGGAGCACATAGGCGGCGTAGCCGCCTTCGAACGGCTCCACGATCCGGTCGTGCACCTCCCAGGTCGCGGTGGCGACCTCGTCGAGAAACCAGCGGTCGTGGGTGATGAGCAGCAGGCCGCCGGCGTTCCGGGCCCACCGCGCCTTCAGGTGCGCGGCCAGCCAGGAGATGCCCTCGACGTCGAGGTGGTTGGTCGGCTCGTCCAGGGCCACGATGTCCCAGTCGCCGACCAGCAGCGCGGCGAGCGCGACCCGGCGCCGCTGGCCGCCGGAGAGGGCGCCGATCCGGGCATCCCAGGGCAGGTCGGCGACGAGCCCGGCGATCACGTCCCGCACCCTCGCGTCGCCCGCCCACTCGTGCTCCGGTCGGTCGCCGACGATCGCGTGCCCCACGCTCTCGTCGTCGTCGAGCGTGTCCGACTGGTCGAGCACGCCCATCCGCACGCCGCCGCGCCGCGTCACCCGCCCGGAGTCGGGCTCGATGCGACCGGACAGCAGCCCGAGCAGCGAGGACTTGCCATCGCCGTTGCGGCCGACGACGCCGATGCGGTCGCCCTCGCCGACACCGATCGTCACGGAGTCGAAGACCACCCTCGTGGGGTACTCCAGGTGCAGGGCCTCGGCCCCGAGCAGGTGCGCCATGTCCCTGCCAGGGTAGCCAGTCGCGCCGGACCGCTCAGCCCGAGCCGGCCTCGTCGAAGTCGGCGCTGAGCTTGCGCAGCAGCGCCGCCAGCCGGCGCTGCTCCGCCGCCGAGAGCGCGTCGAGCAGTCGGGCCTCGTGGCCGAGCAGCAGGACGATGGCGGCATCCACCCGGTCGCGGCCGAGCGGGGTCATCACCACGAGGATGCCGCGGCCGTCGCTCGGGTCGGCGCGGCGCGCCACGAGGCCGCGCTCGACGAGACGGTCGATGCGGTTCGTCATGGTGCCGCTCGAGACCAGGGTCTGCTGCATGAGCGCCTTCGGGCTCAGCTGGCCCGGCTGGCCGGCGCGGCGCAGCGCCGAGAGCACGTCGAACTCCCACGACTCCAGCTGGGAGCCGCCGAAGGCCTCGCGCCTCGCGCGGTCGAGGTGCCGGGCGAGTCGGCCGACGCGGGAGAGCACCTGCAGCGGCGAGAAGTCGAGGTCCGGACGCTCGCTCGTCCAGGCCTCGACGATGCGATCGACCTCGTCGCGAGCGGGCATCCGACCATTTTAAGGACAGCGGATGTTTGAGACAGCCGATGTCCGACGCCGCGGCCAGCCGCCACAATGAGTGCATGCGCATCCTGAGCTCGACGGTCGGCATCCCGGTCACCGACCTCGGGCGCTCACAGCTCTGGTACGAGGCCGTGTTCGAGCTGCCGATGCCCGAGACGCAGCCGGTGGCCGGCATCGTCGAGTACCGGGTGGGGGAGGTCTGGCTGCAGCTCGCCGAGGAGCAGCGCCGGCGGCCCGGGGAGGGCTTCGAGCTGCGCTTCGGCATCCCGGACGTCGCGGCGCAGCACGCGCGGCTGCAGAGCATGGCGGTGGAGGTGAGCCCGCTCATGCACGTCGAGGGCTCCGTCGACTTCTTCGACGCCATGGACCCCGACGGCAACGTGCTCGGCTTCTACTCGCTGCGCTGAGGGCGCCCGCCCGGCACGTGGCGGGCCGACCGTAGACTGGGCTGCGGCCGGACGAGCGGGAGGGGCAGCCGTGGCGGGATCGCGCAACCGGGGCGTCGGCGAACTCGAGGCGCAGACGCTGCGCATCCTGCGCGCCGCGCCGACGCCGATGAGCGCGCGCGACATCCAGCGCGGCTTCGCCGAGCCGGTGCCGGCGACCACCACGATCCTCACCGTGCTCGATCGCCTGGTCGGCAAGGGCGAGGTGATCCGCCGGGCCGACTCGCCGCGGCGGCAGCGCTTCTCGGCCGCGCGCAGCGCCGAGCAGGACGCGAGCGCGACGATGATGCGTGCCCTCGGCGCGGCCGAGGACCGCCGCGCCGTGCTGCTGAAGTTCGCGGGCGACCTGGATGCCGCCGACCTGGCCCTGCTGCGCGAGGCGCTCGCCCCCGCGCGCCGGGGGCGCTGAGGCATCCCGTGCCGCTGTCCCTCACACCGCTGGGCCCCGTGCCGCTGTCCCTGGCCCTGCTCGCCCTCGCCGTCGCCGTTGTGACGCTGGGCCCGCTCGTGCTGCGCACCGGCCGGTGGCAGGTGCGGCATCCGGGCCTGGCCCTCGCGGCCTGGCACGGTGCGCTGCTCTCAGGCCTCGCCGCGATCGCGCTCGCGGGCGCGCTCGCGCTCGCGGCCGCCGTGTCGG
>JASGFF010000080.1:0-9630 GCA_047605685.1 Microbacteriaceae bacterium
TCCTAACTCCGGCCGGGTGGAGGCGGCCGGCCCGGACCCCCGTGCCGGTGCCGACCCGGGCCTCGCCGAGCTGCGCGCCGTGCTGGCCGAGGACCTGGACACGCCCGCGGCCCTCGCCCTGCTCGACGGCGTCCCGTGGACGCCGACGCTCGTCGCCGCGAGCGACGCGCTGCTCGGCATCCGGCTGTGAGCAGAGCCCGCCGGGCCGAGCGACACCGGGCCGAGCGACACCGGGCCGGGAGGGCGTGACGCCTCAGCCGCCGGCCGGCCCCTCGTCCCCGCTGCCCGCGCCGCCGCCCGGGCCACCGGAGCCCGGGCCACCGTCTGGGCCGCGGCCATCGTTGCGGCGCAGGTAGCGCTCGAACTCCTGGGCGATCGCCTCCCCGGACGCCTCGGGCGAGTCGACGGTGTCACGAGCCCGCTCGAGCTGCTCGATGTAGCTGGCCATGTCCTCGTCATCCTGGGCGAGCGCGTCGATGCCGCTCTCCCAGGCGCTCGCCTCCTCGGCCAGGTCGCCGCGGGGGATGGCGATCCCGAGCAGGTCCTCGAGCCGGTCGATGAGGGCGAGGGTCGCCTTGGGGCTCGGCGCGTTGTGCACGTAGTGCGGCACGCTCGCCCACACCGACACCGCGGGGATGCCGAGGCGGTCGGCCGCGTCCGAGAGCACGCCGACGATGCCGGTCGGCCCCTCGTAGCCCGATCGCTCCACGCCGAGGCGCTCGCGCACGCCGGCGTCCTCGCTCGTGACGAACGTCGTGATCGGGCGCGAGTGCGGCACGTCGGCGAGCATCGCGCCGAGGAACACGATGCCGTCGATCTCGGCCGCCTCGATCGCGTCCATCACCTCGAGCGCGAAGCTCTTCCAGCCGCGGGACGGCTCGTTGCCGGTCAGCAGGTAGAGACCGGCATCCGGTGCCGCCGTCTCGGGCACGATCGCGGGGACGGCGAGCGGGGAGCGCGGGCCCCACAGCGTCACGGTCGGCCAGACGATCTCCTTCGCACCGCTGTCGTCGATGACCACCTGCGGCCGGGTGAACTGGTAGTCGAAGTAGTCCTCGGGGTCGACGGTGAGCAGCGGCTCGAGGTCGAGCTCGGCGCGCAGCATCGCCGCGGCGGCCGTCGCCGCCTCGCCCGCGTCGTTCCATCCCTCGAATGCCGCCACCAGCAGCCGGCCGGTGGCGAACGCCGAATTGCCTGGCACCGATCTCCCTCGGTTCTTGCTTGAGTGGGCCCGCGCTGTCCGCGCCGGGCCTGACGACCAGGATAGGTCCCGCTAAACTCGCCGACCGTGACCACAGCCCGCCCCGCCGCCGTGCTCTGGGACCTGGACGGCACCCTCGTCGACACCGAGCCGTACTGGATGGCGAGCGAGACCGAGCTCGTCCGGCGCCACGGGGGCTCCTGGGACCGCGATGACGCCCTGGGCCTCGTCGGCGCCCCGCTGCTGAGCTCCGCGCGGGTGCTGCAGCGGCACGGCGTGCGGATGTCTGGCCCCGAGATCGTCGAGTGGCTCACCGATCGCGTGCTCGAGCGGATGACGGAGCGGATGCCGTGGCGCCCCGGCGCCGTCGAGCTGCTCGAGGCGCTGCACGCGGCCGGCACGCCCACGGCGCTCGTGACGATGTCGATCCGTCGGATGGCGGAGCGGGTGCAGCTCGCGCTGCCGTTCCCGGCCTTCGACGTGGTCGTCGCGGGCGACGACGTCGTCAACGGCAAGCCGCACCCGGAGGCGTACCTGCGGGCCGCCGCGCTGCTCGGCGTCGATGCCTCGGCCTGCATCGCGATCGAGGACTCGCTGCCCGGCATGACCTCCGCGGCCGCGGCCGGGGCCGTCGTCATCGGCATCCCGGCACACGTGCCGGTGCCGGCGGGCGTGGACGACGTGCGCTGGCCGAGCCTCGCCGGCCGCACCGTCGACGACCTGCGCAGGGCCTACGCGCGGGGGGCCGCCGCGTGAGCGGGCCGTTCCGCGAGGGGGAGCGGGTGCAGCTGACCGGTCCGAAGGACCGGATGAACACGATCACGCTCGTGGCGGGCGCCGAGTTCCACACCCATCGCGGCTTCGTGCGCCACGACGACATCATCGGCCAGCCCGACGGCAGCGTGATCACCGGCTCGAACGACGTGCGGTTCCTCGCGCTGCGGCCGCTGCTGGCCGACTTCGTGATGTCGATGCCGCGCGGCGCGGCGATCGTCTACCCGAAGGACGCCGCGCAGATCCTCGCGCACGCCGACGTGTTCCCCGGTGCGCGCGTCGTCGAGGCCGGTGTCGGCTCGGGGGCGCTGTCGCTGTGGCTGCTGCGCGCCATCGGCCCTGCCGGACGGCTGTACTCCTTCGAGCGTCGCGAGGAGTTCTCCGCCGTGGCCCGCGGGAACATCGCCGCGTTCACCGGTGGCGAGCCGGAGAACTGGAGCGTCACGATCGGCGATCTCGCCGAGCGGCTGCCGGCCGTGGTGCCGGCCGGCGGGGCAGACCGGGCGGTGCTCGACATGCTCGCGCCCTGGGAGTGCCTCGACGCGGTCGCCGAGGCGCTCGTGCCGGGCGGCGTGCTGCTGTGCTACGTCGCGACCGTCACACAGCTCTCCCGGGTCGCCGAGGCGATCCGGGCGGCCGGCCGTTTCACCGAGCCGGAGTGCACCGAGACGCTCGTGCGCGGCTGGCACGTCGAGGGCCTGGCGGTGCGCCCGGACCACCGGATGATCGGGCACACCGGCTTCCTGGTCACCGCGCGCCGGCTCGCCCCCGGTGCCGTGCTGCCGGAGCGCGTGCGTCGCGCCTCGAAGACCGAGCCGGGGGAGGGGGACATCGAGCTCTGGACGCCGGGCGCGCTCGGCGAGCGCCAGACCAGCGCCAAGCGGCTGCGCAAGACGGGCAGGCAGGCGATCGCGGCCGGCGAGGCCGCGAAGCGGACCGCCGACCAGCCCGAGGCCGCGAAGCGGACCACAGACCAACCAGAGGCCGCGAAGCGGACCGCGGACCAACCAGATGCCGCGAAGCGGACCGCGGACCAACCAGATGCCGCGAAGCGGACCGCGGACCGGCCTGCGGAGTCGGCCCCCTCCGCGGCCGACTAGACTGGGCATCCGGCGGAGCGAGTCCGGCGCCGCCACGCCGTGAACGAAAGAGGATCCGTGCGCCCACTCGTCGCACTCACCGTCGCCGTCTCCCTCGTCGCCGCGCTCGCGGGCTGCAGCAGCTCCACCGGGGACAGCGCGAGCGGCTGCACCCCCGACGCCGTCGCGGGCGACGCCTCGACGACGATCACCGCCGCCGGCGACTTCGGCGCCTCGGACCCCGAGGCGTCCTTCCCCACCCCGCTGCTGACCAGCACGCTGCAAGTGAGCACCATCTCGGAGGGCGACGGCGAGGTCGTGCAGCCCGGCGACTACGTGGACTTCATCGCGACCCAGTACGACTCGACCACCGGTGAGATCGCCTACGCAGCGCAGCAGGCCCGCTACGGAGCGAGCGACGCGAGCGATCTCAACGAGATCTTCGAGTGCGTCGCCGTGGGCTCCCGCATCGCCGCCGTGGTGCCGGTGGGCGACACCGCGGGCGACACGGACGCCGCGGTGCTCGTGATCGACATCCTCGACCGCATCCCCGGCAAGGCCTGGGGGCGCTCGCTGCTGCCGGTGAGCGGCTTGCCCGCCGTCGTGACCGCCCCGGACGGCACCCCGGGCATCACGGTGCCGGACGCGGATGCCCCGACGACGCTGCGCTCGGCGGTGCTCAAGCAGGGCGACGGCGAGACGGTCGCGGAGGGCGACTCGGTGGTGCTGCAGTACTCCGAGTACACCTGGGACCAGCCGGCCACGCAGGTGGACAGCTCCTGGACGGCGACCGCGCCCTCCACGTACACGGCGACGGCGTGGGACTCCTCCTCGTCGACGGGGCTCTGGCCCGGCACCGAGGACGCCGTCATCGGCCAGCAGACCGGCAGCCAGGTGATCGTGGTGGTGCCGCCGGACGACAGCTACTCGAGCGACGAGACCGCGCCGGACTCGCTCGGCAGCGACGTCACCCGCATCTACGTCATCGACATCCTCGCGGTGACATCGAGCTGATCGAGGGGGCGGTCACGGTGCGCATCCCGGTCGAGGAGCGGCTGTTCTCGCTCGTGCTCGCACTGCTGGCCAGCGAGGGCGGGCTGAGCAAGGCCGACATCCTCTCCACGGTGCAGGGCTACCGGCAGGACTACCGGCCGGGCGGCGACAACGCGAACCTGGAGCGCAAGTTCGAGCGCGACAAGGACGACCTGCGCGAGCTGGGCGTGCCGCTCGAGACGACGGGGGACGCCGCCGAGCCGGGCAACAACCAGCTGCTGCGCTACCGCATTCCGCGCGGCGCCTACGAGCTGCCCGAGGACGTGCGCTTCAGCCCCGAGGAGCAGACGCTGCTCGACCTCGCGGCACGCGTCTGGGCCGAGGGCTCGGTCTCGGCCCAGTCGCGGCGCGCGCTCGTGAAGCTGCGCGCCCTCGGCGCGGCGGGGGACGAGCCGCTCATCGGCTACGCGCCCCGGGTGCGGGTGCGCGACGCGGCTTTCGAGCCGCTCTCGGAGGCGCTCGACCGCCGACAGTGGGTGCGCTTCGCCTACCTGAAGCCGGGCGAGGCCGTGGCCCGCGAGCGGGAGGTGGCCCCGCTGGCGCTCGTGCTCTACCAGGGCCGCTGGCACCTCGCCGCCGAGGAGGCTGGCAGCGGGGCGACGAAGACGTTCCTGCTGCGGCGCATCGTCGGTGCCGTCACCGCCACGGGGCGCGGCCACGACATCCCGCTCGCCGGCCAGAAGGAGCGTGCGCTCGCCGAATTGGATGACGTCTGGAGGCGCTGCACCGCCCGGGTGCGCGTCGAGCCGGGCACGGACGCCGCGGCCCGGCTCGCCCGCCGCCGCGGCACCGTCGAGCTGCCGGACGGCAGCCTGGAGCTGCACTACATCGACGCGAACATCCTCGCCGACGAGCTCGCCGGCTTTGGCCCCGAGGTGCTCGTGCTCGCGCCGGCGGAGCTGGTGGCCGCCGTGCACTCGCGCCTGGAGCAGACGGCGAGGACCCATGCCGACTAGTCCCTCCGAGCGGCGGCCCGCGCTGCCCGCCCGCGACAAGCTCACCCTGCTGCTCGCGCTCGTGCCCTTCGTCGTCGACCGTGGCCGGGTGCCAGTCGCCCAGGCGGCGGAGCGCTTCGACGTCGACCCCGAGGTGATCCGGGAGGCGGTGCGCCTGATCGCGATCTCCGGCGTGCCCGGCCAGACGGCCGCCTACCAGTACGAGGACCTGTTCGACATCGACTGGGACGCCTTCGAGGACGACGACGAGATCGTCATCACGAACCTCGTCGCCATCGACGACTCGCCGCGGTTCTCGGCTCGCGAGGCCGCGGCTCTCATCGCGGGGCTGCAGTACCTCTCCGCGCTGCCGGAGAACGCCGACGGCGCCGTGCTCGCCTCGCTCACCTCGAAGCTGTCCCGGGGCGCCTCGGCCGAGCCGAGCCAGCTCGCGGTGGCGGCGGGCGGTGCCGACGACGAGACCCTCGCCCTGATCCGCTCGGCCGTCGAGGGCGGGGTGCAGCTCGAGCTCGACTACGTCACGAGCGCGGGCCGCGGCGAGCGGCGCCGGGTGGACCCGCTGCGGGTCGAGAGCATCGACGCGGACTGGTACCTGCGCGGCTGGTGTCACCTGCGTCAGGCGGTGCGCACGTTCCGGCTGGACCGGATGTCGCGGGTCGTCGTCACCGCGGAGCCGAGGAGCCGCCGCGCCGAGGAGGTCACGCTGCCGGACCGGCTGTTCGAGCCGAGCGAGGACGACCTGCTCGTCACGGTGGAGCTGCCGGCCTCGGCGTTGCCGCTCATCGCGGACTTCCTGCCCGAGAACGCCGGCGTCCGGCGGCACGGGGAGCTGCTGCGGGCGACGCTGCGGGCCGCGCACCTGCACGGCATCAAGCGGCTCGCCGCCGGGATGCCCGGGGTGGTGCGGGTCGTCGCACCGCCGCAGGCGCGTCGCGCGGTCGCCGAGTGGGCAGCGGCGGGAGCCGCGCGCTACGACTAGACTCGTGCCGTCCGATCTCGCGCGAAGGGCCTGGTCATGTTCGGCAACACTTTCGGCTGGCCGCATCTGCTCGCCATCCTCGTCATCGTCGTGCTGCTCTTCGGGGCGACCCGCTTGCCCACGCTCGCGCGCAGCGTCGGCCAGTCGATGCGCATCTTCCGCAGCGAGATGAAGCAGAAGGACGAGGACCCGGATAAGTCGGCCGCGGCCACGGCGGAGCAGACGGAGCAGGGCGAGCCGGGCAAGAACGAGCTCGGCAAGAAGTAGTCGGTGGCCGAGCGCACCCGCAGGCCGCGCGACTCCGATGGGCGGATGTCCCTCGTCGCCCACCTGCTCGAGCTGCGGCGCCGGCTCACGATCGCCGCGATCGCCGTCGTTGTCGGCGCCGTCATCGGCTACCTGATCTCCGGCTTCCTGTTCGAGCAGATCCAGCAGGCCGTCACCGAGACCGCTCCCGGCACCAAGCTCAACTACACGGTGCTCTCGGAGGCCTTCGACGTGCGCCTGCAGATCGCGCTCGTCGCCGGGATCGTCATCTCCTGCCCGGTGTGGCTGTATGAGATCTGGGCGTTCGTGATCCCGGCGCTGCTGCGCCGCGAGCGCATCTGGGCGCTCAGCTTCTTCTTCTCCGCGGTGCCGCTGTTCTTCATCGGCTCCGCCGTCGGCTGGCTGATCTTCCCCCACATGGCGCAGATCCTCGGCAGCTTCGCCGTGCAGGGCACCTCGACGCTGCTGAACGCCCGGGACATCATCACGTTCGTGCTGCGGCTCGTGATCGCGGTCGGCGTCGCCTTCACGTTCCCGGTGTTCCTGGTGCTGTTCGACGCGATCGGCGTGCTCACCGCGCGCTCGATCCTGCACGCCTGGCGGATCGCCGTGCTCGTCATCGCCGTGTTCGCCGCGACCGTCACCCCGTCGGCGGACGTGTTCTCGATGTTCCTGCTGGCGATCCCGATGGTCGGCCTGTACTTCGGCGCGGTCGGCGTCGCGGCGCTCATCGACCGCCGTCGCGCCCGGCGGGAGGCGGCCGCGACGGCGCCCGCGACATCGTGACGCTCAGTCCCGCGGAGCGCTACGCCGCCGCGAAGCAGCGGCGCTCCTCGCCGCTGACCGGCGAGTTCGCGGCATCCCGCCCGCACGAGCTCGACCCGTTCCAGCGCGCCGGCTGCCTCGCCCTCGAGCGCGGGTCGAGCGTGCTCGTCGCCGCGCCGACCGGTGCGGGCAAGACGACGGTCGCCGAGTTCGCGATCTTCGCCGCGATGCGCACCGCGCGCGAGAAGGTGTTCTACACGGCGCCCATGAAGGCGCTGTCGAACCAGAAGTACCGCGAGCTGGCGGCCGAGTACGGGCCGGATGCCGTCGGGCTGCTCACCGGCGACAGCAACGTGAACTCCGGCGCCCGCATCGTCGTGATGACGACCGAGGTGCTGCGCAACATGCTCTACGCCGGCTCGGCGCTGCTGACCGACCTCGCCTTCGTGGTCCTCGACGAGGTGCACTACCTCGCCGACCGGTTCCGCGGCGCGGTCTGGGAGGAGGTGATCCTGCACCTGCCCCGCTCGGTGCGCACCGTCTCGCTCTCGGCGACCGTGTCGAACGCGGAGGAGTTCGGCGACTGGCTGCAGACGGTCCGCGGCGACACCGAGGTGATCGTCTCGGAGGAGCGTCCGGTGCCGCTCGAGCAGCACGTGCTGCTGCGCTCCAGCCTGCTGGAGCTGTTCTCCTCGGGCGCTCGGGGTGACCGGGCAGACGGCGGGGCGCCCGTGGTGAACCCGGAGCTGGTGCGGCTGAGCCGCGGCACGGGGCCGCGGCGAGGCCCGCGGCGCGGACCGGACCGGGCCGAGCACCGGATGTCGCGCGCCGAGGTGGTGCGGATGCTGCACGAGCGCACCCTGCTGCCGGCGATCGTGTTCGTGTTCTCCCGCGCCGGCTGCGACGCCGCCGTGCAGCAGGTGCTCGCCTCGGGCCTCGCGCTCACCGATCGCGGGCAGCGCGAGCAGATCCGCGGGATCGCGGAGGAGCGCTGCCGGGGCATCCCGGACGCCGACCTGGGCGCGCTCGACTACTTCGGCTGGCTCGACGGCCTCGAGCGCGGCGTCGCCGCGCACCACGCCGGGCTCATCCCGGTGTTCAAGGAGGTCGTCGAGGAGCTGTTCCAGCGCCGGCTCGTCACGGTCGTCTTCGCCACCGAGACGCTCGCGCTCGGTGTCAACATGCCCGCGCGCACCGTCGTCCTGGAGCGGCTGGAGAAGTTCAACGGCGAGGCGCGGGTGCCGATCACGCCGGGGGAGTACACCCAGCTCACCGGCCGCGCCGGGCGTCGCGGCATCGACGTCGAGGGCCACAGCGTCATCCAGTGGTCGGCGGGCCTGGACCCGCAGGCCGTGGCGAGCCTCGCGAGCCGCCGCAGCTATCCGCTGAACTCGAGCTTCCGGCCCACCTACAACATGGCGGTGAACCTCATCGCGCAGTTCGGCCGCGAGCGCAGCGCCGAGATCCTGGAGTCGTCGTTCGCGCAGTTCCAGGCCGACCGTGCCGTCGTCGAGCTCGCGCAGCGGGCCCGCCGGCAGCAGGACTCCCTCGCCGGCTACGCCGAGGCGATGCGCTGCCATCTGGGTGACTTCGCCGAGTACTCGGGGATGCGCCGGGAGCTCTCCGAGCTGGAGCGCGCCGGCACCGGCCGGGCGGGCGTGGAGAGCCGGGGGGAGCGCGAGCGACGGCAGCGACGGCTCGCGGGGCTGCGCGGCCGGCTCCGGCAGCATCCCTGTCACGCCTGTGCCGAGCGCGAGGCGCACGCGCGCTGGGCCGAGCGCTACTGGCGGCTCAGACGGGAGACGGATGCCCTGACCGCCTCGATCCGCGGCCGGACCGCGGCGGTCGCGACGACGTTCGACCGGGTGAACGACGTGCTGCTGCGGCTCGGTCACCTGGAGGCCGGCCGGGCCGAGGGCGGGCCCGCCGAGCTGCGGCCGACCGAGCTGCGGCCGACCGAGCTGCGGGTCGCCGAGCCGGGCCGGCTGCTGCGGCGCATCTACGGCGAGCGTGACCTGCTCGTCGCCGAGGCGCTGCGCGCCGGGCTGTGGGACCGGCTGACGGCGCCGCAGCTGGCCGCGATGACCGCTGCCCTCGTCTACGAGCCGCGCCGGGGCGAGGGTCGCGAGGAGCGGCTGCCCACGGCCGGGGCGTTCCGCGACGCCCTGCTGGCGACCGAGCGGCTCTGGGCGCGCCTGGACGAGCTCGAGGAGGACGCCGGCCTGCCGCGCAGCCAGCCGCTGGCCGCGGGCATCAGCCAGGCGATGCACCGCTGGGCCGGCGGCGGTCGCCTGGACGTCGTGCTGCGCGAGGCGGAGCTCGCCGCCGGCGACTTCGTGCGGTGGAGCCGCCAGTGCATCGACCTGCTCGACCAGCTCTCCATCGTCGCCGACCCGCCGGTCGGTGTCACGGCACGGCGGGCGCTCGAGTCGCTGCGCCGGGGCATCGTCGCCCACAGCGTGGCCTCGTGACGCGGGATCGCAGATCGCGGATCGCGCCCCGGCTGCCGGCACGCTGGCTGCCGGCGCGCGCGCTGCCGGCACGCTGGCTGCCGGC
>JASGFF010000081.1:0-9544 GCA_047605685.1 Microbacteriaceae bacterium
GCCGGGGCGGTCCCGGCCGGCTCGGCCGCCGGCTCGGCGGGCTGTTCGGCCGCTGGTCCGGCCGGCAGCGGCTCGGTGGGCTGCTCGGTGGGCTGCTCGGTGGGCTGCTCGGCCGGCTGCGCGGTGTGGTCGCCGGGCTGCCCCGGCGCAGTCGAATCCTCGCCCTGTGCGGCATCGCCGCGCTCGTGGCGCTCGTCGCGCTGCTGCTCTCCGGCGGCGGGACGGCCGGCACCCAGCGGGCCGGCACGGGCATGGCCGGCACCGGCACGGGCGGCACCGGCACGGCCGGCACGGGCACGGGCGGCACGGGCACGGCGAGCGCCGGCCCGGTCGCGCACACGGCCGCCGCGGACCCGGCCGTGCTCGGCGAGGACCCGGTGCCGGCGACCGCCGCGCTCATCACCGGCCGCGCCGCCTGCCTGGCCGCGGCATCCGTCGACTGCCTCGCCGGCGTCGACGAGAGCGGCTCGCCCGCCGAGCGGGCCGACAGCGACTATGCCGCCTCGCTCGCCGCGGGCGGCGAGATCGACCCGGCGCTCGAGCTCGACACCGTCGCGCCAGGACTGGGCGACGATCTCGTGCTGGTCGACGACCTGGGCGGTGCGGCGCTCGTGCGGCTCGGGGCGGCGGGGGCTGGCGCGGCCTCCGTCCTCGTGGTGAGGACGGAGGCCGGCTGGCGCATCCGCGACCTGTTCGCCGGCTGACCGGCCGGGCCGCCGCGGCGCGGGGGCATCCCTCGAACCGGGGGCATGCAGAGCTGTCCACATTGTTATCGTCGGCTCGGCTGCAAGAGGAGCAAATTTCATTGCAGGCCGGAAGCGGCGTCAATCGGGTTACCGCCGCCGATAGACTCGCCTCTCGTGGTAACGCGCCTGTCCCAGCTGTTCGTCCGCACGCTGCGCGAGGACCCGGCCGACGCCGAGGTCACGAGCCACAGGCTGCTCGTGCGGGCCGGCTACATCCGCCGCCAGGCCGCCGGCGTCTTCGCCTGGCTGCCGCTCGGGCTGCGGGTGCGGGCCAGGATCGAGGCGATCATCCGCGAGGAGATGGCGGCGGCCGGGGCGCAGGAGGTGCACTTCCCGGCGCTCATGCCTCGGGAGCCCTACGAGGCCACCGGCCGCTGGGAGGAGTACGGCGAGCTGCTGTTCCGGCTCACCGACCGCAAGGGCGCCGACTACCTGCTCGCGCCCACCCACGAGGAGGCGTTCACACTGCTCGTGAAAGACCTGTGCTCCTCCTACAAGGACCTGCCGCTGACGATCTACCAGATCCAGGACAAGTACCGCGACGAGGCCCGCCCGCGGGCCGGGCTGCTGCGCGGCCGCGAGTTCACGATGAAGGACGCCTACTCCTTCGACGCCACGGACGCCGGCCTCGACGCCTCCTACCGCGCGCAGCGAGACGCCTACGAGCGCATCTTCGCCCGTCTCGGCCTCGACTACGTCATCGTGCAGGCGGACGCCGGCGCCATGGGCGGCTCGCGCAGCGAGGAGTTCCTGCACCCGACCCCCGTCGGCGAGGACACGTTCGTGCGCTCCGCGGGCGGCTACGCGGCCAACGTGGAGGCGTACGTCACCCCGGTGCCCGAGGCCCGCTCCTGGGAGGGGCTGCCCGCGCCCACGGTGTTTGACTCGCCCGGCACGCCCACCATCGCGAGCCTCGTCGCGCTCGCGAACGCCGAGCAGCCGCGCGCCGACCGGCCCTGGACGGCGGCCGACACGCTCAAGAACGTCGTCCTGGCGCTGACCCACCTGGACGGACGGCGCGAGCTCGTCGTCGTGGGCCTGCCCGGCGACCGCGAGGTGGAGCTCAAGCGCGTGGAGGTCGCCGTCGCCCCCGCCGCCGTCGAGCCCGCCACCGAGAAGGACTTCCTCGCGCACCCCGGCCTGGTCAAGGGCTACATCGGGCCCTGGTCGCCGCGCGGTGCCGTGCTCGGCGAGCGCTCCGCCACCGGCATCCGCTACCTGCTCGACCCGCGCGTCGTCGACGGCACCGAGTGGATCACCGGCGCCAACGCCGACGAGCGGCACGTGCGCGGGCTCGTCGCCGGGCGCGACTTCGCCGGCGACGGCGTCATCGACGCCTCCGACGTGCGCGACGGCGACCCCGCCCCGGACGGCTCCGGCCCGCTCGAGACGGCGCGCGGCATGGAGATCGGGCACGTCTTCCAGCTCGGCCGCAAGTACGCCGAGGCGCTGGGCCTCAGGGTGCTCGACGAGAACGGCAAGCTCGTCACCGTGACGATGGGCTCCTACGGCATCGGCGTCACCCGGGCGCTCGCCGTGATCGCCGAGACGAACAACGACGAGCGCGGGCTGATCTGGCCGCGCGCCGTCGCCCCCTTCGACGTGCACCTCGTCGCCGCCGGCCGCGAGGAGGGCGTCCATCGGGCGGCCGAGGAGCTCGCGGCCTCGCTGGAGTCCACCGGCCTCGACGTGCTCTACGACGACCGGCCGAAGACCTCGCCGGGCGTGAAGTTCGGCGACGCGGAGCTCATCGGCGTGCCGGTCGTCGTGGTCGTCGGCCGGGATGCCGCCGAGGGCCGCGTCGAGCTCTGGGACCGCCGCGCGGGCAGCAGGGAGCTCGTCGACATCGCCGGACTCGGCGAGGCGATCGCGCGCATCCGTTGATCCCGGCCCGGCCGCGCGCCAGTGGCGAGCCGCCGGGCTGCCCGCGAGGCCCGGGTCACCAGTCCAGGCCCCCCGCCCGCAGCACGCGCTCGAGGCGCGGCAGGCTCCGGGCGGTGGGCCGGTCCCGGCGCACGCAGCGCGGGTACGGCGGCAGCGCGCCGAGCACGTGGATGCCGGTGCAGCTCACCGATTCCCCCGGCGATCCGGACACCCGGGGGAGACCTCACATCAGCGCGGCGGAGCGGTAGCCGACGACCGTCTCCGATCGGGACGCCGCGACAGCGGCGAGCACGCGCATCCGATGGCGCTCGTCGGCATCCAGCGCCGCCCAGCGCGCGGTCGGGACGTAGACCGCCGGGGCGAGCCGCAGGAACTCGCCGCGGCGCGCGGCGCGGTAGAACCCGGTCGGGTCGGCGGCGCGAGCCACCTCGCGGGAACGGATGAGCTGATCGGGGTCGACGGCCATCACGGGACTGTGGCGCGGCGCCGTCCTCGCGGGCGCGGCGCCGGCACCGACCGGGACCGGCGCGCACCCCGGCGGCCTGGGGAGGGGACGAGGCCGGGGGACGGGTCACGCCCAGCCGCGGCTCGCTAAGGTGACCGGGTGACGACCGACACCGCCGCACGCGACACCGCCGACACAGCCGACGCCGCCGGGCCGCTCACCGCCGGGGAGGTCGCCCGGGCCAGCGAGACGCTCGACCGCGTCGCCGCCGCCTACGACGCGACGATGATTGGCCAGGCCGGCCTGCGCCGCAGCCTGCTGGTGGCGCTCGTCACCGGCGGGCACGTGCTGCTCGAGTCCGTGCCGGGCCTGGCGAAGACCACGGCGGCGCAGGCGCTCGCGGACGCCGTCGGCGGCTCCTTCGCGCGCATCCAGTGCACCCCCGACCTGCTGCCGAGCGACATCGTCGGCGCGCAGGTGTACAACGCCAAGACCGCCGACTTCGAGACCCGCCTCGGCCCGGTGCACGCGAACATCGTGCTGCTCGACGAGATCAACCGCTCGAGCGCGAAGACCCAGAGCGCGATGCTCGAGGCGATGCAGGAGCATCAGACCACGATCGGCGGCGAGCACTTCCGGCTGCCGGACCCGTTCCTCGTGCTCGCCACCCAGAACCCGATCGAGCACGAGGGCACCTACCGGCTGCCCGAGGCGCAGCTCGACCGCTTCCTGCTCAAGGAGGTGCTCGACTACCCGGCCTTCGACGAGGAGGTCCGCATCGTCGGCCTCGTCGACTCGGGCGTCTTCGAACGCCCGCACGAGCCCGCCGCCGGCACCGAGGACGTGCTCGCGCTGCGCCGCTCCGTCCGCCGGGTGCACCTCGACCCCGCGATCACGAACTACATCGTCTCCCTCGTCTACGTCACCCGGAACGCGGGGCAGTACATCGCGCCCGAGCTCGCCGGCGCCATCGAGTTCGGCGCGAGCCCGCGCGCCTCGATCGCCTTCGCCCGCGCCGCCCGCGCCCTCGCGCTCATCGCCGGCCGCGACCACGTCATCCCCGAGGACGTCAAAGAGCTGCGCCACGTGGTGCTGCGGCACCGGCTCATCCTGGGCTTCGAGGCGGTCGCGGACGGTATCGCACCCGAGACCGTCATCGACGCGATCGTCGACAGCGTGAAGGCGCCCTGAGACCGTGACCGGCCTGCTGCGGCGAGTGCGGACGACGCTGTCGATCCGCGCCCGCCGCCCGGTCGCCGCGCTGCTCGACGGCGAGTACGCGAGCGTCTTCCACGGCCGCAGCCTCGACTTCGACGACCTGCGGCCCTACGTCGCCGGCGACGAGCTGCGCGACGTGGACTGGCGGGCCAGCGCCCGCACCGGCACGCTCATGACCCGCCGCTTCGTCGCCCGGCGGCAGCACACCCTCGTGCTCCTGGTCGAGACCGGCCGGGCGATGGCGGCGCGCGCGGCCGGCGGCGAGCCGAAGCGCGACGTCGCGATCCTCGCCGCCGGCGTGCTCGGCTACCTCGCGGTGCGCAACGGCGACCGGGTCGGGATGCTCTCCCGCTCCGGTCTCGCCCGCCCGGCGACCGGGGAGGCGGCGCTCGAGCGGATGCTGCAGACGGCGCACGCCGAGATCGACGAGGACGCCCCGCCCAGCGACCTCGCCGCGCGTCTCGCGGACGCCTCGCGGCTGCTCGGCCGCGGCCGGCTGCTCGCCGTCGTCGCCGACGACGCGCCGCTCGGCGACGACGGGCTCGCGCTCGTGAGGCGGCTCGCCGCCCGGCACGAGCTGCTCTGGGTCACGGTCGCCGACGCCGACCTGACGGACCCTGCGCTCGTGCCGGCCGGCATGCGCGACATCGAGTCCGCCGTGCCGCTGCCGGGGATGCTGCGTGGCCGGCCGGCGCTGCGCGCCGAGTTCGCGCGGTCCGTGGCCGAGGCGGCCCGGGCGCGCGCGGCCGCGCTCGACCGGCTCGGCGTCGCCAACGCGCGCATCGCCTCGAGCGCCGATGCGGTGCCGGCGCTGCTGACGATGATCCGGGAGCACGGCCGTGGGCGCTGACGACTACGGCACCGGCTTCGACGCCCCGGTGCCGCTGTCCTCCGGCTGGGTGCTGCTCGCGGTGGTCGTCGTGCTGGTGGCCGTCGCGCTCCTCGTGCTGGCCCTCGTGCTCAGCCGGCGGCGGCGCGAGCCGGCACTGCAGAGCCCGCCGCTGACGGCGGGCGACTACCGGGCGGCGTTCGCGCACCTCGTCGAGGAGGTCGCGGCCGGCTACCGGGCCGGGGCGCTCACCGAGGCGCAGGCGCAGCAGCGGCTCAGCCTCGTGGTGCGGGAGTTCGCCGCCGGCATCCGGGGCGTGCGCGCGCCCTACATGACGCTCGCCGAGCTGCGCGCCCAGCACGTCGAGCCGGTCGCCGAGACCGTGGCGGGACTGTACCCGGGCGCGTTCGGCCCCCCGCGGGAGCCCGCCGTCTCTCGGGCGCCCGGCGTCTCTCGGGTGCCCGGCGTCTCTCGGGTGCTCAGTGTCGACGAGGCGGTCGCCCGGGCCCGCGCCCTCGTGGGCGGCTGGCGATGACACTGCTCAACTGGTGGATGCTGCCGGCCTGGGCGCTCCTCGTCGCCGGCGCGGCGGCCATCCTGCTGTGGCGCCGCCGCCGACGCCGGGCGGATGACGGCATCCGCATCGCCCACGCCGAGCGCCTCACGGCGCTGCCGGGCTACCGGCGCGCCTTCGCGCGCTACCGGCTGCTCGTGCTCGCCCTCGCCGCCCTCACGGTGCTCGGCGCCGGCGCGGGCGCCGTGCTCACCGCGCGCGCCGCCACCGAGCGGGTGGAGCACAGCGACCTGGCCAGCCGCGACATCGTGCTGTGCCTAGACGTCTCGGGCTCGATGGTCGACTACGACAGCGAGGTGGTCGAGGTGTTCCAGACGCTCGCGAAGAAGTTCGAGGGCGAGCGGCTGAGCCTCGTGCTGTTCAACGCCTCCGCCGTCACCTACTTCCCGCTCACGAGCGACCTCGACTACATCGAGCAGCAGCTCGGCGAGGTGCAGGCCGCCTTCGCCGACCCCGACGAGTCCTACTTCGAGGGCACCCTCGTCGGCGACGGCTCCTCGCTCGTCGGCGACGGCCTCGCCTCCTGCGTCACCCGCTTCCCCGACGCCGAGAGCACGGGCACCGAGAGCACGGATGCCGAGCGCAGCCGCTCGGTCATCCTCGTGACCGACAACCAGGTGGCCGGCGACGAGGTGTTCACGCTGCCCGAGGCCGGCGAGCTCGCCCAGTCGCGCTCGGTGCGGGTCTACGGCATCAACCCGGGCGACACCGCCGGTGCCGACTACCTCTCCGACCTCGCCGACGAGTTCCGCAGCACCGTCGTCGCCACGGGCGGCGCCTACTACGCCCTCGAGGACACCGCCGCCGTGCCCGGCATCGTCGAGCGGATCACCGCCGAGCAGGCCACCGTCACGGCGGGCCCCGCCCGGGTCGTCGTCGTCGACCGCACCACGGTCGCGAGCTGGATCGTGCTGCTCGTGCTCGCCGGTATGAGCGTCATCGGCTGGGCGGTGCGCCGATGAGCGCCCTGGCCTTCGCGTCGGCGGCCCTGACGATCGACCCGGTGATCCCGGTGCCGGTGCTGATCGTGGGCGCGCTGCTCGTCATCGGCCTCGGCGTGGCGACGGCCGTGCGCGGCGGTCGGCGGCCGGGCGCGCACTGGACCGGCCCGGCGCTGCGCGCGATCGCCGTGCTGCTGCTGGTCGTCGTGGCGCTGCGTCCGGCGATCCCGGCCGACAGCGCCGGGCCGACGGCGAGCGGCGGTCTCGAGGTGTACTTCGTGCTCGACACCACGAGCAGCATGGCCGCCGAGGACGCCGACACCGCCCAGCTCGACGAGCGGGTGCCGCCGCCGACGCTCGCCGACGGCACCGTGAACGCCGCCCGCCGGCTCGACGCGGCCAGGGCCGACATCCTGCGCATCGCCGACGCGCTCGAGGGCGCCCGGTTCTCGCTCGTGACCTTCGACTCGGAGACGGTGCAGCGGGTGCCGCTCACGAGCGACGAGTCCGCGCTCGAGTCGACGCTGCAGGTGCTCACCCAAGAGGTCACCGAGTACTCGCAGGGCTCGGCGATCGACGAGGCGGTGCCGGATGTCGAGGAGATCCTCACGAAGGCAGAGGATGCCGCACCCGGTGACACCCGGGTGCTGTTCTACCTCGGCGACGGCGAACAGACCAGCGACGAGCCGGTCGGCTCCTTCGCCTCCCTCGCCCCGCTCATCAGCGGCGGCGGCGTGCTCGGCTACGGCACCGAGACGGGCGGGCGGATGCGCTCCTTCAGCGGCTACAGCTACGGTGACACCGACAGTGACTCCGACAGCAGCGGCGTCGACGAGGTGCCCGGCTACATCCAGGACCCCTCGACGGGCGAGGCCGCCGTCTCGACGATCGACGAGGACGCGCTGCGCACGATCGCGAGCCAGCTCGGCGTCGACTACAGCCACCGCACCGACGCCGACGTCTCCGCCCTCGTCGCCGGCATGGACGTCGGCGAGCTCACGGTCGAGCCGGGCGACCCGGCCGAGCCGACGGAGCTGTACTGGATCGCGGCGATCCCGCTCACCGCCATCCTGCTCGTCGAGCTGTTCCGACTGGGCCGGCCGCTCTCCGAGCTGCGGCGCGCGCGGCCGTCCGGCCCACGCCGGGCCCGGGGAGGGCGACGATGAGCGAGCGGGGCGCGCAGCGGGGCCGCCTGCGCGTCATCCTGCTGGCCGTGACGATCCCGCTCACGGTGTTCGCGCTCGTCGTCGCGATCTGGCTGGTGCGGCCGGTGCTCGTGGAGAAGCGGGCGATCGCCGAGTACGAGCGCGGCGACTACGCCGCGAGCGAGGCGACCTCGGGAAGCCTCGTCGGCGAGTTCATGGTCGAGGACTGGATCCCGTGGTTCGACCGCGGTGCCGCGCGCGCCGCCCAGCAGGACTACGTCGACGCGATCGACGACTTCCAGCGCTCGCTCGCCCGGGTGCCGGCCTCGCGCGAGTGCCTGGTGCGCCTCAACCTCGCTCTCGCCTGGGAGACGCTCGGCGACGAGTACCTCGCCTCCGGCTACCCGGACGGCGCCGAGAAGCTCTATGACGCGGGACGCAAGGTGATCGAGGCCGGCAGCGAGAACTGCGCGGACGACGAGGAGCTGCAGCAGCTGCACGACGAGATCGAGCAGCGGCAGGACTACGCCGAGCAGCAGGCCGAGGGCGGCGACGACTCCGGCGACGACTCCGGGGAGGACGAGCAGGACAAGCTCGACCAGCTCGACCAGAAGGACTCCGCGGGCGGCCAGGACAAGCAGGACGCCGACTCCCGCGACCGCGGCGACGAGGCCGGCGGGGAGGGCTCGGGCTCCAGCGGGAGCGGCACCGATACGCCCTGGTGAGGGCATCCGCCCCGAGCGGCGCTGCGGTACCGTAGACGCGTTGGCGCGACCTCGGCGGTCGGCGGCCGAAGTGAATAGCGAAAGGCCCCCCGGTGGACATCGACCTCAGCGTGCTGCGTCTTCTGGAGCGGGAGCGCGAGATCCCGTTCGAGGAACTCGTCCAGATCATCGAGCAGGCCATCCTGACCGCCTACCTCAAGCACACCGCCGAGAACGAGGGCCGGGATGCCGTGCCCACCGGGGCCCGCGTGGAGCTCGACCGCAAGAGCGGCCACGTCGCCGTGTTCGTGCCCGAGCGTGACGAGGACGGCGAGGTGATCGGCGAGGTGCGCGAGGACCCGCACGACTTCGGCCGGATCGCCGCGTTCGCGGCGAAGCAGGTGATCAACCAGCGGTTGCGCGACATCGGCGACGACCGGGTGCTCGGCGAGTTCAAGGGCCGCGAGGGCGACATCGTCGCGGGCGTCATCCAGCAGGGCACGAACCCGCGGATGGTGCACATCGACCTCGGCAGCGTCGAGGCGATCCTGCCGCCCGAGGAGCAGGTGCCGGGGGAGGAGTACCGGCACGGCTCCCGCATCCGGGTGTACGTCACGAGCGTGAGCAAGGGCGTCAAGGGCCCGTCGATCTCGGTGAGCCGCACGCATCCGGGGCTGGTGCGCAAGCTCTTCGCCCTCGAGGTGCCCGAGATCGCGTCCGGTCTCGTGGAGATCGCCTCGCTCGCCCGGGAGGCCGGGCACCGCACGAAGATGGCGGTGCGTGCCACCGAGCCGGGCATCAACGCGAAGGGCGCCTGCATCGGCGAGCTGGGCCAGCGGGTGCGCGCTGTGACGGCGGAGCTGGGCAACGAGAAGATCGACATCGTGGACTACTCGGACGACCTGGCGACGT
Source organism: Microbacteriaceae bacterium (assembly GCA_047605685.1). Lineage (GTDB taxonomy): Bacteria > Actinomycetota > Actinomycetes > Actinomycetales > Microbacteriaceae > JAUASV01. Next base: position 9,399 of record JASGFF010000081.1, read on the forward strand.
TCGTGGCGAACGCGCTGAGCCCGGCGAAGGTGACCCGGGCCGTCGTCGTCGACGCGGGTCTCAGGGCGGTGCGGGCGCTCGTGCCCGACTACCAGCTCTCGCTCGCGATCGGCAAGGAGGGCCAGAACGCCCGCCTCGCCGCCAAG
>JASGFF010000082.1:0-9454 GCA_047605685.1 Microbacteriaceae bacterium
ACCCGGGCGCGGGGAGCCGGCGCGCGGCGGGCGCGGGATGGCGCCGGAGCCGCCGCCGGGACGCGGCATCCCCTGGCTCGAGGAGAAGGGGTTGTTGCCCGGGCGCGGCATCCCCTGGTTGGAGGAGTAGGGGTTGTTGCCCGGGCGCGGGGCGCCGGGCCGGGGGCCGGGACGCGGTCCGCTCTCGGCCGGACTCGCGGGCGCCGCGGCCTGCTCAGCCTGTGCCTTCTCGGCGGCGGCCTGCCGCTCGGCGACCGTCATCGGCTGCGGGGCCGGGGCGTCCTCGGCCACCGGGGCGGCGGCCGGGCGCGGCGCCGGGACCGCCCGGTTCGCCGGCTTCGCCGCCGGGGCCGCCGTCGCGGCCGCCGTGGGCTTGGCGACGCCATCGGCCTCGAGCGCCGCCTTGACCTTGCGGGCCACGGGCGGGGCCACCGAGGACGAGGGGCCCTTGACGTACTGTTTCATCTCCTCGAGCTTGGCGAGGACGATGCTCGACTCGACGCCGAGCTCGCTCGCGATCTCGTGGACGCGTGGGTTAGCCACAAATTCTCCTGTCTGTGCCCGGCCCGAGTCGGCACGACAGGGGGCAGGCGATTAGCGGATGGCACTCATCTCGAGGCGCTCATCAGTTGTCCATGGGTCAATCTGCCTTTTGCTTCTTGGCTGCCTGTTCTTCGTAAGCCCGCGGGGGGTCGACGGCCGCGAGGAGCCTCTCGGCATCGGGCGCCGCGTCCGTGCGCAGCGCACGCCCGAAGGCGCGCCGCCGGATCGCCGCCTCGACGCAGTCGCGGGTCGGATGCAGCCAGGCGCCGCGTCCCGCGGCCGCTCCGGAGCGATCCGGCACGACCTCGCCGCCCAACACCACGACCCTCAGCAGCACCGAGCGGTCGTCGCGCGAACGACACCCCAGACAGGTTCTTCGCGGCTCCATACTACCCCGCCCCCTCGGTGCCGGCCGAGTGTGGGCCCCGGCCCGGCAGCCAAGTATCCCGCACGGCGTCCGCGACGCCGGCTCAGGCCGACTCGCGGACCACGACCTCGGAGGGCCGATGCGCCCGGGGCCGCGGCTCGAGGCCGAGGACGGAGCGCGCGAGCCGGCGGCCGTAGCCCTCGGCATCGATCCGCACCGTCGTGAGCGAGGGCGTCCACAGCCGGCCGAGCCGCCCCTCGTCGAAGCCGATCACGGCGAGCCGCCCCGGCACCGGCACGCCCTCGGCGGCGCAGCCGGCGAGCACGCCGATGGCGACGTCGTCGCTGAAGGCGGCCACGGCGTCGACGTCCGGATGGGCCCCGAGCAGCCCGAGGACCGCCGCCGCCGCGCCCTCGCGCTCCTCGGGCACCGTGACCCGCACCGCAGCCGGCAGGCCGTGCCTGCGCAGCCAGTCGTTCATGTGCGCCGCGCGCAGCTCCACGAGCGACTCGAGCCCGACCGCCGGATGGGCGTAGGCGATGCGCCGACGGCCCCGGCGCAGAAGGTGCTCGAGCTGGGTGGCGGTGTGCCGGGCTAGGCCGTCGACCCAGCCGCCGTCGCCCCGGCTGTCCGCGCCCCGACCTTTTCTGGCGCCGTCGGCGGCCCCGGAGCGGTACAGCTCGCCGAGATCGACGACGCTCCTCGGCGCCACGGCGCGCAGGATGTCGTCGTCGGCCCGCTCGCCGGCGTGCTGCTCGCCCTGCTGATGGCTGACGAGGAGGGTGTGGCCGTGCTCGCGCAGCTCGGCCTCCATGCCGGCGATCAGGCTCGACAGGCTGCCGCCGAGCAGCGGCCCGGTGCGCAGCAGCACGATGCGGGCGCTGCCCTCCCGCAGCGCCCGCGCGATCCGGTTCGGGGCGTAGCCGAGCTCGGCGGCGGCGGCCCGCACCCGCTCCCGCGTCTGCGGGTGGATGCGCTGCCCGGGCGTCTCGTTGAGCACGAGGCTCACCGTCGCCGGCGAGACGCCCGCGTGTCGCGCGACATCCCGCACCGTCACAGCCACCGTCCACCGTCCTCTTTGCGCTAACACGATTTAGCAACTAGCGTCGCACACAGAGCGCATCACCGCTCGGGAGAGGATCGAGACCATGAAATCGGTGCAGGTGACCGGACCGGACGTGAACGGATGGGTCGACGTCCCCGAGCCCGAGGTGGGCCCGCACGACGTGCTGCTGCGGGTCAAGGCCTGCGGCATCTGCGGCTCGGACGCCTTCTACTCGCACGTCGGCGGCATCCCGCCACGGCAGGGGGCGACGCCGCTCGGCCACGAGCCGGCCGCCGAGGTGGCCGCGCTGGGCTCGGAGGTGACCGGTGTCGAGGTCGGGGACCACGTCGTCATCGACACCATGCGCTTCACCGACGGCCTGCTCGGCAGCGGCGGAGCGCAGGGCGCCCTCACGCCGCTCGTGCTCGTGAAGGACTTCGAGCCGGGCAAGCAGCTGCGGGTGATCCCGAAGGAGATCCCCTGGTCGGTCGCCGCGCTCAACGAGCCCATGGCCGTCGCCCATCACGCCGTGAACCGCTCCGGGGCGAAGGCCGGCGACCGGGCCGTCGTGTTCGGTGCCGGCCCGATCGGGCTCGGCGCGCTGCTGAGCCTCAGGTCGAAGGGCGTAGCGCACGTCGTCGTCGTCGACGTCGTGCCGGACCGCCTCCGGAAGGCCCTCGACATCGGCGCGGACGCCGTCGTCAACTCCCGGGACGAGGACGTGGTCGCCCGCCTCATCGAGCTCCACGGCGGGGTGAGCGACGCCCTCGGCCACGAGCAGCGCGCCGCGACGGACGTCTACATCGACGCGGCCGGCGTGCCGGCGGTGATCCAGACGGCCCTGGCCGCGGCGAAGAACCGCGCGGTCCTGACGATCCCCGCCGTGCACAAGACGCCGGTTCCGATCGACTTCGGCACGATCCTGATGACCGAGGTGGACATCCGGATGTCGATGGGATACCCCACCGAGATCTTCGAGGTGACCGACGCGATCATCGCCAACCCGGAGAGCTACGCGAAGATCATCAGCGACACCCTGCCCTTCGACCGGGCGCTCGAGGCGCTCGAGCTGGCGAGGACGCCGGGCGCCGCCGACAAGGTCGTCGTCACGTTCGACTGAAGAGCGCGCTCCGCAGGGCGTGCACGCGAGTGCGCACCGGCGAGTGCGCACCGGCGGCGAATGCGCACGCTGAGGCCCTGACGCCCCGCCCACGACGCTCGCTCAGTCGGCCACGAGCAGCACGAGCAGCACGAGGTCGATGACGACGACGGCCCCGACGGCGCCCCAGCTCGCCGCCCGCAGCGCCGGCGGGCTCGCCCGCGCGCCCATCACCCGCCGTGAGCCGGCGAGCAGCACGAGCGGCACGAGCGCGAAGGGGATGCCGAAGCTCAGCGCCACCTGGCTCGCCACGAGCGCCGTCGTCGGCTCCACGCCGAGGCCGAGGACGACAAGCGCGGGCACGAGCGTCGCCAGCCGCCGGGCGAGCAGCGGCACCCGCAGCCGCAGCAGCCCGGCCATCACGACCGAGCCCGCATAGGTGCCGACCGACGTCGAGGCCAGGCCCGAGGCGAGCAGGCCGACCGCGAACAGCGCCGCGACCGCCGGACCGAGCGCCTCGAGGATGCGCGCGTGCGCGCCCTCGATCGTGTCCGCGCCGCCGACGCCTCGCAGCCCGGAGGCGGCGAGCAGCAGCATCGCGATGTTGACGACACCGGCGACGGCGAGTGCCAGCCCGACGTCCCAGCGCGTCGCCCGCAGCAGCCGCGACAGGCGCTCCCCGGAGGCCCGGCCGTGCCGGTCGCGGGCGAGCGCCGAGTGCAGGTAGACGACGTGGGGCATCACGGTGGCGCCGAGCATGCTCGCGGCCAGCAGCACCGAGTCGGCGCCCGCGAACCGCGGCACCAGCCCGTCGGCCAGCGCCACCGGGTCGAGGCCGGTGGCGAGCAGCCCCGCGACGAAGCCGACGACGATGACCGCGAGCAGGGCGACGATGAGGAGCTCGAAGGATGCCTGGCCGCGGCGGGACTGCACGGCGAGGATCGTCATCGAGGCCGCACCGACGATGACGCCGCCGGCGAGCAGCGGCACGCCGAACAGCAGCTGCAGGGCGATGGCACCGCCGACCACCTCGGCGAGGTCGGTCGCCGCGGCCACGAGCTCCGCCTGCAGCCAGTAGCCGCGGCGCGGCCAGCGGGGCATCCGCTCGCCGAGCAGCTCCGGCAGGCTGCGCCCGGTGACCAGGCCGAGCGCCGCGGACTGGTACTGCACGATGACGGCGATGCCGTTGGCGAGCACGAGCACCCACACCAGCAGGTAGCCGTAGCGGGCGCCGGCGCTCAGGTTGGCGGCGACGTTGCCGGGGTCGACGTAGGCGATCGCCGCGACGAAGGCGGGACCGAGCGCCACGACGGGTCCGAGGGCGGGGCGCGACCGCGGCCCGCCGCTCAGCGGTGCGTCCTCTGCTCGTGAGCGGCGTGCTCGGCGGGCTCGATCTGGAACGTGGAGTGCTCGACGTCGAAGTGCTCGGCGAGGCATCCACGCAGCCGGTCGAGCAGGTCGTCCGTGTAGCCGCGCGCGAGGATCGCGGGCTGCACGACGACGTGCGCGCTGAACACCGGCGCGCCCGAGGTGATCTGCCAGACGTGCACGTCGTGCACGCCGACGACGCCCGCGGCGCCCAGGATGTGCGCGCGGATCTGCTCGACGTCCGTGCCCGGCGGCGTCGCGTCGGAGAGCACGTGCACGACCTCGCGCAGCAGCGCGAGCGCGCGCGGCAGGATGAGCGCCGCGATCAGCAGCGAGGCGATCGCGTCGGCGGCGACGATGCCGGTGAGCAGGATGACGAGGGACGCGACGATCGCCGCGACCGAGCCGAGGGCGTCGCCGAGCACGTCGAGGTAGGCCGCGCGCAGACCGATCGAGCGCCCGGCGCCGCCGCGCAGCACGAGCGCGGCCGCCAGGTTCGCCGCGAGCCCGGCGACGGCGATCACGAGCATGGGCCCGCTCGCGACCGGGGCCTGGGCCCCCGCGAGCCGCACGACCGCCTCGATCGCGACGGCCACGGCCACCGCGGCGAGCAGCACGCCGTTGACGAGCGCCCCGAACACCTCGGCGCGCCGGTAGCCGAACGTCTGCCGATCGGTCGCGGGTCGGGCGGCGACGGCCGCGGCGGCGAGCGCGACGGCGAGGGCGAGCGCGTCGGAGAGCAGGTGGCCGGCGTCACCGAGCAGCGCGAGCGAGCCGGTGAGCAGCGCCCCGACCGTCTCGGCGACGAGGAACACGACGGTGATCGCGAGCGCGACGAGGAGCCGGCGGCGGTCGGCACCGCCGTGGTGCGCGTGGTCGTGGCTCACCCTCCCAGCGTAGGAGGCCGCGGTCGCTCGCGGGCCGGTCGCCGTGGACGGGGCTCAGGCGAGCAGCCGCGCCCGCACCACCGGCATGAGCGCGCGGAAGGCGAGCGCCCGGTGCGAGATGGCGTTCTTCTCCTCGGGCCGCAGCTCGGCCGCGCTCACGCTCAGCCCGTCCGGCTTGAACACCGGGTCGTAGCCGAAGCCGCCGGCCCCGGCGCTCTCGCGCAGGATCGTGCCCGGCCACTCGGCGAGCTCGACGTGCTCGCCGGCGTCCGTCACGAGCGCGGCGGCGCAGACGAAGCGCGCGGCGCGGTCGTGACTCTCGCCGAGGTTCGCCAGCAGCAGCTCGAGGTTGTCGCGGTCGACGCGGCTGCCGGCGTAGCGCGCCGAGTGGATGCCCGGGGCGCCGCCGAGCGCGTCGACGCAGATGCCGGAGTCGTCGGCGATCGCCGGCAGGCCGGTGTGCGCGTGCGCGGCGCGCGCCTTGATGAGCGCGTTCGCGGCGAAGCTGTCGCCGTCCTCCACCGGCTCGGGCCCGTCGTATCCGAGCAGCTCGATGTCCGCGAGCGCGGCACCGAGGATGCGGCGCAGCTCCTCGACCTTGTGGGCGTTGTGGCTGGCCAGCACGAGCCGGGGGCCGTTCACCGGCCGAGCGCCTCGCGCTGGATCGCCGCGAGCCGGGCGGTGCCGGCGAGGGCGAGGTCGAGCAGGGAGTCCAGCTCGCCGCGATCGAAGGGCGCGCCCTCGGCGGTGCCCTGCACCTCGACGAACAGCCCGCGGCCGGTGACGACGACGTTCATGTCCGTCTCGGCGGCGGAGTCCTCGACGTAGGGCAGGTCGAGGCGCGGCTCGCCGTCGACGATGCCGACGCTCACGGCGCTCACGCTGTCGCGCAGCGCCGTCGCCCTCCTGCCGATGAAGCCGCGCTCGCGGCCCCACTCGATGGCGTCGTGCAGCGCGACGTAGGCGCCGGTGATCGCGGCTGTGCGGGTGCCGCCGTCGGCCTGCAGCACGTCGCAGTCGATCACGATGGTGTTCTCGCCGAGCGCCTTGGTGTCGACGACGGCGCGCAGGCTGCGGCCGATGAGCCGGCTGATCTCGTGGGTGCGGCCGCTCACCCGGCCCTTGACGCTCTCCCGGTCCATCCGGTCGTTCGTCGAGCGCGGCAGCATGCCGTACTCCGCGGTCAGCCAGCCGGTGCCGCGACCGGCCAGCCAGCGCGGCACGCCGTTGGTGAAGCTCGCCGTGCACAGCACCCGGGTGGCGCCGAAGGCGATGAGCGCGCTGCCCTCCGCCTGGGCGCTCCAGCCGCGCTCGATCGTCACGGGGCGCAGCTCGTCATTGGCGCGGCCGTCGGATCGGCTCATGCTCTCAACTCCTTGATCGTGCGGACGAAGTGCTCGGCGCGGTCGGCGTAATCCCGGTAGACACCGTAGCTGGGCGCGGCGGGGCTCAGGATGACGGTCGTGGCGCCGCGGGCGAGGGCGCGCGCCACGGCATCCGGCAGATCGGCGGCGAGCTCGGTGGGCCCGGGCAGCTCGGCGGCGATGCGCGCCCCGCTCGGCGGCAGCCCGATGACGGCCCGGATCGGCCGCGTGGCCAGGTGAGCGGCGAGCGGCGCGTAGTCGACGCCGCGGTCCTGGCCGCCGACGATGAGCACTGCGCCCGGGTCGGGGAACGCCCGCAGCGCCTCGATGGCCGCGAACGGCGTCGTGCTCAGCGAGTCGTCGACGAACACCACCTCGCCGCGCGGGTCCGTCACCGGCTGCAGCCGGTGCGGGAGCGGCTCGAAGGCTGCCAGGCGCTCGGCGGCCTCCGCGGCCGGGACGCACCCGGCGCCGAGGCGCTCGCGGGCGGCGTCGGCCGCGGCGAGCGCGATCGCCGCGTTGAGCGCGTTGTGCCGGCCGCGCAGCCGGAGCGCCCGCGCCGGCAGCACCGGCTCGGCGTCGCGGACTATCCACTGCCCGCCGGCGCGCTCCTCGAGCCGGTAGCCGGCGGCGGCGCCGGAGGGCTCCCGGCCCACCCAGCGCACCGGCACTCCGCCGGCCTCGCGCGGCACCCGGGCGACGACATCCGGGTTCTCGCCGTTGGCGACGACGAGCCGCGGACCGTGCCGCAGGATGTTCAGCTTGTCGGTGTAGTACTGTTCGAGATCGCCGTGCCAGTCGAGGTGCTCGGGGTAGAGCGCCGTGACCGCGGCGACGTCGGGGCTCGTCGTGAGCGAGCGGCACTGGTAGCTGGACAGCTCGACGACGTACTGCTCCCCCTCGGGCAGCGCCAGCAGCGGCAGGCCGATGTTGCCGCCGTAGACGCTGCCCGGCAGCAGCGCGTGCGCGAGCGAGCTCGTGGTGCTCTTGCCCTTGCTGCCGGTGACGGCGAGCGTCGCGGCGGCGTGCCCGGACATCCAGAGGTCGGTGCCGCTCGTGACCGGCACCCCGGCGGCGGCGAGGGCGACGACGAGCGGATGCCGCGGCGGGACCCCCGGGGAGACGACGGCGACGAGGCCCGGTGCGAGCACGCCGGGCCCGAGCTGACCGAGCCCGAGCCGACCGGACCCGAGCTGACCGGGCCCGAGCCGGTCGGCGGCCGGCCGCACGAGCACGGGCACGTCCGCCGGCCAGTCATCCGGCCGCCAGTCATCCGGCACGGCGTCGTCCGTGGTGGCGACGATGCTCGCGGCGATGCCGCGCAGCGCCGCCACGGCGGCGCGCCCCTCGCGCCCGGTGCCGAGCACGAGCACCGGCCGGCCGCGGAGCTCAGACGATCGCACGCCGTGCCCCCTCGTAGCGGCCCGGCAGCGCCGGTGCCGGCGAGTCGGCGAACACCCGCTCCTCGAGCGCGGCGGAGCCGGCGACGAGGCCGGGCACCTCGGCGGCGAGACCGGCGAGCACCGGGCTCGCCGCCCAGAGCGGCTGCCGCGCGGCGAGCGTCGCCGCGACCGTGCACTCGGCCTCCTCGCCGACGCACTCGAAGGGCTTGTGCGCGTCCAGGCCGAGCAGTGCCCGGTAGCCCGGCAGCTGGGCGGCATCCGCGAACATGTCGGTGCCGATGATGCCGACGAGCCGCTCGGCGGGCATCACCGCGGCGAGCGCGAGGAACACGAAGCGGCACTTGTCGCAGTCGCCGCACCAGCCGGGGTCGCCGGCACCCATCCGGAACGCCCGGTTGCAGCTGACGACGGCGTGGTCGTAGCGGTCGGTCCGGGCGAAGGCGCGCGCGATCCGCAGCTCGGTGAAGGGGCGCAGCAGCGAGAAGCAGGCATCGGCGAGCCCGGCCTGGGCGCCGAGCGCGGATGCCAGCAGCAGCTCCGCCTCGAGCGACTTCGACCACTGGTGGTTGACGGCCTCACCGTGCCAGTCGAGCGTCGGGTCGGAGGCGCTCGACTCGTTCGACATCACCACCGGCCCGAGACCGAGCAGCAGCGACTGGGCCACGGCGATCACCGAGTTCATCGCCGTCACCGGCACGTGGCCGTTGAGCGCGCCGCGGGCATTGAGGGCGAGCAGCGCCGGGTCGATCGTGCGCCGCGCCTCGACGAGCGGCAGCCCGCTCGCCGCCGCCACCCGCCGGATCACCGGGTTCGGGTTCACCGCGAACTGCACCGGCGCGAGGCCCGCGAGGCGCAGCGACTCGACGGTGACGACGGAGTCCTTGCCGCCGCCGACGGGCACGAGCGGCGGCCGGCCGGCCGCGGCGAGGCTCGTGGATGCGACGAGCGGCTCCGCCGGCCACGGGTGCTCGATGGCCGGCTCGGGCTTGCCGGGCAGCCCGGCCCGGTAGGCGAACTCGGCGAGCCCCTCGCGGTACACGGCCCGCAGGTAGTCGGTCGCCGCGGGGGTGAGCCCCTCGGCCTCGATGCGGATCCGCGGCGGCGCGGCGGCCTTGTAGTAGCTCGTGCCGAGCAGGCCGCCGAGCAGCGCGAGCACCCGGCCGAGACGCTGCGCCGTCGCCGGGTCCTCGCCCGGCGGGAGCGTCGGGGCGTCACCCCCCGGGGGCACGGCCGTCGGGGCTGCGAGCTCCACCCGCTCGGTGAAGGCGATCCGGGTCGCGGCACCCGGGCCGCCTGCACCATCCGGGCCGTCCACGACATCCGGGCCGTTCGCAGCATCCAGGCCGTTCGCAGCATCCAGGCCGTTCGCAGCATCCAG
>JASGFF010000083.1:0-9408 GCA_047605685.1 Microbacteriaceae bacterium
ACAGCGCGTCGACGGCCTCCTGCAGCATCCGCTTCTCGTTGTTGACGATGATCTCCGGCGCGCCCAGGTCCAGCAGCCGCTTGAGGCGGTTGTTGCGGTTGATGACGCGGCGGTACAGGTCGTTGAGGTCCGACGTGGCGAAGCGGCCACCGTCGAGCTGCACCATCGGGCGCAGCTCCGGCGGGATCACCGGCACGACGTCGAGGACCATCGCGGCCGGGCTCATGCCGGTCTCGAGGAACGAGTTCACGACCTTGAGGCGCTTGATCGCACGGATCTTGCGCTGGCCCTTGCCCTCGGAGATCTGCAGGTGCAGGCTCTCCGCCTCTGCCGCGAGGTCGAAGGCGGCAAGGCGGCGCTGGATCGCCTCGGCACCCATGTAGGCCTCGAAGTACTGACCGAAACGGTCCTGCAGCTCGTGGAAGACGTCGTCCTCGGGGCGGAGGGCACCGACCTCGAGCGTGCGGAAGTCCTCCCACACGCGCTCGAGCTTGGCGATCGCCTCGTCGGCACCCTTGCGGATGAGCGACATCTCCTTCTCGGCGGCGTCCTTGACCTTCTTCTTCTGGTCGGCCTTGGCGCCCTCGGCCTCAAGGGCCGCGAGCTCCTCCTCGAGCTTGGCGAGGCGGTCCGCGATCTTGGCGTCGCGGCGGTCGCCGAGCGTCTTCAGCTCGAGACGGATGTTGTTCTCCTGGGTGCCCAGGTCGCGGTGACGAGCATCCTCGTCGACCGAGATGACCATGTAGGCGGCGAAGTAGATGACCTTCTCGAGGTCCTTCGGCGCCATGTCGAGCAGGTAGCCGAGCCGGCTCGGCACCCCCTTGAAGTACCAGATGTGGGTCACCGGCGCGGCGAGCTCGATGTGCCCCATCCGCTCGCGGCGCACGGAGGACTTGGTGACCTCCACGCCGCAGCGCTCGCAGACGATGCCCTTGAAGCGCACGCGCTTGTACTTGCCGCAGGAGCACTCCCAGTCGCGCGAGGGTCCGAAGATCTGCTCGCCGAACAGGCCGTCCTTCTCCGGCTTCAGGGTGCGGTAGTTGATGGTCTCCGGCTTCTTGACCTCGCCGAAGGACCAGTTGCGGATGTCATCCGAAGTGGCCAGTCCGATCTGGATCTGGTCGAAGGCGTGAACGTCGAGCACTGTCTCTTCTTCTCTTCCCGAAAAACTCAGCTGTGGCCGTCAGATCCGCGTCAGATCTCGTCGATCGACAAGGTCTCGAAGCGGCTGGAGATGTTGATGCCGAGCTCCTCGGCGGCGCGGTATGCCTCGTCGTCGGTGTCGCGCAGGTTGACGGCGGTGCCGTCGGCGCTGAGCACCTCGACGTTCAGGCAGAGCGACTGCATCTCCTTGATGAGCACCTTGAAGCTCTCGGGGATGCCGGGCTCCTGGATGTTCTCGCCCTTGACGATCGCCTCGTAGACCTTCACCCGGCCGACGATGTCGTCGGACTTGATGGTCAGCAGCTCCTGCAGCGCGTAGGCGGCGCCGTAGGCCTCGAGGGCCCACACCTCCATCTCGCCGAAGCGCTGGCCGCCGAACTGCGCCTTACCGCCGAGAGGCTGCTGGGTGATCATCGAGTAGGGGCCGGTGGAGCGGGCGTGGATCTTGTCGTCGACGAGGTGGTGCAGCTTCAGGATGTACATGTAGCCGACGCTCACCGGGTCGGGGAAGGGCTCGCCCGAACGGCCGTCGAACAGCTGCGCCTTGCCGGAGGAGCCGATGAGGCGCTCCCCGTCGCGGGTCGGCAGCGTCGAGTCGAGCAGCCCGGCGATCTCCTCCTCGAAGGCGCCGTCGAACACCGGCGTGGCCACCTTGGTGCCGGGGGCGGCCTCGAAGGCGGCCTTCGGCAGCTCGGCCGCCCACTCGGGGCTGCCCTCGACCTTCCAGCCGGTCTTCGCGATCCAGCCGAGGTGCGTCTCGAGCACCTGGCCGAAGTTCATCCGGCCGGGGATGCCGAGCGGGTTGAGGATGACGTCGACCGGGGTTCCGTCGGCGAGGAACGGCATGTCCTCCACCGGCAGGATCTTCGAGATGACGCCCTTGTTGCCGTGGCGGCCGGCGAGCTTGTCGCCCTCGGTGATCTTGCGCTTCTGGGCGATGTAGACCACGACGCGGCGGTTGACGCCCGAGCCGAGCTCGTCGTCGCCGTCCTCGGCGTTGAACTCCTTGACGGCGATGATCGTGCCCTGCTCGCCGTGCGGCACCTTCAGCGACGTGTCGCGCACCTCGCGGCTCTTCTCGTTGAAGATCGCGCGCAGCAGCCGCTCCTCGGCGCTCAGCTCGGTCTCGCCCTTGGGCGTGACCTTGCCGACGAGGATGTCGCCGGGACGCACCTCGGCGCCGATGCGGACGATGCCGCGCTCGTCGAGGTCCTTCAGCAGGTCGGGGCTGACGTTGGGGAGGTCACGGGTGATCTCCTCCTTGCCGAGCTTGGTGTCGCGAGCGTCGACCTCGTACTCCTCGATGTGGATCGAGGAGAGGGTGTCGTCCTTCACCAGCCCCTGGCTGAGGATGATCGCGTCCTCGAAGTTGTGGCCCTCCCACGGCATGAACGCCACGAGCAGGTTCTTGCCGAGCGCGAGCTCGCCGTTCTCGGTCGCCGGGCCGTCGGCGATGACCTCGCCGGCCTCGACGCGGTCGCCGGCGTCCACGATCACCCGGTGGTTGTAGCTCGTGCCCTGGTTCGAGCGGTCGAACTTGCGCAGGTAGTAGTCCTGGGTGCCGCCCTCGTCGAGCTGCACCGTCACGACGTCCGCGCTCACCTCGGCGACGACGCCGCTCTTCTCGGCGATGACCACGTCGCCGGCGTCGATGGCGGCGTAGCCCTCCATGCCGGTGCCGACGAGCGGCGACTCGGAGCGCAGCAGCGGCACGGCCTGGCGCTGCATGTTGGCGCCCATGAGCGCGCGGTTGGCGTCGTCGTGCTCGAGGAAGGGGATGAGGCTCGTCGCGACCGAGACCATCTGCCGCGGGCTGACGTCCATGTAGCCGACCTGGTCCACCGGCACCAGGTCGACCTCGTCGCCCTTGCGGCGGGCGAGCACCCGGTCCTCGGCGAAGCGCTTGTCCGCGGTGAGCGGCGCGTTCGCCTGAGCGACGATGTAGTCGTCCTCCTCGGATGCCGTCAGGTACTCGATCTGGTCGGTGACCTTGCCGCCGACGACCTTGCGGTACGGCGTCTCGATGAAGCCGAAGGCGTTGATGCGGGCGAAGGAGGCCAGCGAGCCGATGAGGCCGATGTTCGGGCCCTCCGGGGTCTCGATCGGGCACATCCGGCCGTAGTGCGAGGGGTGCACGTCGCGCACCTCGACGCCGGCGCGCTCGCGGGAGAGGCCGCCGGGGCCGAGGGCGCTCAGCCGGCGCTTGTGGGTGAGGCCCGCGAGCGGGTTGTTCTGGTCCATGAACTGCGAGAGCTGCGAGGTGCCGAAGAACTCCTTGATCGCGGCGACGACCGGCCGCACGTTGATCAGGGTCTGCGGCGTGATCGCCTCGATGTCCTGGGTGGTCATCCGCTCGCGCACGACGCGCTCCATGCGGGACAGGCCGGTGCGCACCTGGTTCTGGATGAGCTCGCCGACGGCCCGGATGCGGCGGTTGCCGAAGTGGTCGATGTCGTCCTCGTCGAGGCGCACGTCGACGCTCTTGCCGTCGCGCACGCCCTTGATGGCGTAGACGTTCTCGGAGAGCTGGGTGACGGCCGGCGACGACTTGTCGTGCAGGGCGACGAGGTACTTGATCGTCGCGATGATGTCCTCGACCGAGAGCACCGAGTCGCTCAGCGGCGCGTCGAGGCCGAGCTTTCGGTTGATCTTGTAGCGGCCGACCTTGGCCAGGTCGTAGCGCTTCGGGTTGAAGTAGAAGTTGTCCAGCAGCGCGCGCGCGGCCTCGGCGGCCACCTGCTCGCCCGGACGCAGCTTGCGGTAGATGTCCTTGAGCGCCTCGTCCTTGGTGAGGATGGCGTCCTTCTCGAGCGTGAGCGCGATCGAGGGGAAGCCCTCGAACTCGCGCAGGATGTCCTCGCTGGTCAGGCCGAGCGCCTTGAGGAAGACGGTGACCGACTGCTTGCGCTTGCGGTCGATGCGCACGCCCACCTGGTCGCGCTTGTCGATCTCGAACTCGAGCCAGGCGCCGCGGCTGGGGATGATGCGCGCCGAGTAGATGTCCTTGTCGGAGAGCTTCTCGGGGGTCTTGTCGAAGTACACGCCCGGGGAGCGCACGAGCTGCGAGACGACGACGCGCTCGGTGCCGTTGATGATGAACGTGCCCTTCGAGGTCTGCAGCGGGAAGTCGCCCATGAAGACCGTCTGGGTCTTGATCTCGCCGGTGAGGTGGTTCATGAACTCAGCGTTCACGTACAGCGGCGCCGCGTAGGTCTTGCCGCGCTCCTTGCACTCCTCGATGGAGTACTTGGGCTCCTCGAGCTCCGGCTCGGAGAACGACAGCTGCATCGTCTCGCCGAGGTCCTCGATCGGGCTGATCTCCTCGAAGATCTCCTCGAGGCCCGAACGGGTGGCCAGATCGGTGCGACCGGCGGCCTCGCCCTCCGCGAGGCGCTGCTTCCAGGCGTCGTTGCCGACGAGCCAGTCGAAGCTCTCGGTCTGCAGCGCGAGAAGGTCGGGGATGGTCAGCGTGTCGCTGATCTTGGCGAACGAGAGCCGCTGGTGGGCTCGGCCGTTCTTGGGGGAGTTGGTGGACGCGTTACGCGCAGCAGCCAAGGAAACAACCTCCGTGATGACCCGCGCGAGCACGCGGGCCGAGATTCCGGCATGGAGAATCGCTCTCAGTGACCCGAGCCCGGGTCGTCCCCCGCCGCTATACTCGGGGTGCGCAGGTTGCCCGCAATATGACCGCCACGACCGCCTGGGAGCGCAAGGATCTAGTATAGGCGGAATTCGGCGCGCGTGTCGAGCGCGCGTGCTGGGCCCGGGCATTGCGTCCGGGCCGCGCTAGCGTGGGCGGATGGCGCGTGAGGATCCGGGGGGCCGGCGGCATCCTCCCGAGCGCCCCTCTGTGCAGCACCCTTCCGTGCGCCTGGGCAGCGGCCTGCTCGCCGAGATCGTGCCGGATCGATTCGTGGCCGGCGCGTTCGAGCTCGTCGTCGACGGCACGCCGCAGTCCCACGTCGACCTCGGCGACCCGCGCACGCTGTTCTTCGAGTACGTGCAGCGGATGGGCCACGTCATCGACCGGCTCGCGCCGGCCGGCGAGCCGATCACGGCCGTGCACCTCGGCGCCGGAGCGCTCACCATCCCCCGCTACGTGCACGCCACCCGGCCCGGCTCGCGCCAGCAGGTCATCGAGCTCGAGCGGCCGCTCGTCGACCTCGTCCGCGCCGAGCTGCCGCTGCCGCGCGACGCCGCCGTGCGGGTGCGCTACGGCGACGCCCGGGCCGCCCTCGACCGGCTGCCCGCCGCGCTCGAGAGCGCTGTCGACCTCGTCGTCGTCGACGTGTTCGCCGGGGCCCGCACGCCGGCGCACGTCACGACCGTCGAGTTCTACCGCCGCGTCGCGGCGCTGCTCGCCCCGAGCGGCGTGGTGCTCGCCAACATCGCCGACGGGCCCGGGCTCGGCTTCGCGCGCGGCCAGGCCGCGACGCTCGCCCACGTCTTCGGCGCCCGCCCGGACGCCGGCACCGTCGCGGTGCTCGCGGACGCCGCGCTGCTCAGGGGGCGCCGGTACGGCAACGTCGTGCTCGCGGCGTCCCCGAGCGCGCTGCCGCTCGACTGGCTGCCGCGGCTGCTCGCCGCCGGGCCGCATCCGGCGCGGGTTCTCGGAGGCCGCGAGCTGAGCGACTGGGTCGCCGGCGCGGCCATCGTGACGGATGCCACGGCCGTGCCATCGCCGCCGCCGCAGCGCAGCGTGTTCCAGACGCGCTGAGCGCCGCGGGGGCCCGGGCCGCCGAAACGTCCCAATTGGGACGGATGCGGGGCGGGGGCGTCGGGGGGCAAGGCTAGCCTCGCTGCGTGGCGGAGTTGGATCGGGTGCGCGGCTGGGCGCAAGCGCTCATCGCGGCGCACCTCGACGCCTCGTGGAGCTTCGGCTTCGACAACGCGAGGACCCGCGCGGGCCTGACCGACTACGGCCGCCGTCGGATCAGCGTCTCGCGGCACCTGGCCGCGCGCTACGGCGACGACGAGATCCACCAGGTGCTGCTGCACGAGGTGGCGCACGCGCTCGCCGGACCGCGCTCGGGGCACGGGCCGCGCTGGCAGCGCATCGCCCGCCGCCTCGGCTACGCCGGCGGACGCACGCACGACGGCGAGATCGCGACCGAGCTCGCCGCCTGGGTGGGCTGTTGCCCGGCCGGTCACACGCACTATCGCTACCGCCGGCCGACACGGCCGCTCGCCTGCGGACGCTGCTCGCGCCGCTTCGACGCCGCGAACCTCATTCTCTGGCGGCGGCGTGACACGCCCGAGCGAACGTCATACGAGCAGACACAACCCGAGGGGCCGCGCCACGATCAGACACGCCGCGCGGATCCGCGGCGCACCGGCTGAGGACGCAGGTCGGCACGACCGTCTAAGCTGGTTACATGCGCCGCGCACCGCTCAGGGACCGCCCGATCGGGCAGCACCTGCCGGCCGACGGGACCGGGGCCGCGTGGTGGTTCGACGCCGGCGCCATCGCGCTCGATACCGTCTACACCGGGCCGACCCCGGACGATCCGCACCGCGAGCTCTGGCCGGACGCGGCCGCCCTCGGCGCCTGGATCGGCGAGCGCTTCGACGAGGTGGACCCGGCCGCGATCGGGGAGCGCGAGCTCGCCGACGCCCGGACGCTGCGCGCCGCGGTCGCGCGGGCGGCCCTCGACCGGGCTGCCGGCCGCGCGCTCGAGAGCGCCGACGTCGACGTCATCAACCTGTTCGCCGCCACCCCCGACATCCCGCCCCGGCTCGCCGGCGGCAGCCGCCGGGCCGGTCGCACCACCGCGCGCGTCGGCCAGGCGCTCGCCGAGCTGGCCCGCGAGGCCGTCGCGATGCTCGAGGAGCCGGGACGCATCCGCGCCTGCGCCGCCGAGGGCTGCCGGGTGGTGTTCTACGACTCGTCCCGCTCCGCCAACCGGCGCTGGTGCTCGATGCAGCGCTGCGGCAATCGCGCCAAGGTGCGCGCGCACCGGGCACGCGCGGCCGAGCATCCCGCGAGCTGAGGCCCGTCCCACGAGGCGCGCCGTGCCCGACCGCGGGCGGCGAGGGCGCGGTCTCGGGGCGCCGCCTCGAGGCACCGCCTCGAGGCACCGCCTCAGGGCACCGCCTCAGGGCACCGCCTCAGAGCGCCGACCGCCCGTCAGCCTCGCCGCCCGTGCCCGTCTGGGCCGCCGTGCCCGTCTGGGCCGCCACACCCGTCTCGGCCGCGGTGCCTGTCTCGACGGCGGCGACGGCGGAGCCCATGGCCGTGGCGATGAGCGCGAAGTCGTGCGCGCTCAGCTCGAGGTGGCCGCGCCGCAGCGCCACTCCCCAGTGCGGGTTGTCGCGGCTGAGGTCGAGCCTGTCCAGCAGCGGCCGGATGTCGGCATCCCGGGCACCCTCGTCCCAGCCCATCTCGCGCCGCCACTGCCGCGGGCCCGGTCCCGCCGGGGACTGCCAGGGCTCGCCAGGCGCGACCACGCCGATCGCCGTGAAGCGCTGCAGCCGCTCCCCCGCGGCGTCCGTGCGGGGCGAGTACACCACGAGGCCGTCGCCCGGCCGCATCCGCTCGAGCGGCCCCCGGGCGCCGTGGCCCGCCTGCACGATGCCGAGGGCGAGGCCGCGCGCCACGTGCGCGCGGTGTACGACGGCCATCCAGTACCTGGTCATACCGCCCGTTCTATCCCACACCGGTGACACGGACCCACCGAGTGACGCGGGCCCACCGGGCGACGCAGGCACGGCCGGCACCGGCGAGACTCGGCCTCGGCGTGCGGCACATGCGGCGCGCACCGGATAGGATGGCCCGGAGCGCCTCAGGGCGCCCGCGTCGATGAACGCTCCCTCTCCGCCCGCCATCCAGCGCGGGCGATGACATCTTCCTCGGCGATCGAGACCGCGCTGGGCGGCTCTCGCCATCAACGACACGCGCCGACTCGCGCGGATTGCGACATCCCCATGACCTCATCCTTCGCCGCCCTCGGCGTGCCCGCCGCCCTCGTCACCGCGCTGACGGCGATGGAGCGCACCGAGCCGTTCCCGATCCAGCGCGACACGCTGCCCGACAGCCTGGCCGGCCGGGACGTGCTCGGCCGCGGACGCACCGGCTCGGGCAAGACGCTCGCCTTCGCCATCCCGCTCGTGGCGCGGCTCGCCGGCGGCGGCCGGCACGGCGTGCGCGGCCTCGTGCTCGCGCCCACCCGCGAGCTCGCCACCCAGATCACCGCGACGGTCGAGCCGCTCGCGACGGCGGCCGGCCTGCGCGTGACGACGATCTTCGGCGGGGTCAGCCAGATCCGTCAGGTCGCCGCGCTGCGCGCCGGGGCCGACATCGTGGTCGCCTGCCCGGGCCGGCTCGAGGACCTCATGGGGCAGGGCCTCGTCCGGCTCGACCGCGTCGAGGTGACGGTGCTCGACGAGGCCGACCACATGGCCGATCTGGGCTTCCTGCCCGGCGTCACCCGCATCCTGAACGCCACACCGCGCGGCGCGCAGCGACTGCTGTTCAGCGCGACGCTCGACAACGGCGTCGACCGGATCGTCGACCGCTTCCTGAGCGACCCGGTGCTGCACGCCGTCGACGAGGCGGTGGCGCCGGTGCCGGCGATGACGCACCACGTCTTCGAGGTTGAGGATGCCGAGAAGGAGGCGCTCGTGCGGGCGCTCGCCTCGGGCATCGGCCGCCGGGTGCTGTTCATGCGCACTAAGCACCAGGCGAAGCGGCTCGCGAAGCGGCTCACCGAGGCCGGCATCCCCGCCGTCGACCTGCACGGCAACCTCTCCCAGGCGGCCCGCGACCGCAACCTCGCCGCCTTCGGCGGCGGTGACGTGCGCGTGCTCGTGGCCACGGACGTCGCCGCCCGCGGTGTGCACGTGGACGACGTCGAGCTCGTGGTGCACGTCGACCCGCCCGCCGAGCACAAGGCCTACCTGCACCGCTCCGGGCGCACGGCGCGCGCCGGCAAGGAGGGCGCCGTGGTCACCGTCGTGCTGCCAGCGCAGCGCGGCGAGACGGCGCAGCTGCTCAAGCGGGCCGGCATCCGGGTCGCCCCCCAGCGGGTCAGCGCCTCCTCGGACGCCGTGACCCGGATCGTGGGCGAGGTCGCGCCGCACGTCGCGCCCGCCCCGGCCCAGCCGGCCAGACAGGCCCAGCCGGCCAGGCAGGCTCAACCGGCCCGGCAGGCCCAACCGACCACCCGGCAGGCCCAGCCGCGACGCGGCGGGGCGGCCGGACAGCAGCAGGGTTCCGGCCCGGCCGAGGGCCGGCGGCAGGGCGAG
>JASGFF010000084.1:0-9320 GCA_047605685.1 Microbacteriaceae bacterium
CCCGCGCCGCCGGGCAGCCGGGCCCCCGCGACCGCTTCCGGCCGACCGTCGTCGCCGTGCTGCTCGTGCTCGCCGTGGTGGCGGGGGCCCTCGCGGTCACGACCGCGCTCACCGGGCCGCGGCTGCGCTCCGCCGCCCTCGACGCCTCGGCGACCACCCGCTCGGACGCCCAACTGCGGCTCACCCTCGACCTGCCGCCCGCGACCATCGCCGCCGAGGACGTGGAGGTCAGCCCCGACGTGACGGTGAGCGCCGAGGTGTCCGGATCGGTCGTCGTGCTCACCTTCGCCGCGCCGCTGCGCGCCGACACCCGCTACACGGTGACGCTCGCGGGGGTGCGCAGCCGCTACGGCTCGCCGGCCGCTGACATCCGCTACCGCTTCACCACCGACACCGCCGAGCTGTACTACCTCGACCGCTCGAGCGATCCCGACACCGTCTACCGGGCCGGTCTCGGCGCCGCCGGGACGAGCGACGCGGGATACACCGCCGTCTACACGGCGCCGACGATCGACGCCTTCGTGCACGTCGGCTCGATCCTCGTCGTCGCCGCCGAGTCGGACGGCGAGAGCTCGCTCGCCGTCGTCGACATCGCTTCCGGGGCCAGCGCCGCCGTCGAGCTGCCGACAACGGGCGTGGTGTCCCGGCTCGTGGCCGCCGACTCCGGCACCGTCGTCGCCGCGGTGTTCACGAGCGATGACGCCGAGGTCGGTCCGCTCTACGACGCCGCCCTGTTCACCGTCGACTTCGCGACATCGGTGCTCGACGAGGTCGCGGGCCTCTCCGGGCAGGTGGAGCATGTCGACGGCATCGCCGCCGTGCCCGGCTCGACCGCCTTCGCGGTGCACACGGACGCGGGCGACACCGCCCTCGTCGATCCGAGCGCCAGCGCCTCCGGCTACACGCCGCTCGGCTCGTTCACCGAGTTCGACGGCGTCGCGACGGACGGCGGGAGCGTCATCGTGGGCGATGCGGCGGGCACGATCGAGCTCTCCCTCGCCGACGGCTCGCAGACCCGGCTGCAGCCGAGCCCGATCGACGGCGTCGAGCCCTACGGCGGGCAGCTGCTGATGCTGCGCGACGGGGTGCGCATCCAGCGGGTCGCGATCCCGGACCCGGACTCCGGGCTGTTCAGCACGGAGGTGGTGCGCGACGACGGCAGCGTCTCGACACCGCTGTACGGGCAGGACGCGGATGCCGGCGAGGTGCTCGACATGAGCGTGAGCGCGAACGACCAGTACCTGGTGCTCGAGATCGACCCGGATGCCGACGACCTCTCCCGCGACGGCTATCTCGTCGATCCCCGGCCGACCGATGTGCAGATCGTGGTCCTCGACGCCGAGACGGGGGAGAGCCTGCGCTTCGCCGCGGGGGGCGCCGTCGGCTGGTGACGGCGGTCGGCCCGGCGGTCGGCGGGCCCCGGTCGGCTTGCCGCTGAATCACACCGTCGGCGTCGGGTCGTCGGCGTCAGGCCGTTGACATCAGGCCGTTGACATCAGGCCGTTGACATCAGAGGCCGCGCCTGACCCGCTGGCTCACCCGCAGCCCGCTCGCGGAGAGCCGGCGCGCGAGCTCCTTGCCGCCGACGGCGGCCGCGCCGAGCGCGAGGAGCTCGGCCACCCGGTGCGCCGGCACGTCGTAGTGGTCGCGGTCGAAGCCGCGCCTGGGCAGTCCGGCCGCGGCCGCGAAGGCGTGCAGCTCCTCGAGCGACTCGTCGCTCACCAGATGCGCCCAGAGCGTGCCGTGCGCCGGCCAGATGGGCTCGTCGATCAGCACCGTCACCCCCATGAGCCTACGATCGTGGCGACCGGGCCCAGGACGGCGCGACGCGCCGCGGCCCGCGTTTGACCGTGCCGTGACCGATCGCGTATTCTTGTTGGTCGGCGTGCGCTGAGCTGTGCTCGCGCGTCGGGTCGTGCCCACCGTGGGCGGGGCCCGGTCCGCCGAAGCTTCCTATTTCGAGTAAGGGTTCCCACGTGGTTTACGCAATCGTGCGCGCCGGCGGCCGTCAGGAGAAGGTCGAGGTCGGCTCCGTCGTCGTCCTCGACCGCATCGCCGGCGACGCTGACGGCACCGTCAAGCTGTCCCCGGTCCTCCTCGTCGACGGTGACACTGTCACCCACGACGCGAAGGCCCTCGCGAAGGTGACCGTCACCGCCGAGGTGCTCGGCGACGAGCGCGGCCCCAAGATCGTCATCCAGAAGTTCAAGAACAAGACCGGATACCGCAAGCGCCAGGGCCACCGCCAGGAGCTCACGCGGGTCAAGGTCACGAGCATCGCGTAAGGCGGCGAGTCAGACATGGCACACAAGAAGGGCGCAAGCTCCACCCGCAACGGCCGCGACTCCAACGCGCAGCGCCTCGGCGTCAAGCGCTTCGGCGGCCAGCTCGTCGCGGCCGGCGAGATCCTCGTCCGCCAGCGCGGCACACACTTCCACCCCGGCGCTAACGTCGGCCGGGGCGGCGACGACACCCTGTTCGCGCTCGCGGCGGGCGCCGTCGAGTTCGGCAGCAAGGGCGGCCGCAAGGTCGTCAACATCGTCACGGCGAGCTGACGACGATACGACAGCACAAGGATGGGGGCGGGCTTCGGCCCGCCCCCATCCTTGTGCCCGGCGGGATCTTCGGCGAGGCGCCCGGCGGGCGGAGGGAGCGAGGCGGATGTCCGGCTTCATCGACACCGTGACGCTGCACCTGCAGGCGGGGCACGGCGGCAACGGCTGCGTGAGCGTCAAGCGGGAGAAGTTCAAACCCCTCGCCGGCCCCGACGGCGGCGACGGCGGCGACGGCGGCGACATCGTGCTGCTGGCCGACCCGCAGGTGACGACGCTGCTGGCCTACCAGCGCTCCCCGCACCGCAGGAGCGAGAACGGCCAGCCGGGCATGGGCGACTTCCGGGCCGGCACCTCCGGCGCCGAGACGCTGCTGCCGGTGCCGGTCGGCACCGTCGTCAAGGACGCCGCGGGCACGGAGCTCGTCGACCTCGCCGAGCCGGGCAGCCGCTTCGTCGTCGCCCGCGGCGGCCGGGGCGGCCTCGGCAACGCGGCGCTCGCGAGCACGCGGCGCCGGGCGCCCGGCTTCGCGCTGCTCGGCACGCCCGGCCAGGGCGGCGACGTGGTGCTCGAGCTCAAGGTCGTCGCGGACGTCGCGCTCGTCGGCTACCCGAGCGCGGGCAAGTCCAGCCTGATCGCGGCGATCAGCGCCGCGCGGCCGAAGATCGCCGACTACCCGTTCACGACGCTCACACCGAACCTCGGCGTCGTCGAGAGCGGCTCGACGCGCTTCACGGTCGCCGACGTGCCGGGGCTCATCGAGGGGGCCAGCGCCGGGCGTGGCCTCGGTCTGGAGTTCCTGCGCCACGTCGAGCGCTGCAGCGCGCTGTTGCACGTGCTCGACTGCGCCACGCTCGAGCCCGGTCGGGATCCGATCAGCGACCTCGACGTGGTCCTCGCTGAGCTCGCCGCCTACCCCGTGCCCGCCGGCCAGCGCCCGCTGCTCGAGCGGCCACAGCTCGTCGCGCTCAACAAGGCGGATGTCCCCGAGGCGCACGAGCTCGCCGAGCTGGTGCGCCCGGAGCTGGAGGCCCGTGGCTATCGGGTGTTCGAGATCTCCGCGGTGTCGCACACCGGCCTGCGTGCGCTGTGCTTCGCACTCGCCGAGCTCGTGGAGCGTGACCGGGCCGAGCGGCGCGCGGCGCCGGCGCCCGAGCGGCTCGTGCTGCGGCCGCGCGCCGTGGACGGCAGGGACTTCGACATCCGGGTCGAGGGCGGCAGCCACGGCTCGGTGTACCGGGTGCTGGGCGCGAAGCCGGAGCGCTGGGTGCTGCAGACGGACTTCGCGAATGAGGAGGCGGTCGGCTACCTCGCCGACCGGCTTGCCCGGCTCGGCGTCGAGGAGGAGCTGTTCCGGCTCGGCGCCACACCCGGGGCGACGGTGGAGATCGGCTCCCACGTGTTCGACTGGGAGCCGACGATCGCCTCCGCGGCCGAGCTGGTGACGGGCCCGCGCGGCACCGACGCCCGCCTCGCGGAGGGCGAGCGGCGCACGAGCCGGGAGCGGCGCGAGTCGTACCGGGAGCGGATGGACGCCAAGGCCGCCGCCCGTGCCGAGCTCGACGCGGAGCGCGCGGCCGGGCTGTGGACCGACGACGAGGGCTTCGAGGTGCGCGATGACCGCTAGGACGCAGGTGACGGATGCCCGTCGCATCGTCGTCAAGGTGGGCTCCTCGAGCGTGAGCGGCGAGAACGCCGGCCAGATCGGTTTCCTCGTCGACGTCCTCGCGGCCGTGCACGCCCGCGGGGTCGAGGTCGTGCTCGTGTCGTCCGGTGCCATCGCCACGGCCATCCCGTTCCTGGAGCTGGCCGGACGGCCGAGCGACCTCGCCACCCAGCAGGCCGCGGCGGCGGTGGGGCAGAACATCCTCATCAACCGCTACCAGCAGAGCCTGCGGCGGCACTCGATCGTGGCCGGTCAGGTGCTGCTCACGGCCGGGGACCTGGAGAACCCGACCCACCGCTCGAACGCGGCGCGCGCCATGGACCGGCTGCTCGGCCTGCGGATCCTGCCGATCGTCAACGAGAACGACACGGTGGCGACGCACGAGATCCGCTTCGGCGACAACGACCGGCTCGCGGCGCTGGTCGCCGAGCTGATCGGTGCCGAGCTGCTCGTGCTGCTCTCGGATGTCGACGCGCTCTACACGGCGCCGCCGGGGGAGCCAGGGGCCGTGCGCATCGCGCACGTTCCCTACGGCGACGACCTCGCCGGAGTGAGGATCGGCTCGATCGGCGTGGCCGGGGTCGGCACCGGGGGAGCGGGCACCAAGGTCTCCGCCGCCCAGCACGCCGCCGCCCACGGCACCCCGGTGCTGCTCACCTCGACGGCTCTCGTCGGCGATGCCCTCGCCGGCGCCCCCGTCGGCACCTGGTTCGACGCCCGCCCGGCACCCGCCGCCGCCGCTCCGCCCCCCGCCGATTCGTCCCAATTGGGACGGATCGAGCCGTCGAACCGGTAAATCGGGACCATCCGACCGAACCGGTAGGACCATCCGACCGAACCGGTAAACCGGGACCGTCCGACCGTTCGTGCGCACGACGGATTCGCGCGCACCGGCCGGCGGCGACCAGGTCGGACGACCGGGCGACTACGCTCGATGCCATGACCGAGACGCTCGTCGACAGCCGCGTCGCCACCGCCCTGACCGCCAAGCTCGATGCCGCTCAGGCCGCCGCCCGAGCGCTCGCCACCACCTCCACGAGTGTCAAGGACGCCGCGCTCGCCACGATCGGCCGCGCCGTGCTCGGCAGTGCCGACCGTATCCTCCAGGCCAACGCCGCGGACCTCGCCCGTGGTCGCGAGAACGGACTGGCCACCGGCCTGCTCGACCGGCTCACGCTCTCCCCGGCGCGTCTCGAGGGGCTCGCCTCGGCGCTCACGCAGATCATCGCGATCCCGGATCCGGTCGGCCAGGTGCTGCGCGGCTCGACGCTTCCCAACGGCCTCGCCCTCACCCAGGTTCGCGTGCCCTTCGGCGTGGTCGGCGCGATCTACGAGGCTCGGCCGAACGTCACCATCGACATCGCCGCTCTCGCGTTGAAGAGCGGCAACGCTGTGGTGCTGCGCGGCGGCAGCGCCGCCGAGCGCACGAACGCCGCGCTCGTCGCGGTCATCCAGGCGGCGCTGATCGAGGCGGGCCTGCCCGCGGAGTCGGTGCAGACGATCGACGAGCTCGGTCGGGAGGGGGCCGCCGCGCTCATGCAGGCCCGGGGCCGGGTCGACGTGCTCGTGCCGCGCGGCAGCGCGCAGCTCATCGACACCGTGGTGCGGGAGTCCACGGTGCCGGTCATCGAGACCGGTGCCGGGGTCGTGCACATCTACGTGGACGAGAGCGCGGATGCCGCATCCGCCGCCGCCATCGTGCACAACGCCAAGGTGCAGCGCCCCAGCGTCTGCAACGCCGTCGAGACCGTGCTCGTGCACGCCGGCGCGGTCGAGCGGGTGCTGCCCGGCATCGTCGCCGCCCTGCGCGCCGACGGGGTGACGCTGCACGCCGAGCCGCGCGCGGCCGCGCTCATCGAGGGGGCCGTCCCGGCCGGCGACGACGACTTCGCGATCGAGCACATGAGCCTCGACCTCAACGTCAAGATCGTCGACGACCTCGACGAGGCGATCGGGCACATCCGTCGTTACTCGACGAAGCACACCGAGTCGATCCTCACCGCGGACCTGGCGAGCGCCGAGCGCTTCCTCGCCGAGGTCGACTCGGCCGTGGTCATGGTCAACGCCTCGACGCGTTTCACCGACGGCGGCGAGTTCGGCTTCGGCGCCGAGGTGGGCATCTCGACGCAGAAGCTGCACGCCCGCGGGCCGATGGGCCTGCCCGAGCTCACCAGCACGAAGTGGATCGTGCGCGGCAGCGGCCAGGTGCGCGGCTGAGCAGCGGGGCCTCGGTAGGATGGCGGGCATGGACCCGCTCACGTTCCTGCCGCCGGCCCTCGCCGTGGCGTTCTTCCTCGTCGCCGGCATCGTGTGCTGGAGCTACCGCGACGTCTACCACCGCCACAGCGACCGGACCGCCCACACCGAGGCGTCCAACGGCCACGCCGACACCCCCTCGGGTCACTGATCCGGGGTCCGGGTGACGGACACCGCACGGCGTCGTGCACGCGTCGGGATCATGGGCGGGACCTTCGACCCGATCCACAACGGCCACCTGGTGGCCGCGAGCGAGGTGCAGCAGCAGTTCGACCTCGACGAGGTGGTGTTCGTCCCCACCGGCACGCCGTGGATGAAGGCCGAGACCGAGGTCACCGGCGGCGAGCACCGGTATCTCATGGCGGTCATCGCCACGGCCGCCAACCCGCGCTTCACCGTCAGCCGGGTCGACATCGACCGCGGCGGTCCCACCTACACCATCGACACGCTGCGCGACATCCGGCGGTCGCGCCCGGACGCCGACCTGTTCTTCATCTCGGGGGCGGATGCCGTCGCGCAGATCCTCGAGTGGAAGGATGTCGACCACATCTGGGATCTCGCCCACTTCATCGCCGTCACCCGCCCGGGACATCTGCTCTCCGTCTCGGGGCTGCCGGAGCAGGGCGTAAGCTTGCTGGAAGTCCCCGCGCTGGCGATATCCTCGACGGATTGCCGCGATCGGGTGAGCCGGGGTTTCCCGGTGTGGTACTTGGTGCCCGATGGCGTCGTGCAGTACATCTCCAAGCACCACCTCTACCGGAGTAGACGATGACCACGTTCCAGGGCCAGCCGCCGCAGTCGCGGCGCGCCCTCCGTGAGCAGGAGCGGCTGCTGGCCGAGCAGCAGACCGGGGTCGAGCAGGCTGCCGCGGCGGGGCAGGCGCCCGTCGCTGCGCCGCCGTCGGGCGCGCCTGGAGCGGCGGGTGGGGATCCCTTCCGGTCGGCTGCTCCCGAGGCGGTGCAGCGTCCGCTCACGCGGCGGGAGCTGCGGATGATGGAGGCCGAGGCGGCGGCGACGGCCACCCCGCTCGTCGAGCCGGAGGCCCCGGCTGCCTCGCCCTCGGCGCTCTACGACGCGCTCCGCTTCGCGTCCTCGCCGGTCGCGGCATCAGCCGGCTCCCTGCCGGGGACCGCCGCCGGGCCGCTGCCCTCGAGACGGCGCGCCGCGGCCCCGCCGGCCGAGCCGGGTCATCCGGACCAGCCGGTCCAGGGCCATTCGGCTCCGGGTCAGTTCGTTCCCGGTCAGTTCGTTCCTGGCCAGTTTGTTCCGGGTCATTCGGTTCTTGATCATCCGGTTCCCGGCCAGTTCGCAGCGGAGCCGCCGGCTGTGCCGGCACCCACCCACCAGCAGACCGTGGGTCAGCAGGCGCCTCAGCAGCAGGCCTGGGCACCGCAACCCGCCCCGCAGCAGCGGGTTGCTCCGTCGCAGGAGGCGCAGCAGTGGGCCGCTCCGCAGCAGGTCGCCCAACCGCAACCCGCTCCGCCGCAGGCTGCTGCGTCGCGACCCGCTCCGCCGCAGCCGGTTCCGGTGGCGCCGCAGCTCGCCGAGCCGCCGGCCGCGGACGTGCCCACCTCGTTCCCCTGGTTCGCGGAGCCGGCGGCTGCGCCGGCCGCGTCCACACCATCGGCGCCCGCGCGCCCCGCGCCTGCGGAACCGCTCGTGCAGGCCGGCGAGGCGTTCGCCCCGGCCGCATCGGCCCCCGGCTCATCCGCCCCGGCGGGCGCGCCCGACGTGGACGGCGCCGACGACTTCTTCGCCCCGCCGCACGCGCGTGCCTCGTACACGCCGCCGGCGAACCACTGGTCGCGGATGGGCGCCGAGCACGACGAGGAGGACGTGTTCGAGAACACGCTGAGCCGTGAGGTCGGCGGCGGCAATGTGACGACGACGAGCGCGATCATCCTGCCCTCGCTGCCCGAGCCGGACTTCTCCAGCGTCATCAACGGCACCGGCGAGATCCTCGTCACCGGCACCATCCAGCTGCCCGAGAGCCTCGGCAGCCTCGGTGGCGACGCGCGTTCCCTCGATCGCTCCGAGGTCGACCGGCTGCTCGACGCCTTCGACGCCGAGGTCGTCAGCAACGACTCGGCCCCGGTGCGCGCCATCCGCGCGGTGAGCACGCACACCTCGACCAACAGCGTCATCGCCCAGCCCCAGAAGCCGCGCGGAAGCCGCCTGATGACCGTCGGCATCGTGATCACGGGGGCGCTCGTGGTCGCTGTCGTCGGCCTGCTCGCGGTCTACGTGCTCAAGATGTGACCCCAAGGACTTCGTGACAGCATCCGACAACGCCCGCACGCTCCTCGCGGTGGCCGCGGCCGCCGCCGACTCCAAGCAGGGTGAGGACCTCGTCGCGCTCGACGTCTCCGGTCCGCTGCCGCTCACCGACGTGTTCCTCCTCGTCTCCGGTCGCAACGAGCGCAACGTCCTCGCCATCGCCTCCGAGATCGAGGACCGGCTGCTCGATGCGGGCCAACGGGTGATCCGCCGTGAGGGCCGCACCGAGGGCCGCTGGGCGCTGCTCGACTTCGGCGACCTCGTGGTCCACGTCTTCCACGAGGAGGACCGCATCTTCTACCAGCTCGAGCGGCTGTGGAAGGACTGCCCGGTGCTGCCCGTCGAACTGCCCGCGCGCGCCGTCGACTGAGCCCCGTCGTGGTCCGAGCGGACTACCGGATGTAGTACCCTGAACGGGTTGCTTTCCGGCGGATGCCGGAGACCTGGGTCTGTGGCGCAGCTGGTAGCGCACCTGCATGGCATGCAGGGGGTCAGGGGTTCGAGTCCCCTCAGATCCACCATTTGGTCGAAGTTCCAACCCTGCCCCGCTGTTCATCGGGCAGGGTTTC
>JASGFF010000085.1:0-9291 GCA_047605685.1 Microbacteriaceae bacterium
CCGGCGAAGCCGGCGCCGACGACGAGCACGTCGTCGTGGCGGCCCGGCGGAGGCGGCGGGCCCGGCGCGGGCGGCGCGGGTGACGGTCCGGGCGCCGCGAGCGTGGATGACGACCGAGTCGGCGGGGTGGTCGGCGGTGGGGCGGCGGCGGGGGCCGCGGCCCCGACCGCCGGACCCGCGACCTGCCCGTAGAGCGTGGTCCGCTGCCGCAGCGGCCGGCCGAGGTGCCGGGCGATCCTCGCGGCGTCGGTCAGCGGCAGCTCGCGGCCGTGCTCGACGCCCGCCTCGGGCAGCACCCGGCCGTCGTAGAGGGTGCCGCCGAGGTCGTCGGCGCCGGACTGCAGCACGGCGTGCACGGCCTCCGGGTCCAGCCGGGTCCAGGCCGCCTGCACGTGCGCGATCGAGCCGGCGAGCGCGAGCCGGGTCACCGCCGTCACCGCCCGGTGCTCGTCGATGCCGAGCGCGGCATCCGGGAACGGCATCGGCACCACCTCGGTGAAGCCGCCGGTGGCCGCCTGGATCGACCGCAGCATCCTCAGGTGCGCGACGATCTCGTGACGGCTCTCGCCGCCTCCGTGGGACAGCCCGCCGTAGAACAGCACGGAGGTGCTGCGCAGCCCGGCCCGGTGCGCGGCCTCGACCGTGCGCGCCCAGTGCGCGGCGGGCAGGTCGATGCCGGGGCGCATCCGCCGGTCGCCGGCCTTGACACCGGTGCCGGGCACGCTGTCGACGCCCGCCTCGCGCAGTCGGCGCAGCCAGGCGGCGGCGCTCGTGCGGGCGCGCGCGGCGCCGTGCAGCACGTCGGAGGGGCGGAAGGCGTGCAGGTGGATGTCGGGTGCCGCCCGCTTCACCGCCCGGGCCAGCTCGAGCTGGTCGAGCTCGCCGCGGCCCTGCACGCACAGCTCGGTGGCGCCGAGCGCCCAGGCGTCGGCGGCGACGGCCTCGACGTCGGCGATGCCGAGCCCGGGGGCGTCGGCGGAGAGGTTGCGGTTGGCGACGATGCTCAGCGACTCGCCGACCGTGTAGCGGCGCAGGTCGGAGGCGATCGCGGCGAGCTCGTCGAGCTCGGCCCCGCGCGCGCCGAGCAGCGCCACGAGCTCGGCGTCGCCGAGGGACTCCGGGGCGCTTCGGGCGCGCTCGAGGGCGGTTCCGGTGGTGGCGCGGTGGGGTACGCCGGCACTCGTGCTGCTCGTGCTGCTCGTGCTGCTCGTGCTGCTCGTGCTGCTCGTGCTGCTCGTGGGGCCGGCGCCGGTCGTCGCGGGCCTGGTCGTCGCGGGCCCGGTCGTCGCGGGCCTGGTCGTCGCGGGTCTGGTCGTCGCGGGTCTGGCCGCCAGTCCGTCCGGCCCGGCGAGCGCGCGCACGGCCGGCAGCAGCCCGGCATCCGTCCACTCCGGCCCGATGAACTCGGGATGCGCGGTGAGCCGCTCGCGCAGCTCGTGGCCGGCCGCGGCGGTGAGCCGGGCGAGCTGGTCGATCTGCGGCCAGGGCCGCTCCGGGTTCACGTGGTCGGCGGTGAGCGGGCTCACCCCGCCCCAGTCGTCGATGCCGGCGCGCAGCACCCGGCCGAGCTCGGCCGCGTCCTGCAGGTTCGGCGGGGCCTGGATGTGCGCCGTGGCGCCCATCACCAGGCGTGCCACGGCGATCGCGGCGAGGTACTCCTCCGCGTCGGCGTCCGCCGCGTCACGGGCGGCGGTGGCGTCCTTCGCCCGGAAGTTCTGCACGATCGTCTCCTGGATGTGTCCGTGCCGCTCGTGCGCGGCCCGGATCGCCAGCAGCGACTCGGCCCGGTCGCGCAGGCTCTCGCCGATGCCGACGAGGATGCCGGTGGTGAGCGGCACGCGCGCGGTGCCGGCGTCCGCGAGCACCGCGAGCCGCACGGCCGGGTCCTTGTCGGGGGAGCCGTGGTGCACCTGCCCG
Source organism: Microbacteriaceae bacterium (assembly GCA_047605685.1). Classification (GTDB taxonomy): domain Bacteria; phylum Actinomycetota; class Actinomycetes; order Actinomycetales; family Microbacteriaceae; genus JAUASV01. The sequence continues at coordinate 1,918 of JASGFF010000085.1, forward strand.
CGCTCCTCGAACAGGCGCCGGGAGGTGGTCTCGAGCATCATCCCCATGCTCGGCGCGACCGGGCGCAGCATCCGCAGCTCCGCCGGGCTCATGACGCCGGGGTTCATGTGCGGCAGCAGCCCGGTCTCGCGGCGCACGAGCGCCGCCATCTCGCGCAGGTAGTGCATGGTCGAGCGGTATCCGTGCGCCTCGAGCCAGTCGCGCGCCTGGCCCCAGCGCGCCTCGGGCCGGTCGCCGAGCGTGAACAGCGCCTCCTTGCAGCCGAGCGCCGCTCCCGCCCGGGCGACGCCGAGGATCTGCTCGGGGCTCATGTAGGCGGCCTGGTGCTTGCGCGCGAGCGCACCCGGGGTGTCGACGAAGACGCAGTAGTGGCAGCGGTCGCGGCACAGCGTCGTCACCGGCAGGAACACCTTGCGCGAGTAGGTGACGGTGCGACCGTGGCCGGCGTCGCGCAGGGCGGATGCCGCCTCGATCAGCTCCTCGAGCGCGTCGCCGCGCGCGCCGAGCAGCGTCTCGACGTCGTCGACGCCGATCGCGGCGCCGGAGCGTGCGCCCTCGGCCGGTGTCCTCTCGGCCGGTGCTCCCTCGGCCCGTGCCCTCTCGGCACCGCGCACGCGGCCGAGCGCCGCGCGCACGGCGGGGGCCGTCGCGGGGGCGGGGGTGCGGGGCGGACGCTGCTGGGGCATCCGGTCCAGTCTTGCATCGCGCCGCCCGCACGGCCGGCGCCGCCCGTCATCCCGTGCCGCCGCTCGTCTCCCGTTCCTCTGTGCGACGGACCCTAGCCGTCGTCGCGGTCCTCGCTGCTGTCCTCGCTGCTGTTCTGGCCGTCGTCCTCGCCGCTGTCCTCGCCGAGCACGGCACGCAGCAGCGCGGCGCGCTCCCGCCGCGCCTCCGGGATGCCGGCGGCGATCGGCCAGCCGTGCATGAGCCCCTCGCGCAGCACCAGCTGCACCTCGGCGCGCTCGGCGAGCCGGATCGCGTCCGGATGCAGCAGGTCGGCGGTGCCCGAGTAGACGGTCGTGGCCGGCAGGCCGTCGAGGTCGCCCGCGAGCGGGCTCACGAGCGGATCGTCCACGGGCAGCTCCCCGGCCCAGAGCCGCCCCGCCGCGCGCAGCCGCTCGACGCCGAGCATCGCGTCGCGGGTGACGAGGCTGCGAGGGTCATCCACCGCGACGTCGAGCCAGGGCGAGACGAGCACGAGCCGGGCCGGCCGGTCCTCGGCCGCGAGGCGCTGCACGGCGGCGAGCGCGAGGCCGCCGCCCGCGGAGTCGCCGACGACGGCGACGGTCCCGGCGCCGTGGGCGCGCACCTGGGCGGCGATGTAGTCCGCCACCGCGGGCACCACGGCGGCGGCGGTCGCCCGCGGGGCGAGCGGGTAGAGCACGACGCGCACGGTCGCACCGCTCCGGGCCAGCCAAGCGGCCAGCCGCCAGTGCACGCGCCGGATGCGGGCCACGTAGGAGCCGCCCGGCAGCAGGATCACCGTGCGCGGCGCGGGCAGCGGCGCGACCGGGTAGAGGTCGCGCAGCGTCCACACCCGCAGGGCGTCGTCGCGATCGCTCGTGAGCACCGCCTCCACGTCGAGACCGCTCACCGAGACCGCGGGTGGATGCCGTGGCGCCCGTCGTGCGTCCCGGCGGGCGATCTGCCGGGGCAGGCCCGCCGCGGTGCGACGGCCCCGCCGTGTCATCCGCAGCAGCAGCGACGCCAGCCGGTGTCGGATGCTCGGGCCCCGGCGGCTCGGCTCGTGATGGCCCGGCGCCGTGCCGTCCGGTGCTGTGCTGTTCGACTGTGTGCTGTTGGACTGTGTGTTGCTGGACTGTGTGCTGCTCGGGCGCATCGGTGCCATGGCCTCGATGCTTCCCGGTCCGCCTATGAGCTTCCCGCGCCCTTCGCGGCCGCTGCGGCACGATGACGCGCCGATCCGCGGTCCGGCCCGCCTCGTCCCCGGCGCGAGCGTGTGCGTCGCCCGAGGCCCGCCGGTCGTGGGCACAGCGGTTCCTCGGTGTGCCTGGCGGGTCTCGGGCACACTGGGGGTGGGGGGAGGAGGGGAATGAGCGAGAGACCCGCCATCCTGTTCGTCTGCGTCCACAACGCCGGGCGCTCGCAGATCGCCGCGGGATACCTGCGGGCCCTCGCCGGCGACCGCGTCGAGGTGCTCTCCGCCGGCAGCGCGCCCGCTGATCGGCTGAACCCGGTCGCCGTCGAGGCGATGGCAGAGGAGGGCATCGACATCCGCACCGCAGTCCCGGCGGTGCTGATCCCGGAGACGGTGCGCGACTCCGACGTCGTCATCACGATGGGATGCGGCGATAGCTGCCCGGTCTTCCCCGGCAAGCGCTATGAGGACTGGCCCGTCGCCGACCCGGCCGGCCTGACGATCGAGCGGGTCCGCCCGATCCGCGACGAGATCCGCCGCCGGGTCGAGGCACTCCTCGCCGGGCTCGATGTTCCGTAGCCAGCTAGGCCAGTGAGCCGAGCCACAGCCCGAGCAGCCCGAGCAGCACCGTCAGCGTGAGCATCCCGAAGCCGTTGAGCAGGGCGAGGCGCGGCTCGCGGTCCTGCAGCAGGCGCACCGTCTCGAGACTGGCGGTGCTGAACGTCGTGTAGCCGCCGATGACGCCGGTGCCGAGCACGAGTTCCCATCCTGGCGACAGGACGGCGCCGAGGGCCAGGCCGGTGACCACGCCGAGCGCGAGCGATCCGGTGGCGTTGACGACGGCGGTGCCGAGGGGGAACAGCGTCGTGAAGCGGGCCCGGACCAGGTCGTCGACGACGAAGCGGAGCACCGCCCCGAGCCCTCCGGCGACGGCGACGAACAGCAGCGCCGTCACCGTCGTTGCCGCCGTTGCCGGGCGGGCGCGGTCCTGCGCCGGTGCGCCTCGGTGCCGAGGGCGATGCCGGCGAAGCCGGCCGCCGCGCCGGCCACGACGCTCAGCAGGCCGTAGAGGATGCCGAGGACGGCGTCGCCGACGGCGAGCGCCTGCGCGACACCGACGGCGAGCGTGCTGTAGGTGGTGTAGCCGCCGATGAGCCCCGTGCCCACGAACAGCCGCAGCCGCCGGCGCCGGCCCTCGTCGGGCCCCAGGCGCAGCAGGATCTCGAGGGCGGCGCCCAGCGCGAGGGCGCCCGTGACGTTGATCACGAATATCGCCAGCGGGAAGCCGCCGGCGGCGGGGATCAGCAGCGAGAGCGCCTCCCGGGCCCCGGTGCCCAGGGCGCCGCCGAGGAACACGACGCCGAGGTGCTGCGGTCGCAGCCGCACGGGCCGCGGCCCGGAACCCGGGGGGACGTCGTCGACCTCGACATCACTGTCGATAGGCAGCCCCTTGGGCCCGTCGGCCTCGAACCCCTCGGCCCAGGGCCGCTCGGGGTCCCGGCGGGGAGCGTCCTGGTGCGTCCCGGTCATGCGTCAGCCACCTTCGCTCCGCGCAAGTTCCTGAGGTAGGCCCATCAGCCGACGGCGGCGGTTCGAGCGCCCGGGCGCTCCGGCGGGGATCCATCGCCGTCCCGCCAGCCTAACCTCGGCCGGGCGTCGGCTTGGCACACCCTAGGAGGAGGCCGTTCCGGCATTCGCGGAGTCACTGTCCTGGTAGCCCATCGGGGCCTCGATCACCTCGAAGATCGCGGGCGAGTGCCACAGTTCTCGTCCGCCGCGACCGTGTGTGCCGCGGCTCTAGAGCCAGCCTCGTGCCTCCCTGTTCTTGATCAGGTTGCGGGCGCCTTGGTTGGTCAGTTGGAGTTGCTCCTCGATGTGCTTCACCGTGACGAACGGGTTCCGCACGATGATGTCGACGAGCCGCGGCAGGTTCGAGCGCTCTTTGATCGCCTCGCGGTGATACTCCTCGCGGATCGCGACCAGCGTCCGTGAACGATTCACTGCGTCGTCGGCTTGAGCGCGAACGGCACGAAGGAAGAACGTCAGCCACTCCTCGATCTCGGCCTTTTCGCGAACTGCTTGCAGGCGGTCGTAGTACTCATCGCGGTGTGTCTCGAAGTAGTTCGACAGATACAGCAGCGGCAGTGGGAGTCGCCCGCGCTCCATGAGCAGCAGGTTGATGAGGAGGCGGCCGATGCGACCGTTGCCGTCGAGGAACGGGTGGATCGTCTCGAACTGGTAGTGCATCAGCGCGGCCTGGATCAGTGCGGGGAGCCGCTTGCCTTCGTCGTTCACGAACCGCTCCCAATCGGAGATCAGGTCGCTGAGGTGCCGCGGGAGGGGCGGCACGAAGATCGCGGTCTGCGGTGTCGCGCCGGCCGGGCCGACCCATACCGGGGTCGTGCGGAACTGGCCTGGAAGCTTCTCCTCACCACGGACGCCGGTGAGCAGCGTTGTGTGGACCTGGAGTATCAGGCGCTGCGTGATCGGCAGGTTCTTCGCCAGTTCGTATGCCTGCTGCGTCGCCTGCAGGTAGCGAGAGACCTCGGCGGTGTCGTCGTTCCGGGCATCGACGTCGATCTCAGACTGGAACACTTCGGAGAGCGACGCCTGCGTGCCTTCGATCCTGGAGCTGGCCAGTGCCTCGCGGCGGAGGTACGGGCCGATGAGCAGGCTCGGGTCCGTGATGAGCATGCCGAGTCCCTGGAGGTGTCCGAGCGCCGCGTCAGCATCGGACAGGGCGCCGACGACGTCACCGGACAGCTCGAGCCCGCGCGGGATCGGCTTCGGCAGGTAGTAGGTGAAGGCATGCTTGTTCCCCGGCTCGCGCGTCGCGCTGCCTAACTCCGAGTCCACGAACTTCGCCGCATCCACGATCTCAACTTCCAACTGAAAGCCGGTTTCAGTTGGAACGTCGGCGCTGTGTTGCTACTCGACTTGGAGCGTCGAATCAACGTTCCAACTGACCTACCGAATGGGGTGGAAGGCGAACTGGTGGAGCAGAGCCCCAAGAGCCACAAGTCGCGCGAGGTGCCGTTGATCGCCGCACTGCGTCCCTATGTCGAAGACGCCGCCCGCGGCAAGCAGCCGGACGAATTGCTGCTGGCCGGTCCCGACGGCGGACGGCTCACCAACCACAACGCGCGCCGCGCCGTCGACTGGGACGCGCTGCGGGCGGCGATCGGCCGGCCCGACCTGCGGATGCACGACCTCCGGCACACCTTCGCCACGATCATCCTGTTTGACGCCGGCACCAGCGCGCTGGACGTGCAGGCGACCCTCGGGCACTTCCAGCCTCCAGATCACCGAACGGTACTCCCACGCCGCAAGGGCGTCGCGCTGCGCGCCGGAGCCGTGCTCGACCAGGCTCTCGGCGGCGGCACCAGCAAGGGCGCTGGGGCAGGCCGCGAGGGCAAGTCCGACCGCGGAAATGGCCCAAGAATGGCCCGCACTCGGCAGGACTGGGGGCAGAAGCGAGGCGTCAGGCAGGAAAAGGCCTGACGGACCGCGACTTTAGGCGGTGGCTCCGACCGGCATCGATCCGGTGACCTTTCGATTTTCAGTCGAACGCTCTACCAACTGAGCTACAGAGCCGTGGGGTGGTGTCCCCTAGAGCAAGAGCCCCTCCGAGGAGAGGCTCTGTCGCTCCGCGACCCTGACCGGACTTGAACCGGCGACCTCCGCCGTGACAGGGCGGCGCGCTAACCAACTGCGCTACAGGGCCATACATGTTGAGTTGTCGTGAGCGTCGTGACCCCAACGGGATTCGAACCCGTGCTACCGCCGTGAAAGGGCGGCGTCCTAGGCCACTAAACGATGGGGCCGCGAGGCGGACCTCGTGACTACCGACGCACAAGCATACGGGCGGGCCCCACAAATGCCAAATGACGGATGTCGCCGTTCACGGCGAGGCCGAGGGGCCGTCCTTCGCCCGCCGCCTAGCCTCGAGGGCGAGTCCCGGGACGCCCGCCGAGTCGATTCGCCGTTGCTGGCGTGACCTGTGTTAATAGTGTTAACAGAGTTGCTGGATGACATCGACGGCACATCCGGGGCGGGGAGAGGAGACCCATGCGCCTGAGCCTGCTGCGCGAGCGCCCCGGCCGGCGCCGCGCCCGCTTGACGGCCGCGCTGCTCGCGGTCGCGCTGCTCGCCGGCTCGACCGTGGTCGTCGGCGGGGTCAGCGCGAGCGCCGACGACTATCCCACCTGGGACGACGTGCAGGACGCGAAGGCCGACGTCGCCAAGCGCCAGGCGATGATCGACAAGCTCAAGAAGGTCATCTCGGGCCTGGAGGACACCGCCGCCGCGAAGCAGCAGGCCGCCGAAGCCGCCGGCACGAAGGCGCAGGAGGCCGATCAGGCATACCAGGAGCAGGGGATCAAGGTGCAGACGCTCGACGCCCAGGCGCAGCAGGCGGCCGACACCGCGGAGGCGAGCAAGAAGCAGGCGGCCGAGCTCGCCGCCCAGCTCTACCGCAGCGGCCCGAGCGACCTCACGGTCTCGCTCTTCGTCGGCGCGAGCGACCCGGAGCAGACGCTCTACGACTACGGCATGACCGAGAAGCTCACCGAGCAGTGGCAGGGCGTCTACGAGAAGGCCGAGCAGGACGAGAACACCGCCAAGGCGCTCAGCGACCAGGCCGATGTCGCGGCCGGCATCCTCAAGCAGTACAAGCAGGATGCCGATGCCGCCCTCGCCGTCGCGAACACTGCCTCCCAGGAGGCCCAGGCGGCGCTCGACGAGGAGAACGCGCACAAGGAGGATCTCGAAGCGCTGCTCGAGATCGCCGAGGACAACCTCGACACCACCAAGGCCGACTACGAGAAGGGCGTCAAGGCGCGCGCCGCCGCCGCGGCAGCTGCTGCTGCCGCCGCCGCCGCGGATGCGACCTCGGGCGCCGTCGACACCGGCAAGGTCGTCGACGGCTGGACGAATCCCGGCTACGGCTCGATCACGAGCAAGTTCGGTGCACGGGTGTACCCCTTCACCGGCTTCCACCTCGGCACCGACATCGGCGTCGCCTGCGGCGGGCCCGAGTACGCCGCCCACGCCGGCACCGTCTCCTACGCGGGCTGGAACGGCGTCTACGGCAACTTCATCCGCATCGACGTCAGCGATGACATCCAGATCGAGTACGGCCACATCGAGGACGGCGGCATGCTCGTGAGCGTGGGCGACACCGTCACCGCCGGCCAGCTCATCGCGCGCGCCGGCAAGACCGGCATCGCGACCGGATGTCACGAGCACTTCGGCGTGCGCATCGACGGCCTCGTCACCGACCCCCAGGTGTTCATGGCCAACCGCGGCATCACCCTCGGCGTCGGCTGATCCGTCCGCGCCCGGGGGTCGCGCCGGCGCCGGGCGGGGTCAGTGGCCCTCGGCGGCCCGGCGGTCGAGGCCGTCGACGACGATCTGCTCGGCGGCGGCGGCGCCCTCCCAGCCCTCGGTCTTGACCCACTTGCCGGGCTCGAGGTCCTTGTAGTGCTCGAAGAAGT
>JASGFF010000086.1:0-9211 GCA_047605685.1 Microbacteriaceae bacterium
GGGGGGGGGGGGGGGGGTGGGGGCGGGGGGGCCCGGGGGCCCGCGCCCCCCCCCACCCCGACATCCGCCACCGGCACCGACGACGACAGCCTGCCGATGCCCGACGGCGCCGAGTCCTCGGTCGCGGGGCCGCTGCTCTCGGCGGCGAGCGCCAGCCACACCGTGTACGTGCTGTTCGTGCAGACGACGACGAGCACCGACGACGACGTGAACGACGAGACGGCCGCCGAGGCCGCCGTGCAGGACATCGCCGACTACTGGAGCGCCCAGAGCGACGGCGACGTCGTCGTGCAGTACGGCAGCTACGCGACGGTGTCGGCGAGCACGCTCAATCGCGTGTCCTCGAAGACGCTCGAGGATCTCTACGACACTGATGTCGACGAGTTCAGCTGCGGCAACAGCAGCACGATCACGGCGCTGCTCGAGCGAGCGACGGCGCTGACCGCGCACGACACCGGCCTGCCCTACGGCGGCATGGACTGGTTCGGCCGCTACGCGCACCTGCTCGTGATGCCGATCGAGTCGAGCACGAGCTGCGTCGACAGCTCCGGCGCCGTCGGCCTCGGCTTCGTCGGCTCCACCGACATCCAGGGCGGGACGTTCGCCACCCTCGAGGCGAACGACGAGGACTACGCACCCCAGGTGGTCGACCACGAGTTCGGCCACAACCTCGGCCTCGCCCACGCGAACACGCTCGCGACCGGGGCGACCGAGTGCGCCCAGGGAACCAACGAGTACTTGGACACCCTCGACATCATGGGCTACGCCTATCCAGACTCGGTGCCGAACCTGTCGTCCTCGACGCGGGTCGCCCTCGGGCTGGCCGACGCCACCGAGGTCACCGCCTCGGGCAGCCTGAGCATCGCGCCGCTCGGCGGCGACAGCGGCACCCAGCTCTACTCGATCGAGGACCCGGTCACCGACACCGAGTACTACCTCGAGTACCGCGTCCCGAGCGACTGGGATGCCGAATCGCCCTCGCTCACCGGCCACAGCGACGGCCTCGTGCGCCTGATGGGCAGCTACACGGCATCCGACGGCTCGGACGCCCCCGGCTCCTGCCGCGTCGACTACGGTGTCGCCGGCTCCGAGCTGCTGAGCCCGGGCGAGGGCTTCGAGGTCACCGTCGACTCGCTCGATGCGGACGGCACCGCCGAGGTGACCGTGACGTTCGCCGGCGACTGCACCGCCGACAGCGCCGCGGTGTCGCTCAGCGCCACCGGCTCCCAGGTGTGGGGCGTCGGCGGCGGCACGCTCACCGCCACCGTCGCGAGCACCGGGACGCTCGAGTGCACGGCCGACGGCACCGTGACGTTCGCGACCGACGACGGCACCACGATCGGCCAGAGCGCCCTCGACGACGGCAGTGCCTCGATCGGCATCCCGGCGACGGCGCTGCCGGTGGGCAGCTCGAACGTCGTGGCCAGCTATCCGGACGTCGGCAGCTCGGCGGTGCGGACGGTGACCGTGACCAAGCTGCCGACCACCGTCACGGCCACCGGCTCGGCCTCCGGCAGCGCGCTCGTCGTGACCGTGCGGCACGACGGCTCCCTCGCCGTGCCCGGCACGCTGTGGCTGACGGTGCCGGACGCCGGCACCACGACGGCCGCCGCGACGCTCGCCGACCAGGGCACCGTCTCGCTGCCGCTCGACCTCGCCACCGGCACCCACAGCGTCACCGTGACGTTCGAGCCCACCGACCCCGGCGACGTGAGCGGCTCGACGGCGACGACGAGCGTCACGGTGCCGGCCGCCACAACGACCACGAAGGCCGCCACGAAGACGAGCATCACCGTCGCCAAGAGGGTGACGAAGGGCTCGAAGCTCGTCATCCGGGTGCGCGGTGTCAGCAAGCCCACCGGCAAGGTGCGGCTGCGGGTCGACGGCTCGACGATCAAGATCCTCACGCTCACCAAGGCCAAGAACGGCAAGCTCGTCGTCAAGCTGCCGAAGCTCGGCAAGGGCAAGCACCGCCTCGTCGCCGTGTACTACGGCAGCACGACGGCGAAGAAGTCCTCCTCGACGACGGTGAAGGTCCGCGCCCGCTGACATCGGTTGTGCAGGAGAATCCCTGCTTGCGGCCCGATACGAGCCGTCGGAGAGCGGATTTTCCTGCATAACCGATCTGCGGCCGTGCCGGTTTGAGGGATGAAGGCACCGAGCCGGCGACCCCAGAAGGGGCGGGTATAGTCGCCGCGTGGCCAGACCGCGCCCACAGCCGGGCTCTCAATCTTCACTTCGTGAAGCCAACCGGACGCGTCTGCTCGAGGGGCTGCGCGTGCACGGCCACCTCACCCAGGTGGAGCTCGCCGGCGTCACCGGCCTCTCCCCGGCGACGGTCTCGAACATCGTCAAGGAGCTCTCGGCGGCCGGCGTGCTGCAGACGGCGGTCACGGCGCGCAGCGGCCGGCGCGCCATCGAGGTGCGTCTCGCCCACCAGGCCGGCCTCGTCGCGGGGGTGCACGTCTCGTCACGGCACATGCGCATCGCGATCGCCGATGTGATGGGCACCGTGCTCATCGAGCACAACGTGCCGCTCGCCCCGGACCACAGGCACGACGCGGAGCTCGACCGGGTCGCCCTCATGCTCACCGACATGCTCGAGTCGCTCGACTCCGGCTTCGACGACCTGCTCTCCGTCGGCGTCGCGGTGCCCTATCCGGTGGACCCCGTCGACGGCCGCATCGCCGTGCCCCGGCTCGTGCCCGGCTGGCACGACGTGGCCGTGCAGTCGGCCCTCGGCTCGCGGGTATCCAAGCCCGTCGTCGTCGACAGCGAGACGAACGCCGGCGCGCTCGCCGAGGCCCGGCACGGCGAGGGCCGTGGCGTGGAGAGCTTCGTCTACCTGCGCGTCGGCTCCGGCATCACGACGAGCATCGTCGTCGGCGGCCGGGTGCTCGGCGGCGCGCACGGCCGCGCCGGGCAGCTCGGGCACACGAGCGTCGACCGGGGCGGCGCCGTCTGCCACTGCGGCAAGCGCGGCTGCCTGGAGACCGTCGCCGGCGGCGCGGCGCTGCTCGCGCGCTTCCGCGACGACCCGGGGATGCACCGGGTGCGCGACCTCGTGCTGCGCGCCGACGCGGGCGGCGGCGCCGCCCGGCGCACGATCGCGGACGCCGGCCGTGAGATCGGCCAGGCCGCGGCCGCGCTGTGCGACCTCGTCGACCCGGCTCTCATCGTCGTCGGCGGCGAGCTCGCCGAGGCGGGCGAGCAGCTGCTCGCGCCGCTGCGGCACGCCCTCGAGGCGAACTCGCTGCGCGGCTCCGGCACCGGCGTCGAGGTCGTGAACGCGGCGCTCGGCGTGCGCTCCGAGCTTGTCGGCGCCATCTCGATCGCGGCCCGCGAGCTTCCGCTGCGGGCGATCGACACCCCCGCCGCCACCCGCGCAGCCCACTCCTGAGCGGCGCGTCCCTCCGCCTCGCCGACCGTGACCGGGCGTTATCAAGACGTTGCATCGGCCTTGCGTTCAATACTTGACGCCAACGGTCCCGGCTGTCATGCTGGGCGCCGTCGCCAAGGAGGGCGACCGCACTCATGAAAGGTAATTCAATGAAGAGCACCTTCAAGCGCGCAGCCGTGGTCACGGCGACCTCGGCGCTCGCGATCGGCGCACTGGCCGGCTGTTCCTCGTCCTCGGACAGCGGCGACGACAGCACGAGCGGCAGCGGCGACGCCGTCAAGATCGGCCTGCTGCTGCCGGAGTCCTCGACGACGCGCTACGAGACCTTCGACAAGCCGTTCATCACCGCCGACCTGCAGGAGCTCGGCGACTACGACATCGTCTACTCGAACGCCGATCAGGATGCCGACAAGCAGCAGCAGCAGGCCGAGGCGGCGATCGCGCAGGGCGTCAAGGTCCTCATCCTCGACCCGGTCGACGCCGACGCGGCCGCGAGCATCGTCTCCGAGGCATCCGCCGCCGGCATCCCGGTGGTCTCCTACGACCGCCTGATCAGCTCCAGCGACCTCGCGTTCTACGTCTCCTTCGACAACGAGCAGGTCGGCGTGCTGCAGGCCCAGACGCTCCTCGACGGCCTCTCGGCCGAGGGCGAGACCTCGGGCGGCCTCATCATGATCAACGGCTCGCCCACCGACTCGAACGCCACCGCCTTCAAGGAGGGCGCCCACAGCGTGCTCGACGACAGCGGCCTCGACCTGCTCGCCGAGTACGACACGCCGGACTGGAGCCCGGACAAGGCCCAGGCCTGGATGGAGCAGCAGGTGACCAAGTACGCCGGCGAGTTCGTCGCGGTCTACGCCGCGAACGACGGCACCGCCGGCGGCGCCATCGCCGCCATGCAGTCGGCGGGCATCGACCCGTGGCCCATCGTCACCGGCCAGGACGCCGAGCTCGCCGGCATCCAGCGCATCGTCGCCGGCGAGCAGTACATGACCGTCTACAAGTCGATCAAGCAGGAGGCGCAGGCGGCGGCCGAGGCGGCCGACGCGCTCGCCCAGGGCACCACCCCGGAGGGCCAGTCGGATGACACCGACGGCGTGCCCACCACCCTGCTCACCCCCGTGGCGGTGACGATCGACAACATCATGGACACGGTGGTCGCGGACGGCTTCTGGAGCGTCGACGACATCTGCACCGCGGACTACGCTGACGCCTGCACGGCCGCCGGCATCCAGTAGCACCCCGCAGCCCACGGTGGGGACGGCCGGGCGCCCCGGCCGTCCCCACCGTGGGACATCGCACCGCAGGCGACACGAACGAGGACGCAATGACGCTCACAACCAGCACTGCACCGAGCCCCCAGACGGGAGAGCTCATCCTGTCCCTGAGCGGGGTCGGCAAGAGATTCGGCGCCGTCCAGGCGCTCACCGACATCGCCCTCGAGGTGCACGCCGGCGAGGTGGTCGCCCTCGTCGGCGACAACGGCGCGGGCAAGTCGACGCTCGTCAAGATCCTCGCCGGGGTGCACCCGCAGGACTCCGGCACCGTCGAGATGTACGGAAGCCCGGTCACGGTGGCGAGCCCGAGCCACGCGGGCGCGCTCGGCATCGCCACCGTGTTCCAGGACCTCGCCCTGTGCGACAACCTCGACGTGGTCGCCAACCTGTGGCTCGGACACGAGCTCGGCGGCGGGCCGGTCATGGACGAGGTGGAGATGGAGCAGCGCTCCTGGTCGCTGCTGCGCGAGCTGAGCGCCAAGATCCCCTCGGTGCGCACCCCTGTCGCCTCGCTCTCCGGCGGCCAGCGCCAGACGGTCGCGATCGCCCGCTCGCTCATCGGCGACCCCACGATCGTCATCCTGGACGAGCCCACCGCGGCGCTCGGCGTCGCCCAGACGGCCGAGGTGCTCAACCTCATCGACCGGCTGCGCGAGCGCGGGCTCGGGGTCATCCTGATCAGCCACAACATCGCCGACGTGCAGGCGGTCGCCGACCGCATCGTCGTGCTGCGCCTGGGCCGCAACAACGGCGACTTCCGGGTCTCGGAGGTCTCGAGCGAGACGATCATCGCCGCCATCACCGGCGCCAACGACAACGCCGTCACCCGGCGCTCCGCCCGCAAGGCCACCGCCGATGGCGCCAGCGAGAGTATTGAGGAGCAGCAATGAGCTCGACCAAGACCAAGAGCCGCGGCTCCGTGCGCACCGAGACGCTGAACACCGTCGCCCTCGACCTGCAGGACGAGCGGCTCATCGCCGCGACCGGGATCGGCGGTGCCGTGCGCGCCTTCGGCCGCCGGGTGCGCGGCGGCGAGCTCGGCTCGCTGCCCGTCGTGGTCGGGCTCGTCGTCATCTGGGCCGTCTTCGGCATCCTCGACCCGACGTTCTTCTCCCCGTTCAACCTGGTGAACCTCACGCTGCAGAGCGCCGCGACCGGCACGATCGCCGTCGGCATCGTGCTCGTGCTGCTGCTCGGCGAGATCGACCTCTCGGTCGGCTCGGTGAGCGGCCTGTCCGCCGCGATCATCGGCACGCTGTTCGTCGGCGCCGGCTGGAGCATCTGGCTGACGATCCTGGTGGCGCTCGCGGCCGGTGCGGCCATCGGCCTGCTCTACGGCCTGCTGTTCACCCGCTTCGGGGTGCCGGCCTTCGTCGTCACCCTCGCCGGCCTGCTCGCCTTCCTCGGCGTGCAGCTGCTCGTGCTCGGGCCCGACGGCTCCATCAACATCCCGTTCAAGTCCGGCATCGTGCAGTTCGCCAGCCAGACGTTCCTGCCCGACTGGGCCTCTTACGCTCTCGTCGTCATCGCCGCTGCGGTGTACGCGCTCTCCCTCGCCCGCCGCTCACAGTCCCGGCGTCGGGCCGGGCTGTCCGGGATGAACGCCGGCGGCATCGCGCTGCGCGCGGGTGCCCTGCTCGTGCTCACCGGCGCCGTCGCGGTCTACCTCAATCAGGGCCGCGGCATCGGGGCGATCTTCCTGGTGTTCATCGCCGTCGTCGTCATCGCGAACTACGCGCTCACCCGCACCCGCTGGGGGCGCTACCTGTACGCCATCGGCGGCAACGTCGAGGCGGCCCGTCGCGCCGGCATCCGGGTGCGCAGCGTCTACGTGAGCGTGTTCGTGCTCTGCTCGACGCTCGCGGCCCTCGGCGGCATCCTCGCGGCGGCGCGGCTCGGCGCGGCGAGCCAGCAGAGCGGCAGCGGCGACACCAACCTCAACGCCATCGCGGCGGCGGTCATCGGCGGCACCTCGCTGTTCGGCGGCCGTGGCTCGGCCTACTCGGCCCTGCTCGGCATCATCGTGATCACCTCGATCTCGAACGGCCTGAACCTGCTGAGCCTGGACTCCTCGGTGCGCTACATGATCACCGGGGCGGTGCTCGTGCTCGCCGTCATCGTCGACAGCCTCTCCCGCCGGTCCCGGGCCGCATCCGGCCGCGGCTGACCCCGCAAGATCGGTTGTGCAGGAAAATCTGTGTTCGCGACCCAATACGAGTCGTAAGAGGCCGGATTCTCCTGCACAACCGATCCGCGCACGGGGCGGCGCACAGAAGAGGCCCGCATCCGCGGCCCCGAGTGTGCGGGAGGGGCGGCGGATGCGGGCCGGGATCCGGGCGGGCACAGCCCCGCCCGGCGAGCTCAGGTGTCGGAGGAAGAGGAGGCTCCTGAGCTCAGGTCGTAGACGGTCACGCCGTCGATGGTCTGCGCGGTGAAGTTGTCCTCCACCCATTCGGCGATCTGGCTCGCGACATCCGAGCCGCCGTTCGAGGCGCCCACCGATCCCGCGATGTAGTAGTGGATCTCGCCGTCGGCGACGTACTGCTCGAACTGTTCGAGCGTGGGGCTGGGGTCGCTGCCGTTGTAGCCGCCGACCGGCATGACGGCGCCACCACTGGCGAGCTGGTACTTGGCGGCGTTGTTCGAGCCGGTCGTCGCGGCGACCCAGGTGTAGTCGTCGGCGTCCTCCTCCAGCAGGGCCACCACCTCGCTGCTCGCCGAGCCGCCACCGCCGAGCAGACTGCCAGAGCCGCCGCTGCCAGAACCGCCGCTGCCAGAACCGCCGTCGCCAGAGCCGCCGTAGCCAGAGCGCTCCGAACCGCCCTGGCCGGAGCCGCCGGTGTCCCGGCCGTCCTGCTGCTGCCCAGCCCCACTCTGTGCGCCGTCGCTGCCGCCCCCGCCGCTGTGCACGGAGGCGCTGCGCTCTGAGGCGCTGTGCCCCGAACCGCCATGACCAGAGCCGCTGCCCCCCGAGGCACTGCCCCCAGAGGCACTGCTCTCAGAGGCACTGCTAGAGCCGCTGTGCCCCGAACCGCCGTGCCCAGAGCCGCTGTGCCCAGAGCCGCTGTGCCCAGAGGATCCGGTCGACGGCCCCGCCGTCGGCAGCGAGCCGGTGTGCGCCGTGGCGATCGTGTCGATCGTGTAGGCGAGCGGGCCGGCGAGGCCGGCGAGGAGCGCGCCGGCGAGCGTCGCGACAGCGAGCGAGCGCAGCCGGTGGGCGAAGAGCGCGACGACGGCGGTGGCGAGGCCGACGCCGAGCACCGGGTACTTCAGCCACGGCAGGAAGTCGCTGGAGAGGGACAGCAGCGCGAAGGACCATCCGGCTGTGCCGAGCACGATGGCCGCGACGGCGATGCGCGCCCACCACGCCGAGCGGCGCGCCCACAGCAGGCTCGCCCCGATCGCGACGGTCCCCGCGATCGGCGGGGCGAGCGCGACGGTGTAGTAGGAGTGGAAGATGCCGGCCATGAAGCTGAAGGCGAGCGCCGTCACGATCATCGTGCCGGCGAGGATCACCAGTGTCGCCCGGGCCGGCGACACCCGGGGGGCGCGGCGCAGCAGCACGATGCCGATCACGGCGAGCACGAGCGCAGCGGGCAGCAGCCAGGCGATCTGCCCGGCGATGTCGTCGCCGAACAGGCGCAGGATGCCGGTGTCGCCCCAGGCCCCCGCGCCGCCGCCACGGCCGCCGGTGACGCTGCCGGTCTCCTCGCCGGTGAGCCGGCCGAAGCCGTTGTAGCCGAACGTCAGCTCCAGGAAGTCGTTGTCCTGGCTGCCACCGATGTAGGGCCGCCAGCTCGCCGGCACGAGCTCGACGATCGCGACCCACCATCCGGCGCTCACGACGACGGCGCCGAGGGCCGCGCCGAGGTGGACGAGGCGCCGACGCCAGCCGAGCGGCGACGCCCAGGCGAAGACGGCGGCGAGCACCGGCAGCACCAGGAACGCCTGCAACTGCTTGGTGAGGAAGCCGAGGCCCACCATCGCTCCTGCCCACAGCACCCAGCGCAGCCGGCCGTCCTCGACGGCGCGCAGCGTGAAGTAGCTCGCGAGCGCGGTGAGCAGCACGAGCAGCGCGTCCGGGTTGTCGTAGCGGAACATGAGCGCGGCCACCGGCGTGAGGGCCAGGATACCGCCCGCGGCGAGCGCCGCCCGCGGCGAGAAGTGCCGCCGCACCGTCAGGTAGGTGACCCCGACCGTCGCGACGCCCATGAGCACCTCGGGGAACAGGATGCTGAACGAGCTGAGCCCGAACACGCGCGCCGAGAGCCCCATGATCCACAGACTCGCCGGCGGCTTGTCGACGGTGATCGAGTTGCCCGCGTCGGAGGAGCCGTAGAAGAACGCCTCCCAGTTCTGGGTGCCGGCCTGCACGGCCGCCGCGTAGAAGCTGTTCGCCCAGCCGTTCGCGGTGAGGTTGATCGTGTAGAGCGCGCCGGTGCCGACGAGCAGTGCCAGCAGCGCCGGCCGCACCCAGGCGGCGTCGCTCGCCCGGCCGCGCACCAGGGCGCGTCCGAGCGCGGCCAGGCGGGAG
>JASGFF010000087.1:0-9025 GCA_047605685.1 Microbacteriaceae bacterium
GTGCGGCCGCGCCCTCGACGCCGCCGCGGTCGCCGCGGTCGCCTGGACGGTCGCGGCCGTCGCCGGCGGCATCCTCGCCTTCCTCGTCGTGAGCGGTCGCGCCCTCGACACCGACGCCGACTTCGGGGTCGCGCTCGGCGCCTGGGCGACCGGCACCGCGCCGGGACGGCAGCTGCTCGCGACGGCGCTCGTCGGCGCGACGCTCGCGACGCTGTGCCTCGCGGTGCGCTCGCCCGCGGCCGTCGGCCTGATCACCGCGGCCACGGTCCTCGCTGGCCTGCTGCTCGACCTCGGCGTCGGCGTGCTGATCGGCCTCGCGGCCGCGGTCGTCCTGCGTCCGGCGCCCCCCGGGGCCCTCGGGGGCCGCCGGGCAGCGCTCGGCCGGCTCGGGCTCGTGGCCGTGCTCGGCGTGCTCGCCGGTATCGCCGTCGTGTACGCGGTCGCCGGGCTGGGCACGGCGTCGGCGGACGGGACGGGCGGCGCCTCCCCCGCGCAGCTGCTCACCGGCGAGCCGCTGCCGCCGCCGCTCACCGCGGCGAGCCTGGTGGGCCGCTGGCATCCCGACGCGAGCTGGCTGATCTGCTGCGCGCTCGCCGCCGGGCTCTACCCGGCGGCCGTCATCCGGCTGCGTCGCCGCGGCGAGCGCTGGCCGCCGGGCCGCACCGCGCTGTGGCTCACCGGCGTGCTCGTGCTGCTGCTGGTCACGAGCGGTGGCCCGAACGCCTACGAGCGCTACCTGTTCGGGGCGCACCTCGGCCAGTTGCTCGCGCTCGGCCTGCTCGTGCCGCTGCTGCTGGTGCCCGCCGCGCCCGGCCGCCTGCTGCTGCGCCTCGCTCGGGTGCGTCCGGACGGTCCGTGCGAGCGGCTTGTCACCCTCGGCCGAGGGCGAGCAGCCGCCGTGCTGTCGCATCCGCTGCTCGCGGCGGCGCTGCTCGCCGCCAGCCTCTGGCTGCTGCTGTTCTGGCCGCCGCTGCTGCGCTGGACGACGACGGATCGCCTCGGCCACGAGTGGCTGACCCTGCACGCGCTCGCGGCCGGATGCCTGCTGGTGCGCGCCGTCCTCGCCACCGGCCGGCGGGTTGTTCGGGCGCTCGCCGTGGCCGTGCTGCTCGCCGCCCTCGCGGCGCTCGGCCTCGTGCTGCACGAGGGCTCCGTGCTGCTGCTCGCCGACTGGTACGGAGCGATGGGCTGGGGAACCGACGCGCTCGCCGCGCAGCGGGCCGCCGCCGTGCTCGTCTGCTGGCTCGGCGGCATCCCCGTGGCGCTGCTCGCGCTCACGGTCGCCATCCGCGGCAGGGTAGGGTGGGGCGCCGTTCGAGGGGAGGGCCCGGGATGACGGAGCTCTCCGCCGAGCAGCAGGCCGTGTTCGAGCGCATCGAGACGACGATGGAGAACGTCTTCGTCACCGGTCGAGCGGGCACCGGCAAGTCGACGCTGCTGGCCCACCTCGCGGCGCACACCTCGAAGCGGCTCGTGGTCACCGCGCCGACGGGCGTGGCGGCCCTCAACGTCGGTGGGCAGACCATCCACTCGCTGTTCCGGCTGCCGATCGGGGTGATCGCCGACGATGCGATCGTGCAGTACGGCGAGACGAAGCGGCTGCTCACCTCGATCGAGACGCTCGTCATCGACGAGGTCTCGATGGTCAACGCCGATCTGCTCGACGCCGTCGACCGCTCGCTGCGGCAGGCGCGGGGGCGCGCCGATCCCTTCGGCGGGGTGCAGCTCGTGCTGTTCGGCGACCCGTTCCAGCTCGCCCCCGTGCCCGGCGACGGCGAGGAGCGCGCCTACTTCGCCGACCGCTACCGTTCGATGTGGTTCTTCGACGCCCGGGTGTGGGACGAGGCAGCGCTGACGATCTTCGAGCTGAGCACCGTGCACCGGCAGGCCGAGCCGGAGTTCCGCTGGATGCTCAACGCCGTGCGCTTCGGCCGGGTGACGGCCGAGATCGCCGACGCGCTCAACGCCGCCGGCGCCCGGCCGGCCCCGGATGACGCGATCACGCTCGCCACCACGAACGCGACGGTCAGCCGCATCAACGCCTCCCGGCTCGCCCGGCTGCCGGGGCGCGCGCTCACGGCCCGCGCCGAGATCGAGGGCGACTTCGGCGGCCGGGGCTACCCGGCCGACGAGAGCCTCGAGCTCAAGAAGGGCGCGCAGGTCATGTTCCTGCGCAACGACCCCGATCAGCGCTGGGTCAACGGCTCCATCGGCACCATCACGCGCATCGACACGACGGTGTGGGTGGAGCTCGACGGGGAGCAGCACGAGGTGCATCCCTCCACCTGGGAGCGCTACCGCTACAGCTACAACCCGGCGACGAAGCAGCTGAGCAAGGACGTGGTCGCCGAGTTCACCCAGTTCCCGCTGCGTCTGGCCTGGGCCGTCACGATCCACAAGTCCCAGGGCAAGAGCTACGACCGGGCCTTCATCGACCTGGGCCAGCGCACGTTCGCGCCCGGGCAGACCTATGTGGCTCTCAGCCGGCTGACCGCGCTCGAGGGGCTGCACCTGAGCCGCCCGCTGAGGCCGAGCGACATCATCGTCGACGCGGACGTCGTGCGCTTCATGTCGCGCGTCGAGGCGATCCC
Source organism: Microbacteriaceae bacterium (assembly GCA_047605685.1). Classification (GTDB taxonomy): domain Bacteria; phylum Actinomycetota; class Actinomycetes; order Actinomycetales; family Microbacteriaceae; genus JAUASV01. The sequence goes on from JASGFF010000087.1 coordinate 2,592, forward strand.
GGGCGTGCGCGCCTGAACCGTGCGGTCGCGCTCAGGCGATCGCCGCGTCGCGCGCGCGAGCCAGGTCGCTGAACAGCTCGGTGTTCAGACGGTAGGCGAGCAGCACCTCGCCGATCACCCGGTCGCGCTCCGCGTCATCCCAGTCGACGGCGTCGAGCTGCTCGCGGTAGTGGTCCTTGAACGCCTTGGGGCTGGCGATCTGGTCGAAGAGGTAGAAGCCGACCCCGTTCGTCTCGAAGCCGAACTGGCGCTGCATGAGCGTGCGGATGATCTGGCCGCCGGAGAGGTCGCCGAGGTAGCGGGTGTAGTGGTGGGCGATGAAGCCGCCTGCCCAGCGCTCGGCGGCGACCTCGCGGATGCGCGCGACGTAGCGCACCGTCGTCGGCAGCGGGGCGATGCGCTCGGCCCAGGCCGCACCGAGCAGGAAGGCCAGGTCGCTCTCGAGCGCGGGCAGCCGGATGAGCTGCGGCGTGATGAAGGCGGCCGCGACCTCGTCACCGGCGAGGGTCTCGGCGGCCGCCTCGAGCTCCCGGTAGATGAAGTAGTGCTGGGCGACGAGCGAGATGTAGTCGTCCCGGGAACCGCGACCCGACATGAGGTCCTCCATGAAGGAGGCGCCCTCGCTCTGCGAGTGGCCGGAACGGGTGCGCTCGCGCAGCGCTTGCGAGAACGGAACGACGACCATCGGGACCTCCAGCTTAGGCTCGCCTTAGTTTAGCCGGTCGGTCTGGCCGGTCAGTGTGGGCGCGGCGCCACCCCGAGCCGGGCGCAGGCCTGCTCGTACAGCGCCACGACCTCGCGGCGGATCTCGTGGCGCTCGCTGATCTCGCCGGAGGGCCAGGGCACCTCGAGCAGACGCTGATCCCCGCCGACGGTGAAGATCCAGCTACCGGTGCCCTCGTCGAGCTCGGTCATGACGGCGGTCTCGGCATCGGGGTCGCCGAAGGCGCGGGCGATGAGCAGGTTGTCGTCGGAGTGGTCGCCGTTCATGTGCGCGAGCACGGCATCGACGATGTCGGCGGGAAAGGTTGGCACGAACTGAAGGGTAGCGGGCGGCGTCGGTGCGCCAGCATGGAACCATGCCGATCATCCCCGACACCAAGGACTGGACCTGGGTGCTCGAGCGCCCCTGCCCGGAGTGCGGCTTCGACGCCCGCTCGATCGAGGCGACCGGCGTCGCGGGCATCCTGCGCGCCAACGCCGCCGCCTGGCCCGACGTGCTGCGCCGATCCGGGGTGCGCGAGCGGCCGGATGACGCCACCTGGTCGCCGCTGGAGTACGCCGCCCACGTGCGCGACGTGCTGCGCCTCGGCCGGTACCGCCTGGGGCTCATGCTCGAGCACGACGACCCGCTGTTCCCCGACTGGGACCAGGACGCGACCGCCCGCGACGACGACTACGCCGCCCAGGAGCCGGCGGCCGTGGCCGAGCAGCTCCTCGCCGCCGCCGCGGAGATCACGGCCGCCCTCGAGACCGTGCCGTCGACCGGCTGGGCGCGCCCCGGCCGGCGCGGCGACGGTGCCCGCTTCACACTCGGCAGCTTCGCCGTCTACCTCTCCCACGACCCGGTGCACCATCTCTGGGACGTCACGAAGGGCTGAGTCGGTATACTCCGAGGGCGCTACGCGGATGTAGTTCAATGGCAGAACTTCAGCTTCCCAAGCTGATAGCGCGGGTTCGATTCCCGTCATCCGCTCTGACCAGCATTTTTCCCGGAATGCTCCCGCCGAGCGGGGGTTCCAGAAGGCCCAGGTCGCTATTTACTCGCTGTTTTCGACGAACCGGGCGAGCGCCGACGACACGTCGGGGCGCTCCGTCGGCCGCTGGATGTAGTGCGCCTCCGTCACCTGCGCCGACCCGTGCCCGAGCTGCACCCTGGCCGCCTCGACCCCCTCCGTCGCCTTCAGCAGCGTCGCCACCGCCTTCCGGCACGACTTCGGCGTCATCCACGACAGCTCCGACCCCGCGAGCGCAGCAACCCATTGGGTGCGCACGTTCTCCGGCCACCGAGCCGTGCCGACCGCGGACGGGAACACCCACTCGCAGTACGCCGACACCCGTCGCCTGACGAGCAGATCAACAGCGAACGGCGGGACGGTGAGGATGCGGCGCGACGTCGACGACTTCGGACGCTCCTGCACCATCAGCCCGCCCGTCTCGCCGCGGATCACGGTCGCGTTGATCGTGACCTTCCCCGCCTCGATGTCGATGTCCGTCCACCTGAGGGCGAGGACCTCGCCGATGCGCGCACCCGTGGCGAGGAGCATGTCGGTCACGTCCGCGAGGTCACGGATCGATGTGCCACGGGTCAGGGGCCGGGCGTCGTACGCGGCCATGAGCGCCCGCAGCGCCCGCACCTCCTCGACGGTGGGGGCGCGCACCTCGTCACGCTCCGTTGAGGGGAGGCGTAGGTGCTCGGCCGCGTTCGCCTGCGCGGCCCCGTACCTGACGGCGAGCTCGAGCATCCCGGTCAGCACGACGGCAAGCATCCTGCCCTGGCTCGGGCCCGCCGTCTCCGCTACCCGGTCGACGACGCGTTGCAGGCGGGGCACGGTCGCCTCACGGATGCGGACCTCCCCGACCGGGCCGGTCAGGTGGGCGCGGATGGTCCCGGCGTAGCGGGACAGCGTCGCGGGCGCGCGGCCCGCGGCGCGCAGCTCGTCGAGCCACGGGCCTGTGAGGGCGGACAGGGGCGACTCGCGTGTGATTGTCTCCCCGGTCGGCGCGAGACGGTCGCGGAGTGCTCGCCGCAGCCGGTTCTCAGCATCGGCCGGTGTTTTCCCGGTGCGTTGTGCTTTCCGGGTGCGGCCGTCGGAGTCGCGGTAGTACGCGACCGCGGTCGGGACGCCGGCGATGGTGGTGCGGCGGATGCGACCCCATGTCTCGATCGGGAGCGGCGTCCTACCCATGCTGGGGGTGTCCCATGTCCGAGGGATCGTCTAGCATGATCGAATATACATTCGAACCTAGGGGAGGTCGCATGAGGGCGAGCGCCATCGGAGTTGCTGCACGAGTGCTAGGCATCAGCCCCTCCGCGATGCTGGCTGCGCTCGACGCGCTTGGCGGCGTCATCGAGGAGAGTGCTCGGGTCGACACCTAGCCCGCGGCAGATTTTCGCGAGCATTGTCATGGGAATGTCGCGCTCGCCCTTGAAATAGCGGACCAGCGTCGTTTCGTGCAGGCCGGTGGTCGCCACTAGCGCCTTGAAGGTCAGCTTGCGTGCTGCGCGTTCGGCGCGGAGTTCGGCGGCGACGGCTTGCACGAAGGCGTCGGCGTATGTGTTGAGGTCATCCACGCGGTGCATTCTATCGCCTGTCCGGTGTGTAGCACTAGCCAAACGGGGTCATTTTCTGGCTTGACACACACCAAACGGCGTGTAAAGTAGCCCGCATGGTGAGTGACACGACCCGCGAGGTGGCCGACAAGGTCGCCGCCGCTCTGTACCGGTCGGGCATGTCGAAGCGCAGCCTCTCGGCCGCAACGGGCATCCCCGAGACGACCCTGCTGCGCAAGATCAACGCCAACGGCGACTTCGGTGTCTCCGAACTGGTGCGCATCGCGAAGGCGCTCGATGTGCCGGCCTCCGAGATCGCCCCGAGTGCTTTCGTCGCGAAGGCGGTGGCGTGATGAGCGCCCTGGATGTGTTCCGGTATGGCGACATGTCGGTCCGCACGGTGCTGGTGGATGGGGAGCCGTGGTTCGTCGCCGCCGATGTGACCGCCGTGCTCGGCTTCGCGAACGGCCGCATGGCTATCGCGCGGCTCGATGAGGATGGGGTCAGCCAGGCTGACATCACCGATTCCCTTGGCCGAGCGCAGCGCGCGACAGTGCTGAATGAGCCGGGCATCTACGAGCTGATCATGCGCTCGGACAAGCCCGAAGCGAAGGCGTTTCGCCGTTGGGTGACGCATGAGGTGCTCCCCAGCATCCGCCGCACCGGCCAGTTCGGATCGCAGGTGCCGACGTCGCTCGCGGAAGCACTCGAACTCGCCGCCGCCGAAGCGCGCCGCGTAGAAGCACTCGAAGCAAAAGCCATCGAGGATGCCCCGAAGGTCGCCGCGTACGACGCGCTCATGGATGCTGACGGGTTCTACACGATGGAGGTCGTGGCGAAGCTTGGCGGCATCGGCCGGACGACGCTGTTCAACCGGCTCCGTGACGCCGGGGTGATCCAGTCCGGGTCGCGGCTCCCATACCAGCGGTACCTGCACTGGTTCAAGATCACTACCTCGACATGGACCGACAGTGACGGGGTCGCTCACCCGTCGAACACGGCGCGGGTGCGACCGGAGTCCCTCGCGCGGGTGCTGGAGAAGGCCGGCGTTTCGATGCAGAAGGCGGACGTGTGATGTCGCGGGGTCCGGTGTTGACGGTGACGCAGGCCGCCGCGTACGTGGGGCTCGCGCCGAAAACGCTCCGGAATCTGAAGGCGTTGGGTGAGGGGCCGCGGGCGTACAAGCACGGCCGGCTCACGGTCTACTACCCCGCCGACCTCGACGTGTGGCTCTCGACCCGTCTGACGGTGGCGTGATGACCGCGCACGAGTTTTTCGCGGTCCTTCGTCCGCACCTGACGGAGGAGCAGGTCGCGTTCGCCGAGTGGGCGCTCGCTGACCATTCGACCAAATGAGAACGGCCCCCGGTGGGCGGGGGCCGAGAAATGGAGCCAGAACATGACTACCAGTACCAAGACTACAGCATCGGTCGCGGACCGGTTGAAGGAGTTGAGTGATCTCGTCGGTCGGCTCGACGTGCCAGAAATGTCGACCGACGTCCGGGTGGTCGGCAACGTCGCGGAAATCACGTTCCACGCTTCGAGGGACGCTGCCCGGCTCATCGGTGCGGTGCAGGCCGTGTACGCGTACACGGGGTGCGCGCCGGACATGGGTGAACGTAAGGACTGCTGCTGGTACGAGTGGCTCATCGACGGCATCCCTGTGGTGGTGTTCGCGTGAGCGTCCGGCGTCTGACCCTGACCGTGTGTGACGAACCGGTCGCGGAGCTGGTCCGTGACTGGCTCGTGTACGGGGACACGGCGGCTGTGCCGGTGGATGGGGACGTGCTCGCCCTGATGAGAGGGGGCCGCCCGTGACCAGTTTCGACACGGTCGTCAGCATCCTGCGACGTGACGACATGCCGCCCGTGGTGTTCCCTGGTGGTGCGGATGTGCGTGCTACGGACCCGCTCACCTCCCATGCTGCGAGGGATGGGGTCGACCCGGCCGCGTCCCGGGATTTCGTGATCGCGGTCCTTCAGAAGCACGGTCCGCTTGCGGACTTCGAGATCGTCGAGTTCGCCCGCCGGCATGGTGTCCCGTTCGCGGACTCGCGGATCAGGACCGCGCGACACGAGCTCGTCGAGGCGGGGGTGGTGGAGGCCACCGGTTACTACCACGTCCGTCGCCGGCCGGCGAGGCAGACCTTGCACACCGTGTGGGGTCTCGTCGAGGAGGTGGCGGCATGATGCGCCGGTCGACGTGGCAGCCGGTCCCCCGATCCCATTTCACTGGCGCCTTGTGGGTCGTCGCCGCGGTCCTGACGGTCGCGAATGTGCTCCTTGCCATCGCTATCGCTCACCAGCCGACGGGTCTCTGATGTCGTACCTCGACATGATGCGGTGCCCGTACACGGGTGAGGACGTGCCCGCGATCGTCACCGATCAGACCGGGTGGGCGGAGTACTGGTGTCTGGCTTGTGAGATCACTCACGAGATCTCGGCTCCGGATCCTGACTCGGATCTGTGCCACGACCGGCAGGCGGATGAGCGCGCTGCTGACTATTTCGACGACATGGAGGAGCACTGATGACGTATAGCTTCGATGACCACCCGGAGCACCGGGCTCGTCTCGATGAGTGGCGGGACAAGTGGATCGCGAACGCGTTCTCGACTGAGCCTGCCGACCAGCCGAAGATGCGTGCTGCGATCGCTGGCCTGTACGAGGCGGCCGGGTTGACACCGCCCGAGCGGATCGTTTTCGTGCGGTCGCCTCAGGTCGCGGCGATTGCGGGGTCGGTCGCTGCTGGTGCGTGGTGGGTGCGGGAGCATCCGGCGGATGCGGCTCGTCTGGGTATTCGCGTGTCCGAGTCCGAGCTGATGGCGGGCGTTGCGATGGCAGCGGCTCGTGGGGTGCGTGCGGCTTCGGGGATTCCAGTGCCGCCGCTGGATGTTGCCACGGTCGCCGCCACGGCCTTCGTCACTCGCGCCGCCACGGACATCGCCACGGTCGCCGCCACGGACGCCGTCACTCGCGCCGCCACGGACATCGCCACGGTCGCCGCCACGGCCTTCGTCACTCGCGCCGCCACGGACGCCGCCACGGACGCCGCCACGGACGCCGCCACGGACGCCGCCACGTACGCCGCCACGGACGCCGCCACGCGCGCCGCCACGGACGCCGCCACGTACGCCGCCACGTACGCCGCCACGGACGCCGCC
>JASGFF010000088.1:0-8968 GCA_047605685.1 Microbacteriaceae bacterium
TGCGCGCCGACCCCTCGCGGGCGATCAGCGCCGCCGACATGCGCGCGCACCTGGCCGAGCTGCACGCGCAGCGGCTGGCCGAGCGCGACTCGTGACCCGGCGCGTCGTCTACTCGCCCCGCGCTCGCCAGCAGCTCACCGACCTCTACCTCTGGATCGCGGAGCAGTCTGGCTTCCCCGACCGCGCGGAGGGCTACGTCTCCGCGATCTTCGACTACTGCGACGGGCTCGCGGAGTTCCCGATGATCGGCCTGGCCCGCGACGGTCTGCGGCCGGGCCTGCGTACGAGCGGCTTCCGCCGCCGCGCCGTCATCGCCTTCGCCGTCCACGAGGCGACCGTCGAGATCCACGGTGTCTACTACGGCGGCCAGAACTACGAAACCCTGATCGCGGCCGAGGAGAGCTGAGTATTCTCCGCACCCGCGGGGTGCGGCTCACAGGCTCGGCCCGAGGTCCGGGCGAGTGTTCGGGCTCGGCCGGTGCGGGTCGTGTGCGGCCGTCCGCAGCCGTGCGGCGCGCTCGGCAAGTGCGGCGGCGGCGATCCGTTCTGCCTCGGCCCGCTCGCGGATCAGGGCGGCTCCCTGCGCGGGCGGGAGGGCTTTGATCTGCGCGAGCAGGCGGCGGTCCTTCGCGGCCCAGCGCGTGTAGCTCTTGGTGCTGACGCGGCTGCAGGGGGCGCGGTAGATCGCGCGGCAGAGCTGTTCCCGCTCGCTCATCTGCTCTGCCGCGAGTCGGCTGACCTCATGCTGGGCGTGCTCGGCTGCTTGACCGGCCCCGACCACCTGGGGATCGGCGTCCGCCCGGATTCTCGCGACGTCCTCGGTCCAGGCCGGCACTCTCGGGGCTGCTCGGGGCGGAGCCCGAGCGATCCCGCACGGCTGTCTCGACCGCGGCGCGATCCTGCCGGGTGGCGAGCCGGACGCGCTCGGCCCCTCGCCTCCGCAACTGGCCCGCCGCGCGCCGCGCGGCGTCGGCTTCGCGCACCCGATCCTTCGCGTCCGTGAGCGTCACCGCGTCTGCGGTCGCCGCTTCGACCAGCGAGGCCACCACCGCCGACCGCACCGCCTCGACCTGCTCCCACGCAGCGGAGACCTGGGCCTGCTGCGCGTCGTAGGCGGCACCGTGCTCGGCCGCCTAACGGTCGAGACTGGCAGCCGCATTCGACCACCAGGCCGCTCCCTTCTCAGCATCCTCGATCCGCTCTGCGAGGCGGGCGCGCTCGTCGTTCACTTCCCGGACCGGGCCGTCCGCGACGATCCCGGCGACGGCGAGCTTCGCCCGCTCGGTCGCCTCGCGGAGTCCGCGGTCGGCGCGGTCGCGCTCGAGTGCGGCCGTGAACTGCTCGCGGGCGTCCCCGAGGTCCGCGGCGACAACGTGCAGGCGGTTCGCCTCCCGCCCGCGGGTGAGGCCGACGTAAACCCCAGCCGCGTCGAGAGCGTCGGAGAGGATCGTGTGGGACTCCGGGGCGGTGATGCCCTGGACGCCGTAGGCGGTCGCGGCGTAGGCCAGGTGCGCGTGCTCCGCGACGTACTCGGCCGGCAGGTGCATGGTGCGCTGCAGCTTCCGGTCGCTGGCGGCGTCGCGGACCCACAGGTCGCCGTCCGTGCCGACGTGTTGGACGATCCAGGTCTGCCGGTTCGCCACGCCCACCTCCGAGTTGTTGCGACGGGTCTGGATCAGGTCGCCCCGGCCGGTGCTCAAGCCGTTCGCCATCTGGACACATTACGTCAGGGTGAGCACGGGCCGCGAGGCACGGAAACACGGGCCAGAACGCACTTCGTGGAGCTTGTGCGCGAGAGGGGCTAATCGAGTTCAAGTCCCCCCTCGCGCACCGATGTGGGATGGCCCTTGATCTGGGATTTCGGTCCCAGGTCGGGGGTCATTTCCGTTCTCGCTCACCATCGACGACATCGGTGCCCCGCTACAGGCTGATCCCGTGGTCGTGCTCCGGCCTATGCCGGGAGGTGTCGCGCTTGGCTGTATGGGAACGGCCGGGCGGGACCGCCCCGTGATGCTGGGCGGCCCCTGCCCGGCGCGCAGGACCTCGTCAGAGGGAGGTCAGAGGGAGGCGAGGATCTCCTGCATGGTGGCGATCTCGGCGGTCTGCCCGTCGATCACCTGCTGGGCCAACGCGACCACTTCCGCGCTTTGCCCGTTGTCGACCTCGTCCTGCGCCATCGCGACAGCACCCTGGTGGTGAGCGATCATGCCGGTCAGGAACAGTCGGGCGGCATCGGCGCCGGTCGCCGCTTCCAGGGCGGCCATGTCCTCGTCGGACATCATCCCGTCGTCCGTGTCCCCCATGTCCTGATCGGGCGAGCTGTCGTCGTAGGGGGTGCCCCAGTCCTCAAGCCAACCCGTCATGGTGTCGATCTCCGGTCCCTGGGCGTCATCGATCTGCTGGGCGAGAGCGGTGACCCGCTCGTCGATGCCGTCCTTGCTGAGGATCAGATCGGCCATCTCGATGGCCTGCTGGTGGTGCGGGATCATCATCGTCACGAACATCCGGTCGGCCGCGTTCGCGTCGGACGTGGACGTCGAGGGAGAAGAGGCGGGGCTGCTGGAGGTGCCGGAGCCGTGATCCATGCCCGACATGTCGTCGCCGGACGTGCAGCCGGCGAGGAGGAGAGCGGGGGCGAGCAGCCCGGAGGCCACAGCGGTAGTGCGGAATCGCATGGGAAAGGTGTCCTTGTCTATCGGTCGTGAGAGGGGATTCGTCGCCCGGGCAGGGCGAAGCGTCATCCCCGCCGGCACCGGGCGGTGCGCAGGGGACGACGGCAGGCGAATCAGGTGCGACTGATCGACAGGACGTGGAGTGAGGGTGGGTGTGGGGGCGGCAGCGTTCGCAGCAGCAGTGCCGGGCTGGGCTGCGGGAACGGCGTGCCGGTACGGAACCGGGCGAGCACGGCGGGGGCGAGCAGCACGATCGCGACAGACAGCAACGCCAGCACGCACATTGTCAGCATCGTGTGATCGGGCATCGACGTGCCGCAGTCGCCGCTGACGCAGTGCCCGTCAGCCGTCGCGGGAGCACCAGCCGGGCTCATGCCGGCAGCGCTCATCGTCGCGTCTGCCGTCGTGGCTGGGCCGTCGCTCCCGACTGCCGCGCTGACCGCCTGAGCTGCGCTGCTGATTGTTCCGGTGAGCATCGCCGCGTCGTGGGAGGTGGTCAGCGTGTGCATGCCCAGGAGCCCGGCGATGATGAGGGACGCTGCCGCGGCGCTCAGCAGGAGCCCGCGCACGCCCACGGGGGCGTTGTGTGCGCGAACAGCGGTCACGACGGCTCCTCTTTCTCCGCTCTTCAGGGTAGTCGAGCGATCGCCTGCGGGTCCCGGCGATGGGGAGCCGGGAGCGGACGAGCCGGGTGATGGCGTCGTACCACTCGACGATCCGAAGCGAGTCCAGGGTGACCGTTTTCCAACGGTTCGAGGGCTGTCAGCTCAGGCCGCGGCCCGCTCCTCGCGCAGGTTCGCGGTGACCAGGATCGGCAGGTGGTCGCTGATGCCCTTGGGCAGCGTCTCGATCCGCTCGATGTCCATGCCGGTGCTCGTGGCGAAGTCGAAGTGGCCGCGGAACACCTTGTAGCGCGAGTAGGTGCTCTTGTCGCTGCGGGTGAGGTTGTAGCCGTCGCGCTCCATGAGCGCCGAGAGCCGCTTCTGGAACAGCGGGTAGTTGTAGTCGCCGACCATGAGGGTCGGCAGGCCGGTGCCGAGCTCGCGCAACGCGGCGAGCGCGGCGTCGATCTGGTTGCGGCGCAGCGAGTTCCGCGCGGTCAGCGGGGCGGCGTGGAAGGAGGCCACGACGATCTCGCGGCCCCGCTCGGTGTCGTGCATCCGCACCCCCACGAGCCGCTCGAGAGCGGGGGCCGCGATGATGTCGTGCAGCCCGCGCTTGAGCGAGACCGCCCGGGACTCGTGGCCGGTGAACCGGTCGCCGCGGTAGTACACGGCGAGGTCCAGCCGGTTGCCGCTCGTGGCGTGCGCGAGCAGCATGTGCCCGATCCGCTCGGGCAGATCGGCCCGCGACGCCTCCTGCAGGCACAGCACGTCCGGCCCGTACCGCTCGACGAGCCCGAGGAGCTCGCCACTCGCCTGGTTCTTGCGCAGGTTGTAGCTGATGGTCTTGATGACGGCCCCGTTTCCCCTGGTTGCGCGCAATTCTATGGTCGCCGGATATGGGCTTCGGCGCAGCGGGCTGCACGCGCGCTGGGCGGCCCCTCGCTCAGGCGAATCGGATGCCGCGCTGCAGCCGGCTGCGCAGGTCGAACAGCTCGGTGCCGGCGATCTGCCCTGCCGAGGCCGGCCGGCGCAGCAGCGCGGCGAGGTCGGAGCGCGCCACCGCCACGGCCTCGGCGCCGCGCACGGTGCCGAGCGAGGCCGGCGAGCGCCCGAGGGCGCCGTCGGGCAGCACGATCACGAGGCCGGTGAACCGGATGCGGCTGCGGCGCGCGAACGCCCGGGCGCGTGCCGCGAGCTCGGCCATCGGCCGCGCACCGGTGAGCGCCTCCCCCGCGAGCTCGCCCCGGCGCACCGTCACGGCACCGCCGTAGTCCTCGGAGAGGATCGCGAACAGGCCGGTCGGCCCGAGCACGATGTGGTCGATCTTCTGCTCGCTCGAGTCGGTCGCCACGTCGTGCCAGACCGTGTAGCCGAGCCCGAGACCGCTGAGGATGCCCGCCGTGCGCTCCTCGGCGATGGCGTCGGCGAGCAGGTGCCGGATCTCGCGGGGCGCGGCGCGCACGAGGGCCGGGTCGTAGGGGTCGGGGATCTCCGCGCCGCGCCCCACCCATTCGCGCAGCAGCGCGAGGTAGCGCTCGCGTCGCCATCCGCCCGGATGCCCGTGGGAGCGGGCCGGCGGCCGGGAGCCGCGCGGCGCCGGCGCCGGCGGCGCCCAGGAGACCCGCGCGTCGTCGGCGTGGCCGTGGCCGCGGTCGTAGGCGGCGCGCGCCTCGGGTGTGCCCACCCGCTCCCAGGCGGCCTGCACGGCGATGAACCGGGCCGCGTCGCCGCCGGTGTCCGGGTGGGTGCGGCGCAGCAGCGCCCGGTAGGCGTGCCGCAGCTGCTCCTCGTCGGCGGTCGGCGGCACACCGAGCACCTCGTAGGGCGAGGCGGACATCGGGCTGCCGGAGCCGGGCCGTTCCGAGTGCGGGCGCTGCGGCATCCGCTCATGATAACGAGGACGGTCGTGTCCGCTCCCGGCGCGGCCGCGACGCCCGCGCGTAGGCTTCGACCCATGGGCCTGTTCGACATCCCGCTGACCACCATCGACGGAGCGTCGGCGACGCTCGGCGACTGGAGCGGCCGGGTGCTGCTCGTCGTCAACGTCGCCTCCCGCTGCGGCCTCTCCCCCCAGTACGAGAAGCTCGAGGCGCTGCAGCGGCGCTACGGCGAGGCCGGCCTGACGGTGCTCGGCTTCCCGAGCAACCAGTTCCTGCAGGAGCTGTCCAGCTCGGAGGCGATCAAGGAGTACTGCTCGACCACCTGGGGCGTGACGTTCCCGATGTTCGAGCGGATCCGGGTGAACGGCAAGCAGGCGCACCCGCTCTACCGCGAGCTGAAGAAGACGCCGGACGCCACCGGCAAGGCCGGCCGGGTGGCCTGGAACTTCGAGAAGTTCCTCATCACGCCGGACGGCGCCGTGCACCGCTTCCGTCCCACCGTGCAGCCGGACGACCCGGAGATCGTCGCGCTCATCGAGGCCTCGCTGCCCGCAGCCGCCTGATGCGGCTCATCCTGCTGCGGCACGGCCAGACCCCCGCGAACGTCGGCGGCGTCATCGAGTCGGCCCACCCGGGACCGGGGCTCACCGCGCTCGGCCTGCGACAGGCGCGGGCCGTGCCCGCCGCGCTGGACGCCGGCAGCCTGGCGCCCTGGACCCCGGACGGCATCGACTCCCTCTCGGTCTCGACGCTGCTGCGCAGCCGGCTGACGGCGGAACCGCTCGCGGCCGCGACCGGTCTCGCCGCGATCGAGCGCCCGGGTCTGCACGAGGTGCAGGCCGGCGCGTTCGAGGGGCGCGCCGACCGGGACGCGGTGCACGGCTACATCGGCGTGGTGGCGCGCTGGGCGGCCGGCGAGCTCGGCGCGCGGATGCCGGGCAGCGAGGACGGCACCGAGTTCTTCGCGCGCTTCGACGCGGACGTGGCCGCGATCGAGGCCGAGGGCGCCCGCACCGCCGTGGTGGTGGGCCACGGCGCCGCCATCCGGGTGTGGGCGGTCGTGCGCGCGCGCGACCTGGAGCCCGGCTTCCTCTACAGCCACGAGCTGCGTAACACCGGCTTCGTCGTGCTCGACGGCTCGATGCTCGACGGCCCGATGCGCGACGGCCCGATGCGCGCCGGCTGGGAGCTGGTGGACTGGCACGCCGATCCCGCCGGCGGGACGGCGCTCGAGGACGCCGCGGCCGCCGACCCGACCGGTGAGGGGACGGCGGGCGGGGAGCCGGCCGGCGAGCGGGCGGTGCGGGGATGAGCCGGCAGCTCGTGCACCAGCCGGAGCACGGCCGCTACGCGCTCCTCGAGGGCGGCGCCGTGGTCTCGGTGCTCGACTACGCACTGCGCGAGGACGCGATCTCGTTCACCCACACGTTCACCAACCCGCGCCACCGCGGGCGCGGCCTCGCCGCCGAGCTCGTCGCCTTCGCGGTCGACGACGTCGAGGCGACATCCTCGCGTCGCGTCGTGCCGATGTGCTGGTACGTCGCCCAGTGGTTCGAGGCCCACCCGGAGCGCGCGCAGCTGCTGAGTCGCTGAGCCTCGGCCCCCTGGGCTCTCGGCCGGGAGCTCAGCCCTGGAACCACGGCGGGTGGATCGCCACCCGGGTGCGGTAGCCGCCCGAGGCGAGCGCCTCGGCGGCGAGCCGCTTGGCCCGCTCGGAGCCGACGGCGACGACCGCGATGGACGCCAGCGGCACCCGGTGGGGCACGAGCACCTCGGCGTCGCCGCCACGGCCCGCCGGGTCGGCGGCCGCCGCCCGCAGCATCCGCAGCCGCCCCTCGCGGTCGCTCAGGATGCGGGTGAGCGGGTGCGCGGCGTCGCCGTCGGCGACCGCGACCTCGCCGAGCGCGCGCAGGCTCGCGGCGAGCACCACGAAGTCGCTCGCCGTGGCCGCCGCGGGCAGCGCCAGCCGCGGATCGACACCGCGCGCGCGGATGACCGACCACAGCGGTGCCTCGAGGCTCGGCAGGAACGGCACGTGCTCGGCGACACTCAGTGCGCCGACGGTGCGTGCGGCCCGTGCCGCGCGCACGCCGGGCGCGGAGATGTCCACGAGCGGCTCGGCCCCGGCCAGGAGGGCTCCCTGCTCGGCGATGCCGATGAGGTTGTCCACGTGGGTGATGTGGAACACCCGCGCGGTGGCGGGGTCGAGCGCCGGTGCGGCGGCGGTCGCCCGGGATGCGGCGCGCGGGGCGCCCGGGGCCGTGGGCCGAGCCTGTGCGGCCCGCGCCGTCGTCGCGCGGGGCGGCGCGGCGCGGGGCTGGGCCGGGTGGGGCGGTGGCGGGGAGCAGATGTCGCAGAGGGCGAACTCGAGACCGTGGTTGCACTCGGGCACGAGCCCCAACGGTACCCGGTGCGGCCCGTGGTCCGGGCCACGAGCGCGGCGGCGCGGCAGCGGGCCGGTAAGGCGGCGGGGTGCGGCTCAGCGCGCCGCGTCCGGGCCGTCGAGCGCCCCGCCGTCCGTCCCGCCGTCCGTCCCATCCTCGGACCGCTCGATCGGCCCGCTCAGGGCGCGCAGGTAGCGGCGCAGGTACACGGCCTGGCCGAGCCGCAGCAGCGGGTACAACGACCACCAGAACGGGCCCGCCGGGCGGGTGAGGGCGCGCACCGTCATCCACACGCTGCCGTCCTCGCGCTGGTCCACCACCCAGCTCTGCTCGCCGTGCTCGGGGTGCCCCGGCAGCGTGCCGTAGGCGAAGCCGCGCCGCGCGGGCTCCTCGACGACGTAGACCACGCGCACCGGCGCGCGGAGCGCGAAGGGGCCGAGAGGCATCCGCAGGATCGCCGTGTCGCCCGGCAGCACCGCCGCCGTGCCGTCGGGCGCGAACACGGCCTCGGGCCCCGCGCCGGCGACCGCGGCCTCGCGCGGCTCGCCGCTGTCGTCGAAGCCGACCGGCGTGTAGCGCATCTCGTTCGTCTCCTCCGGCGCCTGCACCGGCTCGACGCCGAAGCCGCTGCCGCGCTGCACGGCCCAGGTCATCACGGCGAGGCTCGCGTAGGCGAACCGGGCCTCGCCGTGGCCGATGCGCGCGGAGCGCTCCACGGCCCGGAAGCCGGCGGGCGGGTAGCGGAGCAGGTCCGCGGCCTGAGTGGCGCCGACGGCGGCGTAGCTCACCGGTCGCTGCCACAGCTCCCTCTGCCGCATCCGTCGATTGTAGGGTGAGGATGACCTCCCGCCCGGCGAGCCTGTGAATGCTCGCGGCCGTCGGCGCCGCGCGGCTCGCGGTGCGGGCGGCCCGGCGCAGCCGGTAGCGCCCGGGCGGGCGGATGAGGGCTCAGCCCCAGTTCGTGACCGGCAGCCCCTCGCCGTCGTGGGCCGCCCCGGCGAGGATGACGATCCAGTCCACGAGCGGCCAGATGCCGAGGGTCAGCCAGCCGAGGAGCAGCTTGGCGACGCCGAGGCCGATGTTGCCGAGGTAGAACCGGTCGACGCCGAGGCCGCCGAGGAAGAAGCCGAGGACGACGGCCACCGTGCGGCTCTTGGGCGACACCGCCCCGGCCGGGTGGCCCAGCACGACGGGCTGGAGCGGCCGGGGTCGCGAGCCGGTGTAGCCGGTGCCGTCCCACCAGTGCTCGGTCGCGGGGTCCTGCGGGTCCGGATACCAGCCGGGAGGGGCGCTGTTCGTCACGGGTGTCTCCTCACTGCTTCGTCGTCACTGCTTCTTCTTCTCGGTCTCGCCGGAGAGCGCGGCGATGAAGGCCTCCTGGGGCACCTCGACGCGGCCGACCATCTTCATCCGCTTCTTGCCCTCCT
>JASGFF010000089.1:0-8535 GCA_047605685.1 Microbacteriaceae bacterium
GCTCGCCTCCCGCGCCGCGCCGGGTGCGCGTGCGGGTGCGCTGGCCGCCGCCCTGGCTGCTGCCGCCCTGGCCGCTGTTGCCCTGGCCGCTGCCGCCCTGGCCGCGCGGCGCCCGCTCCGCCGAGGACGGCTGGTGCGCGCCGCGCAGGCGGCCCTTCGCGCCCTCGGGGATGCCGAGGTCGGTGTAGAGGTGCGGCGAGGAGGAGTAGGTCTCCTGCGGCTCGCCGACGCCCATGTCGAGGCCCTTGTCGATGAGCCGCCACTTGTGCAGGTCGTCCCAGTCGACGAACGTGATCGCGATGCCGGTCTTGCCGGCGCGGCCGGTGCGGCCGACGCGGTGCAGGTAGGTCTCGGGGTCGTCGGGGACGGTGTGGTTGATCACGTGGGTGACGTCATTGACGTCGATGCCGCGCGCCGCGACATCCGTGGCGATGAGGATCTCCTTCTTGCCCGCCTTGAACGCCGCCATCGAGCGCTCGCGCGCCTCCTGGCTCATGTCGCCGTGCACGGCCACGGCCGGGAAGCCACGGTCGGAGAGCTCCTCGACGAGCCTCGCCGCGGCGCGCTTCGTGCGGGTGAACACGACGGTCTTGCCGCGGCCCTCCGCCTGCAGGATGCGTGCGATCACCTCGTCCTTGTCGAGGGAGTGCGCGCGGTAGATGACGTGGCGGATGTTGGCCTGGGTGAGGCCCTCGTCCGGGTCGTTCGCGCGGATGTGGATGGGCCGCAGCATGAAGCGCCGGGCGAGCGCCACGATCGGCCCGGGCATGGTGGCGCTGAACAGCATCGTGTGCCGGACCTCCGGCAGCCGCTGGAAGATCTTCTCGATGTCGGGCAGGAAGCCGAGGTCGAGCATCTTGTCGGCCTCGTCGAGCACCACCTCGCTCACCCGGGACAGGTCGAGCAGGCGCTGGTTGGCGAGGTCGATGAGGCGGCCGGGGGTGCCGACGACGATCTGCGCGCCGGCCTTGAGCGCCTCGACCTGGCCCTCGTAGGCCTTGCCGCCGTAGATGGCCACCACCTGGGTGGGGCGGTTGCCCGTGGCGAGCTCGAGGTCCTCGGCCACCTGGACGCACAGCTCGCGGGTGGGCACGACCACGAGCACCTTCACGCCGGGCTCGGGCTGCGCCCCGATGCGCTGGATGATCGGCAGGCCGAAGCCGAAGGTCTTGCCGGTGCCGGTCTTGGCCTGGCCGATGATGTCCTGGCCCTCGAGGCCCAGCGGGATCGTCTGCTCCTGGATCGGGAAGGGGTCGATGATCCCCTTCGCCGCGAGGGCGTCGACGATGTCCTGGTCGATCTGAAGTTCTGCGAATGTCACGGATTGCCTGTTCGAGCTCGGCGAGGTCCTGCCTCGGGCGGATGAGCGGATGCCGCGCCCCGCTGTCCGCTCTCGGGCGCCGCCGGCTCCCGCCAGATCGGGGAGCTCCGCGAAGCAGTCTACCGGGCAGCCTATGCTGGCGTGCGTGAAGTGGTTCCGACGGCGTCGTCCGGGCACGTCAGCGCCGACCGTCGGCTCCCGGGCCGCCGCCGCGGCGGCCCGACGGGTGGACCTCGAGGAGCTCACGCCGACTCCGCTGCACTATCTGGGCGTCGCCGCCTACACGCAGCTGGCGATCTTCGAGAACCTCGCCCGGGTGGTGGCGAACGCGCCCGACGCCGAGGCGAAGGAGGCGCTCAGCCGGGTGGCGGCGCTCTCGCTGGCCAAGCACCACGCCCTCAGCGATCTCGTGATCGGCCTCGGCCACCAGCCCGGCGCGGTCATGACACCGTTCGCGCCGGTCGTGGAGGGCTTCCAGCGGCGGGTGCGCGGCGACGACTGGGCGGAGAGCCTGCTCGCCTGCTACCTGACGGCCGGGTTCCTGGACGACTTCTTCGTGCGGCTCGCCGGCGGCCTGCCGCGGGAGATCGCGGATGCCGCATCCGCCGCCCTGGGCGCCGACAGCGGCCACGACATCCTGCGGGACCGGCTGCGGGCGCTCATCGCCAGCCGGGAGCGCCTCGGCTCGCGGCTCGCGCTGTGGGGCCGGCGGCTCGTCGGCGACACGATGCTCGTGGCCCGGGCCGGGCTCGCCACCGGCACCGACCGGGCGCGCGACGAGGAGCGCATCGAGCCGGTGTTCAGCGAGATGATCGCCGGCCACTCCCGTCGCATGGACGGGCTCGGGCTCACCGCCTGAACGGGCCCGGCACTCGAACGGGCGCTGCGCTCAGGCGCGGCCGCCGGAGAGCTTGGTGAGCAGGGCCCGGTCGCTGACGCTGCGCCGGCGCGGCAGCGTCAGCGCCACCACGAGGGCCGTGAACGGGCCGACGAACAGGCCGACGACCCAGATCCAGGTGCCGTCGAACGTCCAGCCGGCCCAGACGAGCGCCTCCCAGACCACCGCGGTGACCATCGCGGCGATGCCCGGGATGAGCAGCAGGCCGTAGCGGGCGCGGTCGGCACCGCTCGCGTAGCGCAGCAGGATGCCGATGCCGGCGGCGATGAGGATCGCGAACATCGTCTCCATCAGGCCACGAACCCCACGCGGCGCGACTGCTCGCTGCCGAGCTCGATGTAGGCGAACGTCGCCGTCGGGACGATGACGACCTTGCCCCGGACGTCGGTGAAGCTCAGGTACGCGGCGCCCGACTCGAGCGCCTGGGCGACCGCCTTCTCCACCTCGGTCGAGGACTGCGCCGACTCGAAGCTGAGCTCCCTGGCGCTGTTCTGGATGCCGATGCTGATGTCCACGGAGCCAAGGCTACGACACCGGGGCTGCAGGTGACGTCGGGGGCGGTCGATACCGTGGGAGGCGTGCCGATCCGAGGACTGAGCGCGGCACCGGGCGCCGAGCCGGCGATCGTCCCGGATGCCGCGCAACGCGCCGTGCTCGCGCTGCCGCCCGGCGCATCCGCCGTCGTGCTGGGCGCCCCGGGCACGGGCAAGACCGCGACGGCGCTCGAGCTCGTCGCGCACCGGGTGCGCGAGTGCGGTCTCGACCCGGACGAGGTGATGGTGCTCGCCGCGACCCGCGCCTCGGCCACCCGACTGCGCGACCGCATCGCCCGGCGCATCGGCCTGCCGTCCACGGGCCCGCTCGCACGCACGCCGGCCTCGCTGCAGTTCGAGATCGTCGCGGCGCGCGCCCGGCGGCTCGGTCTCGAGCCGCCGCGACTGGTCTCCGGCGCGGAGCAGGACGCCGACATCGCCCAGCTGCTCGCCGGGCACGTCGAGGACGGCACCGGGCCGCGCTGGCCGGAGCCGATCGACGAGGCGGTGCGCGCGCTGCCGGCGTTCCGCGCCGAGCTGCGCGACCTGCTCGCCCGCGCCGCCGAGCACGGGGTGGACACCCGGGCGCTGCGGGCGCTCGGCGAGCGCAGCGGCCGGCCGGCCTGGTGCGCCGCGGCCGAGTTCGCCGAGGAGTACCGAGCCGTGGTGACGGCCGCGCGGCCCGACCAGCTCGACGGGGCGGAGCTCGCGGCCAACGCCGTCGCGGCGGTGCGGGCCGGCGAGGCCGGGCCGCGCGCCGAGGGGCTGCGGCTCCTCGTCGTCGACGACCTGCAGGAGGCCACCCGCTCGACCGTCGAGCTGCTCGCCGCCTTCGCGGCCCGCGGCGTCGCGGTCGTCGCCTTCGGCGACCCGGATGTCGCCTCCAACGGCTTCCGCGGCGGCGAGCCCGAACGGCTCGGCCGTCTCGGCGCCGAGCTCGGCGGTGGTGCCTGGGCCGGTGTTGGTACCGGTGCCGGCGCCTGGGCCGCCGGCGCGGAGACGCTGCTGCTCGACACCGTGCACCGGCACGGGCCCGAGCTGCGCGCCCTCGTCGCGCGTGTCACCGGCCGCATCGGCACCGCGGGCGCGGGCCGGCAGCGCGCGGCTCTCGCGAGCGCGTCGGGGGCGGATGCCGCCGACCCCGGCCCTGCTCCCAGCTCCGGCTCTGCCCCCGGCCCCGCCGCTGTCGCGACGATCGTCGCGCCGAGCCCGGCCCGCGAGGTGGCGGCGATCGCGCGCGAGCTGCGGGCCGCGCACCTGGAGCGCGGGGTGCCCTGGTCCGAGCTCGCCGTCGTGGTGCGCAGCCGGGCCGCCGTGGAGTCGCTGCGTCGTGCCCTCGCCCTGCACGAGGTGCCGGCCCGGGCGCCGGGCGTCGGCCGGCCGCTGCGGGAGCACCGCGCGGCGCGCGCCCTGCTCGACCTCGTCGACGCCGGCATCCGCCTGGCGCCCCTCGACGTCGGACGCGCGACGGCGTTGCTCACCGGACCCTTCGGCGGTCTCGACCGGCTGGCGCTGCGCCGGCTGCGGCTGGCGCTGCGCGCCGAGGAGCTCGCCGGCGGCGGCAGCCGCGGCGCGGACGCCCTGCTCGTGGAGGCGCTCGGCGACCCGGTGCGGCTGGCCACGATCGACCACCGCGCGGCCCGACGCGCCGCCCGGCTCGCCGGCACCCTGCGGGCGCTCGCCGAGGCGGCGGCCGGCGGGGCGAGCGCCGAGGAGCTGCTCTGGCTCGTCTGGGAGCGCAGCGGCCTGGCCGAGCGCTGGTACCAGCAGGCGCTCGGCTCGGGCATCGCGGCCGCCGAGGCGGATGACGCGCTCGACGGCGTCGTCGCGGTGTTCGCCGCCGCGCGCCGCTTCGTCGAGCTCGCGCCCTCCGCACCGCCGGGCGCCTTCCTCGCCTCGGTGCTCGACGCCGCGGTCTCCGATGACCGGCTCGCCCCCGCCGCGGCCGGCGACTGCGTGACGGTCACGACCCCTGCGGGCGCCGTCGGCCTGGCGGCGGACACCGTCGTGGTGGCCGGCCTGCAGGAGGGGGTGTGGCCGAACCTGCGGCCGCGCGGCTCGCTGCTGGCGCCGCAGCAGCTGGCCGGCTGCGCGGCGGGTGTGGCCGTCGAGGCCGGGGCGCCGGTCATCGACGAGCGCCGGCTGGTGCTCGAGGACGAGCTGCGGCAGTTCGCGCTCGCGGTGTCGCGGGCGCGTCGGCGCGTCGTGCTGTCCGCCGTCGAGAGCGAGGACGCCGCGCCGAGTCCGCTGCTGGCCTTCGCGGCCGGCGAGGGGGTGGAGCGCATCGACGCCGCGACGCTGCCGCCGTTGACGCTGCGCGGCATGACCGGCCGGCTGCGGCGGCAGCTGACGGTGCCGTGGACCTCGGGCGCGGAGCGGGCGGCCGCGGCATCCGGGCTGGCCCAGCTGGCGCGCGCGGGCGTTCCCGGAGCGGATCCGGCCGACTGGCACGGGCTGCGCGCGCCCTCGACCCGGGTGCCGCTCTACCTGCCCGAGGAGACCGTGCCGGTCTCGCCCTCGGCGCTCGGCGAGGTGGAGAGCTCGCCGCTGGACTGGTTCATCCGCAGCGTCGCCGGCTCGGAGGCGCCCGTGCACCTGGGGCTCGGCACGATCGTGCACTGGGCGTTGGAGACGAGCGCCGATCACAGCGCGGACGGGTTGCTGGCCGCCATCGAGTCCCGCTGGGGCGAGCTGGTGTTCGAGTCGCCGTGGCTCTCGGAGCGCTACCGGCGGATGGCGCGCACCTTCGCCGCGGGTCTCGCCGAGTACCTCGCCGACCGCCGTGCCGAGGGCGCCGAGGTGGTCGGGGCGGAGCGGCACTTCGAGCTCGAGCTGGGCCGTGCCCGCATCCGTGGCTCGATCGACCGGGTGGAGCGCGAGCGGGACGGCCGCGTCGTCATCGTCGACCTGAAGACCGGCGCCCCGGCGCCGGCAGCGACGATCCCCGAGCACCCGCAGCTCGGCGCCTACCAGCTGGCCTACGCGATGGGCGCCCTCGACGAGGCGCTCGCGCCGTTCGGCGAGCACGCCCCCGGCGGCGCCCGGCTGCTGTGGGTGAAGGAGGGGTCGCGGTCCCGCGGCTACCGGCTCGACGAGCAGGAGCCCTTCGACGCCGAGCGTATCGAGCGGTTCCGGCAGCGCATCGACGCCGCCGTGCTCGCCATGGCCGCCGCCGAGTTCCACGGCCTCGTCGAGCCGAGCGACCGCGGCGGCCCGCCGGGCTGGGAGCTGCTGCTGCACCGGGTGGGGCCGGTGAGCGGATGACGGGGGCATCCGCTCGGGGTGGTGGGGTGCGGATGACGGGGGCGTCCGCGACCCCCCTCTCCGCCGACGACATCGCCGACGCGCTCGGCCGGCCGCGTCCGACGGAGCAGCAGCGTCTGGTGATCGAGGCCGAGCCGGGTCCCGCGCTCGTCGTGGCCGGGGCGGGCAGCGGCAAGACCGAGACGATGGCGAACCGGGTGCTGTGGCTGCTCGCCACCGGCCGGGTGCGGCCGGGTGAGGTGCTCGGCCTCACCTTCACCCGCAAGGCCGCGGGGGAGCTCGCCGCCCGCATCCGCGAGCGCATCGCCCAGCTGGTCGCGGCCGGCCTGGCCCCGGCCGCCGCCGACGAGTTCGACGTGCCCCAGGTGGGCACCTACAACGCCTTCGCCGCGGCGATCTTCCGCGACAACGCGCTCACGATCGGCCGGGAGGGCGACGGCGCGCTGCTCGGCGAGGCGGCCGCCTGGCAGCTCGCCCGGCGGGTGGTCACCGACTCGGCCGACCCGGGTATCGCCGAGCTCGGCAGGGACAGCGTCGAGCCGGTCGTCCGCGCCGTGCTGGAGCTCAGCCGCGCGCTCGCGGAGAACGACGCCGACCCGGCCGAGGCGCGCGCCCTCGCGAGCGGCTTCGCGGCGCTCGCCGAGCTGCCGGCCGGCGGCCGCGGCGGCTACGCCGAGGTGCTCGAGCGCATCCGCAGCGTCGCCGCGCTCGACGTGCTGCTCGACCTGGCGGCGGAGTTCGAGCGGCGCAAGCGGGCCCGCGGGCTCGTCGAGTTCAGCGACCAGGTCGCGCTCGCCCTGCGGGTGCTGCGGCGCAGCCCGGACGTCGCCGCCGGGCTGCGCGCCCGGCACCGGGTGGTGCTGCTCGACGAGTACCAGGACACCTCGGTGGTGCAGGCCGGGCTGCTCGCCGAGCTGTTCCGGGACGGCACCGTGATGGCCGTCGGCGACCCGAACCAGTCGATCTACGGATGGCGCGGGGCGAGTGCCGCGAACCTGGAGCAGTTCGCCTCCCGGTTCTGCAGCGGCCGGGCGCAGCGTTTCAGCCTGTCGACGAGCTGGCGGAACTCCCACGGCATCCTGGAGGTCGCCAACCGCATCGCCGCCCCGCTCGCGGAGGCCGCCCGGGTCCCGGTGCTGCCGCTCGAGCCGGGGCCGACCGCATCGCACGCCCCCGTCGACGTGGTGGTCGCCGAGACGATCGAGGACGAGGCGGCCGCGACGGCGCGCTGGTTCCGGGACATCCTCGCCACCGGCAGCGGCAGCACTGCCGGGCCGCCGAGCGCCGCCCTGCTGTTCCGCGCCCGGGCCGCGCAGGGGCCGTTCCTGGCCGCGCTCGCGCGCGAGGGGGTGCCGTACCACGTGCTCGGCGTCGCCGGGCTGCTCGCCGAGCCGGAGATCGCCGATCTCGTCGCGGCGCTGCGGGTGGTGCACGATCCCGGGGCCGGCAGCGAGCTGGTGCGGCTGCTCGCCGGCTCGCGCTGGTCGATCGGCGTGCGGGACCTCGCCGGGCTGCGCTCGCTCGCCCGCTGGCTCGCGGCCCGCGACCACGCCCAGCGCCGGCTCGACGACGGGGTGCGCGCCCGGTTCCGCGACTCGGTCGCGGCGGGGGAGGACGCCTCGATCGTCGAGGCGCTCGACTTCCTCGTCGACGCCCCCGCGTCGCACCGGGAGCTGCAGCGGTTCAGCGCCGAGGGCCTGGCCCGGATGCGCGAGGCGGGCACCCTGTTCCGCGGTCTGCGCGCGCGCGTCGGCCTCGACCTCGTCGACCTGGTCGCGCTCGTCGAGCAGGAGCTGCTGCTCGATGTCGAGGTCGCCGCGAACGAGCGGCGCAGCGCCGGCGGCGCCCACCGCGAGGCGCTCGCCGATGCGCTCGCCGGCTTCCTGGCCGTCGACGACGCCGGCGGCCTGGGCGGCTTCCTGTCCTGGCTCGCCGAGGCGCAGCGCCGCGACGACCTGGCGGCGCGCCAGGAGGACGCCGAGCCGGGATGCGTGCAGGTGCTCACCATCCACTCGGCGAAGGGGCTGGAGTGGGATGCGGTGGCGGTGCCCCGGCTGGTGCGCGACGAGCTGCCCGCCCGGCCCCGTGACGCGCGCGGCTGGCTCTCCCTGGGCCGGCTGCCCTACGAGCTGCGCGGCGACGCCGACGACCTGCCGCGGCTGGCCTGGCGCCAGGCGACGACGCGCAGGCAGCTGAGGGAGGCGATCGACGCCTTCGTCGCCGAGGTGGCCGAGCGGCACGCCCGCGAGGAGCGCCGGCTCGGCTACGTCGCCGTCACCCGGGCGCGGCACCGACTGCTGATGACCGCCTCGTTCTGGGGCCGGCAGGCGCGGCCCCGGCCGCCCGGCGCGTTCCTCGTCGAGCTCGCCGAGGCGGGGATCATCCCGCCGCTGCCGACGGCGAGCGCCTACGACGAGAACCCGCTCGGCGATGCCGAGCAGACGTTCCGCTGGCCGATCGACCCGCTCGGCGAGCGCCGGCCGCGTGTGGTCGCGGCGGCGGCGGCGGTGCGCGCGGCC
>JASGFF010000090.1:0-8480 GCA_047605685.1 Microbacteriaceae bacterium
GCGCGCGCCCTGCCCGCGGCCCTCGCCGCGGAGCTGGGCCTCGCCGCGCCGACGGCGCCCTGGCACACCGTGCGCTGGCCGGTCACCGAGCTCGGCGACGCGCTCGTGCAGGCCATCGACGCGCTCGGCGTGCTCGCCGCGGACGTCGCGACCCTCGCCCGCACCGAGCTCGGCGAGCTGGCCGAGGCGAGCGGCGGCGGCTCCTCGGCGATGCCGCAGAAGAGCAATCCGGTCGCGGCCGTGCTCATCCGCTCGGCCGCGCTGCGCGCCCCGCAGCTGGCCGCCACCCTGCACCTGGCGGCCGCGTCCGCGGTGGACGAACGGCCGGACGGCGCCTGGCACGCCGAGTGGCCGAGCCTGCGCGAGCTGCTGCGGCTCGCGCTCGGCGCGAGCGCGCACGCCGCGAGCCTCGTCGCCGGGCTGAGGGTGGATGACGCCGCCGTCGCGCGCAACCTGCGCCTCGGCGGCGCGTCGATCCTCGCCGAGCGGCTCGGCGTCGTGCTCACCCCGCTCATCGGCACCGAGCGCTTCGGCGAGCTCGTCGCCGCGATCGGCCGTGGCGAGGATGCCGCCGCGCTCATCGGCGCGCTGCCCGAGGTCGCCGCCCTCGACGTCGGCACGCTGCTCGACCCGTCCGGCTACACCGGCCTCGCCGGCGAGCTCGTCGACCGCGTCCGCGAGCGGCACGCCGGCCGGCGGCGCGCGGATGACGGCGGCACGGCCCCCGAACCCGAGGAGCGCGCCCGATGACCGTCCCCGCGATCGCACTGACCGCCCCGGAGGGGCCGCCCGGAGCCCCGCTGCTCGTGCTCGGACCCTCCCTCGGCACCTCGACGCTGCTGTGGAGCCTCGTCACCCCGGCCCTCGCCGGGCGCTACCGGGTGCTCGGCTGGGATCTGCCCGGGCACGGCGCGGCGCCCGCGGCGCGCGCGGCCTTCACCGCGGCCGAGCTCGCCGACGCGGTCGCGGCGGCGGTCCGCGGCCTCGGCGGCGACGGCCCCGTGCTCTACGCGGGGGTCTCCCTCGGCGGCGCCGTCGGGCTCGAGCTGCTGTTGCGGCATCCGGGGCTCGTCTCCGCGGCCGCGATCGTCGCCTCCGGCGCGCGGCTTAGCACCCCGGAGTCGTGGCACGAGCGCGCGGCGCTCGTGCGCGCGCAGTCCACCTCGGCGCTCATCGTCGGCTCGGCACAGCGCTGGTTCGCGGCCGGTTCCATCGAGCGTCAGCCGGAGATCTCCGGCCGGCTGCTGCACGCCCTGCAGGACGCCGACGACGAGAGCTACGCGCTGTGCTGCGAGGCCCTCGCCGGCTACGACGTCGTCGCCGAGCTCGGCCGCATCGCCGTCCCGGTGCTCGCGCTCTGGGGCGAGCACGACGGCGTCGCCCCCGAGCCGAGCGCGCGCCAGATCGCCGAGGGCGTGGCGGACGGCCGTGTCGGGCGCATCCCGGATGCCGCGCACCTGCCGCCCGCCGAGCAGCCGGCCGCGACCGCCGAGGCGCTGCTCGACTTCTTCGCCGGGCGCCGAACCGAGCCCGAGCCCGGTGCCCAGTCCGAGCCCGACGTCGATTCCGACACCGATGCCGAGGAGGCAGGATGACCGAGCCCGATGGTGTCGTTCCGGGCGGTGTCGTTCCCGGCGGTGTCGTCCCGCGCGGTGCGGACCCTGCCGCCGCCGAGCCCGGCGGCCCCGGCCTGAGCGACGCCGAGCGCCGCGCTCAGGGCATGGCCGTGCGTCGCGCCGTGCTCTCGGACGCGCACGTCGACCGCGCGATCGCGGCGACGACCCCGCTCACCGCCGACTTCCAGGACTTCATCACCCGCACGGCCTGGGGCGACGTCTGGTCGCGCCCCGGTCTCGATCGCCGTTCCCGTTCGGTCGCCGTGATCAGCTCGCTCATCGCGCACGGCCATCACGAGGAGCTCGCCATGCACCTGCGGGCGGCGCTGCGCAACGGCCTCACCGTCGGTGAGATCCGCGAGGTGATCCTGCAGTCGGCGATCTACTCGGGTGTGCCCGCGGCGAACACCGCGTTCCGCATCGCCGCCGAGGTGCTCGGCGAGCCGCCCGCGGCTCCCTGAGCGGGTGCCGGGCGTCTGCTCGGGCCCGGGACATCCGGACGCCGGCGCCGGCGAGCAACCGTCCCCAGACCGATCAGAAACAACCCCCGCCGGCATCCGCCGGGACCGGGCAGGGGCTGCCGATAGCATGGGGTGCAATCCCGTTCTGCAACGAGAGGTCCTGCCATGCCGGGAATCGTGATCGTCGGTGCCCAGTGGGGCGACGAGGGCAAGGGCAAGGCGACCGATCTGCTCGGGGACCGCATCGACTACGTCGTGAAGTTCAACGGCGGCAACAACGCCGGCCACACCGTCGTCATCGGCGACCAGAAGTACGCGCTGCACCTGCTGCCCTCGGGCATCCTCACTCCCGGCGTCACACCGGTGATCGGCAACGGCGTGGTGGTGGACCTCGAGGTGCTCTTCGAGGAGCTCGACGCGCTCATCGAGCGCGGGCTGGATGTCTCGAAGCTCGTCGTCAGCGCGAGCGCGCACGTCATCACCGGTTACCACCGCACCCTCGACCGGGTCACCGAGCGCTTCCTCGGCAAGCGGCAGATCGGCACCACGGGCCGTGGCATCGGCCCCGCCTACGCGGACAAGATCAACCGGGTGGGCATCCGCATCCAGGACCTGTTCGACGAGAACATCCTGCGCCAGAAGGTCGAGGGCGCCCTCGACCAGAAGAACCACCTGCTCGTGAAGGTCTACAACCGGCGCGCCATCGCCCCCGCAGAGGTCGTCGACGAGCTGCTCGCCCACGCCGAGCGGCTGCGGCCCATGGTGGCCGACACCGCGCTGCTGCTGGACCGGGCGCTGGATGCCGGCGAGACGGTGCTGTTCGAGGGCGGCCAGGCGACGATGCTCGACGTCGACCACGGCACCTACCCCTTCGTGACGAGCTCGAGCGCGACGGCGGGCGGCGCCGCGACCGGCTCGGGCGTCGGCCCAACCCGGCTCGACCGCATCGTCGGCATCGCGAAGGCCTACACCACCCGGGTCGGCGCGGGCCCCTTCCCCACCGAGCTGATCGCCGAGGACGGCGGCTTCCTCTACTCCGGCCAGGCGGGCGAGTGGCTGCGCGCCCGCGGCGCCGAGTTCGGCACCACGACCGGCAGGCCGCGGCGCACCGGATGGTACGACGCCCCCATCGTGCGCTATGCGAGCCGGATCAACGGCCTCACCGACCTCGTGCTCACCAAGCTCGACGTGCTCACCGGCCTCGAGCGCATCCCGGTGTGCGTCGCCTACGAGGTCGACGGCGCGCGCGTCGACGAGGTGCCGGTCTCGCAGTCCGACTTCCACCACGCCCGGCCGGTGTACGAGGAGCTGCCCGGCTGGAGCGAGGACATCTCCGCGGCGCGCTCCTTCGGCGAGCTGCCGGCGGCCGCGCGGGACTACGTGCTCGCCATCGAGCGGATGAGCGGCACCCGCATCTCCGTCATCGGTGTCGGCCCGGGCCGTGACGCCGTCATCGTGCGCAACGATCTGGCCTGAGCGTTCTGGCCGGAGCGTTCTGGCCCGAGCGCTGTCTCGCCGCCCGCGCCCCGGTGCCGCGCCCCCGGTGCCGCCGATCCGGTGGGGTCCGTGTGTCTGCTCGGGTGGGGGACATCCGGATGCCGGCGCCGGCGAGCAACCGTCCCCAGACCGAGCAGAAACCAACCCCGCCGGAGCTGGCGGCGGACGTGCCCGATCGCTCCGGCTAGCCTGGCCCGGTGACCGCGACCCGCCCCGATCCCGCCCGGCCGCTCGTGGGCGCGCGGCTGCGGCTCGACGCGCTCGAGCCCGAGGACCTGCCGGCGCTGTACCGGGCGATCGGCCGGCATCCGGAGACCTTCGCCTCGGGCTGGGGCAACGGGCCGGCGAGCTTCCGCGACAGCCCGGCCGGCTTCGAGGACTTCGCCCGCTCCTACCTGCCCTGGCAGCGGAACAACGTCTACGCGGTGCGGGATGCCGCGGGCACCGTCATCGGCACCACGACGCTCGGTGACTTCGACCTCGTGAACGAGCACGCCCACATCGGCTGGACCGCCTACGCGCCCGAGGTCTGGGGCACGACCGTGAACCCGGAGTGCAAGCTGCTGCTGCTCGGTGCCGCCTTCGACCACGGCTTCGGCCGCGTGAAGCTGCAGGCGGATGTGCTCAACGCGCGCTCCCGCGCGGCGATCCTCCGGCTCGGCGCGACGTTCGAGGGGGTGACCCGTCGCGACCGGCGCCGCGCGGACGGCTCCTGGCGCGACAGCGCGATCTACTCGATCCTCGTCGACGAGTGGCCGCGGGTGCGCGCCGGCCTTCAGGCCCGACTCGACCCGACCCGACTCGACTCGGCCCGGCCCGACCCGACTCGACTCGGCCCGATTCGGCCCGGCCCGACTCGGACTGACTCGGCCTGACCCGCTCGGTCTGGCCCGCTGGGTCTGGCCCGCTGGGTCTGGCCCGCTGGGTCTGGCCCGCTCCGGCGAGGCCCGATCGGGCCACACCCGGCAGAAACCGATGGCAACCTGGCTCGACGGCCCCGGTGGGCGTCGGCGGCTGCCGCTAGCGTCGAGGAGTGCGCGTCGCCCTGCAGTTCCTGGCCATGGGACTGGTCTGGGGCGCGAGCTTCCTGTTCATGAAGGTCGGCCTCGGCGGCCTGAGCTTCGCGCAGGTGGCCTGGGCGCGCAGCATCCTCGGCGCGCTCGCGCTCGGGGTGATCGCGGTGGCGCTACGGGTGCGGCTGCCGCGGCGTCCCGTCGTCTACCTGCACTTCCTGGTGCTCGGCCTGACCTTCGCGGCACTGCCCTACCTGCTGTTCTCCTGGGCGGAGCAGTACGTCACGAGCGGCCTCGCGAGCATCTACAACGCCACCACCCCGATCACGACGGCGATCATGGCGGCGCTCGTGTTCCGAGTGGAGCGGCTCACCGCGAGCCAGCTGCTCGGCATCCTCCTCGGCGTCCTCGGCGTGGTCCTGATCATCGCGCCGTGGCAGGTCGCGCTCGGCGGCGCCCTCGCCGGCCAGCTCGCCTGCATCGGGGCCACGCTCTGCTACGGCTTCTCCGGCGCCTACGCGAAACGGTTCATCCTGCCGCACGGCATCGGCGGGGTGCCCTACGCGCTGCTCATGATCGGCTGGGCCGGCGTCATCATGGCGCTGCTCACCCCGGTGATCGCGGCGCCGGTGCGCATCGACGGCTGGATCGCCGCCTCGATGCTCGCCCTCGGCGTGCTCGGCACCGGGGTCGCCTACGTGTGGAACGGCAACGTGCTCGCCGCCTGGGGGCCCACCGCCACCTCGACGGTCACCTACATCACCCCGGTCGTCGGCGTGCTGCTCGGCGTGCTCGTGCTGCACGAGACGCTGTCGTGGCACCAGCCGGCGGGCGCGCTCGTGGTGCTCGCCGGCATCCTGCTCGCCCAGGGCCGCCTCCGGCTGCCGCGCCGAGGGTCGCGGCTCGCCCGGCAGGTCGCCCGGTGAGCGATGCCCGGCAGCGGCCGCCCCGGTAGCGGTGCCCGGTGGCCCGTGCCCAGCAGCGTGCTCAGCAGCCGTGCCCAGTAGCCGTGCCCAGTAGCCGTGCCCAGTAGCCGTGCCCAGTAGCCGTGCCCAGTAGTCTGGCGGGCATGACGGACGACGCGCTCCTGCCCGAACTGCGCGCGCTGCGCGAGAGCATCGACAACATCGACGCGGCCCTCATCCACCTGCTCGCCGAGCGCTTCAAGTTCACGCAGAAGGTCGGGCTGCTCAAGGCCCGGCAGGGGCTCGCGGCGTCCGACCCGGCCCGCGAGCGCGATCAGATCGCCCGGCTGCGACGCCTGGCCGAGGAGTCGCACCTCGACCCCGAGTTCGCCGAGAAGTGGTTCCAGTTCGTCGTGGCCGAGGTCATCCATCACCACGAGAGCATCGCGGGCGGCGATATCGCGTCATAGTCGGCGGATGCGCCGGTCTCCTCCGGCATGGACATCCTGCTGATCGCCGCCCTGGCGGCGACCCGCCCTGCCGGCGACCCTGAGGCTGCCGGCAGGGCGGGCCGCCGGCTGCTCGGGCCGCCGGCCGCTCAGCCCACGACGGCGCCGAAGCGCTCCGGCAGCGTGCCGCCGTGCGCGGCGCGCAGCTGCCCCGCGTCGAGCGTGAAGGCGTCCTGGATCTCCAGGTCGCCGCCGCGGTCGGTCACGCCGATGCGGGCCACCGGGTAGCCGCGGCCGGCGCACAGCCCGCGGAAGCGCACGTCGTCCTCGCGCGGCACCGCCACGATCGCCCGGCCCGTCGACTCGCCGAACAGGGCGGCGGCGAGATCGACGCCGTCGCGCTCGAGCACCTCGCCGAGGAACACCCGGGCGCCGATGCCGAAGCGCAGCACCGCCTCGGCGAGCGCCTGCACGAGGCCGCCGTCGGAGAGGTCGTGCGCGCAGGAGATCAGGTTCTGCGCGTTCGCCGCCGCGATCAGCTCGGCGAGCGCGCGCTCGCCGGCGAGATCGACGAGCGGCGGCCGCCCGCCGAGGTGCCCGTGCACCGCGCCGGCCCAGGCCGAGCCGTCGAGCTCGGCGCGGCTGAGGCCGAGCAGGTAGATGTTCTGGCCCTCGTCCTGCCAGGCGGAGGGGATGCGCGCCGCGACATCCGCGATCGTGCCGAGCACGGCGACCACGGGCGTCGGGTGGATCGGCACGTCGCCGGTCTGGTTGTAGAACGAGACGTTGCCGCCGGTGACCGGGATCCCGAGCTCGAGACAGCCGTCGGAGAGCCCCTCGACGCTGCGGGCGAACTGCCACATCACCTCGGGGTTCTCCGGGCTGCCGAAGTTGAGGCAGTCGGAGACCGCGACGGGCGTCGCGCCGGTGACGGCCACGTTGCGGTACGCCTCGGCGAGGGCCAGCCGGGCGCCCTCGTAGGGGTCGAGGTAGGAGTAGCGGCCGTTGGCGTCGGTGGCGATGGCGAAGCCGAGGCCGGTGCTCTCGTCGATGCGCACCATGCCGGCGTCGTCCGGGAACGTGAGGGCGGTGTTGCCGAGCACGTAGGAGTCGTACTGGTTCGTCACCCAGCGCTTGTCGGCCAGGTTGGGGCTCGCGAGCAGCGCGAGCGCCTGCCGCCGCAGCTCCTCGCCCCCGGCGGGGCGGGCGAGCACCGCGGCCGAGTCGGCCTGCACGGCGTCGATCCAGGCGGGACGGGCGACCGGGCGGTCGTAGACCGGCCCGTCGACGGCGACCGTGCGCGGGTCGACGTCGACGATCGTCTCCCCGTGCCAGGTGACGACGAGCCGGCCGGTGTCGGTCACCTCGCCGAGCACGCTCGTCTCGACATCCCACTTGCGCACCACCGCGAGGAAGTCGTCGAGCCTCTCGGGGGCGACGACGGCCATCATGCGCTCCTGGCTCTCCGACATCAGGATCTCCTCGGCGGTGAGGCTGGGATCGCGCAGCAGCACCCGGTCGAGGTCGACGACCATGCCGCCGTCGCCGTTGGAGGCGAGCTCGCTCGTGGCGCAGCTGATGCCGGCGGCGCCGAGATCCTGGAGGCCGAGCACCAGGCCCTCGGCGAACAGCTCGAGGCAGCACTCGATGAGCACCTTCTCGGCGAAGGGATCGCCGACCTGCACGGCGGGGCGCTTCGTCGGACCGCCCTCGGCGAAGGTGTCGGAGGCGAGGATGGATGCCCCGCCGATGCCGTCCCCGCCGGTGCGGGCGCCGAACAGCACCACCCTGTTGCCGACGCCCCGGGCGTTGGCGAGGTGCAGGTCCTCGTGCCGCAGCACCCCGACCGCGAGCGCGTTGACGAGCGGGTTGGCCTGGTACACCGGGTCGAACCAGGTCTCGCCGCCGATGTTGGGCAGGCCGAGGCAGTTGGCGTAGAAGCTGATGCCGGCGACGACGCCGTGCACCACCCGGGCGGTGTCCGGGTCGTCGACGTCACCGAAGCGCAGCGCGTCCATGACGGCCACCGGCCGCGCCCCCATCGAGATGATGTCGCGCACGATGCCGCCGACGCCGGTGGCGGCGCCCTGGAACGGCTCGATGTAGCTCGGGTGGTTGTGCGACTCGATTTTGAACGTGACCGCCCAGCCGTCGCCCACGTCGATCACGCCGGCGTTCTCGCCCATGCCGACCATGAGGTCACGGGTCATCGCCGGACTGACCTTCTGCCCGAACTGGCGCAGGTGGCGCTTGCTCGACTTGTAGGAGCAGTGCTCGCTCCACATCACCGAGTACATCGCGAGCTCGCCGCTCGTCGGACGCCGGCCGAGGATCTCGCGGATGCGCGCGTACTCCTCCGGGGTGAGGCCGAGCGCCGCGTAGGGCTGCTCCCGCTCCGGGGTGGCCGCCGCGTGTGCCACGGTGTCGAGCTGGTGGGCGGCGCGAGGCTCGTCGGTCACGGCCGCTAGCCTACCGAGCGCGCCGACGTCGGCCGCCGCGGACCGGGGCGGGGCGCGGCCGCCGCGCGGCGCGGCCCCGC
>JASGFF010000091.1:0-8377 GCA_047605685.1 Microbacteriaceae bacterium
GATACCATACTCGAAACGCCGGCCGGTCGCATGGCCCCCGGCGCGGGGACCGGGGGGGGGTGGCCCCCCCCCCCGACGCCGGCGGCCGCCGCGGCGCTCACCGGCGGCCGCCCTGGCCGCGGCGGCGGCAGCAGGCGGCCGTCCTGGTCCTCGAGGGTGACGGGATAGCGGGCCTCCGCGAGAGCGTGGAACAGCACGTCCCGCTCGAAACGACAGCTCGCGCGGTCTTCGCCCTCGGGGTGCAGCCCGAGCGGCGCGAGCCGTCGATCGACGAGGATCGCCTGCACGAGGCCGGCGTCCTCGGAGCGCAGGTAGCTCAGCCGCGGCACCGGCGGCTGTTCCGGCGGTGCCCCCTCGATCACCGGCCCCACCCGCACCAGGCCGTGGCGCGCGGCCTGCTGGCCCACGAGGTAGCGCACCGGCTGCGGCACGCCGGTGAGCGACAGCTCCTCGAGAGCGGCGAGCACCGACTCCGCCGTCTCGCCGGCGGCGAGGGCGGCGGCCACCGAGTCGTCCGTGATGCGGTAGCTCGAGGCCAGGCCCCGGCCCTCGACGAGCGCGAAGCGGCGCAGCCTGTCGTGTGCCTGAGCGGTGAGCGGTCCCGGGGCGATAACGGTGAGGTCGTTCTGCACGTAGACGCGATCCACCTCCGGCGGCAGCCGCTCGCGGATGCTGGCCGCCGTCGCGGCCTCGTCGCCCCGGAAGGCGTGCAGCGCCGGGGTGCTCACGCACCGCAGGGCGAGCACGCCGAGCAGCTCCGCCGCCTCGAGCGACTCGTCCTGCAGAGCGCGGACCTCCTCGTCGGCGGCTGGGTAGAACCAGTGCAGGTAGTCCACGATGCGCGGACCCCACACGGCGGGGATCGCGTCGGCGAGGAAGAACGTGACGTCCTCCGGCACCCGGGCGAGCCAGCGGCCGGTGAGCCGGGCCCAGCGCTCCGGGGCCGGCAGCGCGAGCCAGGCGAGAGCATCCGGACCGGGCCGGTACTGCCCCGCTTCGGCGGTGACGAGCCCGGTGCCACGGCAGATGCCGAACGCCACCGTCGTCTGCCGGGCGGCGAAGCCGGACGCCGCGGCGAGCCGCCTGATGTCGGGGGCGGCCACGCCGCCGCGGGCGATCGGGTGGGCCGGCTCGGCGGCGAGCTCCGCGAGCAGGTCGCCGGTGCGGATCGCGACCGCGAGGGCCTGCTCGGCCGCCGCGGCATCCACCCGAGCCTGCTCGGGCCGGTCGTCGTCCGTGATGGCTGCCGGGACCGGGCCCGCCAGCTCGGCGAGGCCGAGGCCGTGCGCGGCGAGGGCGGCGGTCTGCTCGGCGACGGGGGAGAGCACGCTGCAGCCGTCGTCCCGCTGCACGACGAGCCCCAGCTCGGCCAGCAGTCCGCAGCGCGCCTCGAGCGTGGCGGGGAACGGCGTGCCCGCCCGGTCGACGGCCGCGATCCGCTCGGCGAGCGCGGCGCGGCCGACCGGTGTCCCCGGCGCGGCGGCCGCGCAGAGCACCGCGAGGGTCAGCAGCGAGCGGCGATCGAGGTGCGCGAGGGCCGCCCGCACCGAGGGCGGGTCGAGCAGACGCTCGGCGAGGTCGAACGCGTCGTTCACACCGGTCTCGCGAACCCGGCGCCGCCGGATCAGCCGGCCGAGCCGCTCCTCGTCGAGCTGCCGCAGGCTGGCGGCGAGCGCGAGCACGGAACCGGAGCTGTTAGGCATCCCTCGAGCCGCGCACCCGGCGCACGATGCTCACCAGCAGCAGCGCCAGGATCAGGAGGAAGGCGATCGGCAGGCCGACGAGCGGCAGCACCGCGACCACGGCCAACGGCGTGCCCTCGATGCTCGCGCCGACCGCCCGGATGATGAACAGCGCCACGATCGCGAGCACCGACAGGCCCAGGGTCGAGGCGACCATGTAGGCGAGCACGCGCTCGCCGCGGTACAGAGTTGCAGAGGAGTTGTCGGCCACGTGCTCCAGGATACGGGCCCGACGGGCGTCGACTATGCTCGGGTGGGCCGTTCGAGAGGGAGTCGTCACATGCCTACCGGCAGGGTCAAGTTCTACGACGAGGCGAAGGGCTTCGGCTTCATCGCCGCCGATGACGGGCAGGAGGTGTTCCTGCACGCCTCGGCCCTTCCCGCGGGCACCGCCGGTGTCAAGGCCGGGACCCGGCTCGAGTTCGGCATCGCCGACGGCAAGCGTGGCGTGCAGGCGCTCTCGGTGCGCGTGCTCGACGCGCCGGTGAGCCTCAGCCGCATCAACCGCAAATCGGCCGATGACATGGCCGTCATCATCGAGGACCTGGTGAAGCTGCTCGACAGCGTCGGAGCGGACCTGCGGCACGGTCGCTATCCCAGCAAGGGGCACGGCGCCAAGGTGGCGCAGGTGCTGCGCAAGGTCGCGGACGAGCTGGATGCCTGAGCGCCCGGCCGACCCGCTGCGCGGCCTCGCTCGCGCGGCACTGCTCGAGATCACCGCCGAGGACGCCGTCGGTGCCGACGCGGGCGAGCGCGAGGAGGGCGACGGCGTCGTCTCCTACCTGTTCGAGTGCCGGCTGCCCGGCTACCCCGGATGGCGGTGGACGGTGAGCGTGGCCACGGCGGTGCCGGCCGAGGGGGATGCTGCCGGCAACCCGGTGTCGAGCGTGCTCGAGGCGGAGCTGCTGCCCGGGGACGGTGCGCTGCTCGCCCCCGACTGGGTGCCGTGGAGCGTTCGGCTCGCGGAGTGGAAGGCCGCGCAGGCCGCCGCCGCGGAGTCCGCCGGCGAGAGCGTAGACGGGGCGCTCGAGGACGACACCCCGGACGGGGAGGCGCTCGGAGAGGCACTCGACGACGTGCTCGACGACGAGGATGAGTTCGACGAGGACGACCTCCTGGACGTGGAGGACGCTCTCGACCTGGATGTCCTCGACCCGGATGTCCTCGACCCGGAGGACGTGCTCGACCCGGGCGACGTCGACGGAGATGGCGTCGACGCGGGCGACGGGTCCTGAACAGGGCTCGGCGCGACGCGAGCGGGCGTCCGTTCGTTGGGTGTTCAGGCCCTCGGGTGCTCAGGCGCTGATACAGGCCACGACGAACTCGATGGAGCGGACGAGCTGGCGCACGTCATCCGGCTCGATCGCCGTGAACGTCGCGATGCGCAGCTGGTTGCGGCCGAGCTTGCGGTACGGCTCGGTGTCGACGACACCGTTCGCCCGCAGCTCGCTCGCCACCCGGGCAGCGTCGACGCCCTCGTCGAAGTCGATCGTCACGACCACCTGCGACCGGTGGGCGGCCTCGGCCACGAAGGGGCTGGCGTAGTCGACGGTCTCGACCCAGTCGTAGAGCACGCCCGAGGACTCGCGGGTGCGGGCGTCGGCCCAGGCGAGGCCGCCGTTGCCGTTGATCCAGTCGAGCTGCGACTCCATGAGCAGCAGTGTCGCGATGGCGGGAGTGTTCAGGGTCTGGTCGAGGCGCGAGTTGTCGACGGCGTTCTTCAGGCTCAGGAACTCCGGGATGTAGCGCCCGGATGCCGCGATCCGCTCGACCCGCTCGATGGCGGCCGGCGAGAACAGCGCGAACCAGGCGCCGCCGTCGGAGGCGAGGTTCTTCTGCGGCGCGAAGTAGTAGACGTCGGCCTGGCCGGCGTCGATGGCGATGCCGCCGGCGGCGCTCGTCGCGTCGACGACGGTGAGGGCGTCGGCACCGACACGGGCCACCGGGGCCATCACGCCCGTCGAGGTCTCGTTGTGCGGCCAGGCGTAGACGTCGACGCCCTCGACGATCTCGATCTCGCTGCGCGAGCCGCCCGGAGCGGTGAGCACGCGCGGGGTCTCGAGCCAGGGCGCGGCGGCCGCGGCGGCGAACTTGGCGCCGAACTCCCCGAAGCTCAGATGCTCGCTGCGACGCTCGATGAGGCCGAAGGCCGCGGCATCCCAGAACGCCGTCGAGCCGCCGTTGCCGAGCACGACCTCGTAGCCCTCGGGCAGCCGGAACAGCTCGGCGATGCCGCTGCGCACCCGGCCCACGAGGTCCCTGACCGGCGCCTGGCGGTGGGAGGTGCCGAGCAGGGCGGCGCCGGCGGTGGCCAGGTGGGACAGCTGATCGGGCCGCACCTTGGAGGGGCCGCATCCGAATCGGCCGTCGGCGGGAAGGAGCTCGGTCGGGATAGCGATGGGCACCGGGCGATTCTAGCCACGGCCCTCCTCGCCGGGCGGCGCACCGGCCGCCGCTGGATCGGTGCCGGTCGCCGATCGGTAGGCTGGGAGTGGCCACCGGATCCGGTGGCGTCCGCCCGGAGGAGTGGGATGACCGACCTCGTCGACACGACCGAGATGTACCTGCGCACGATCCTCGACCTCGAGGAGGAGAACATCGTGCCGCTGCGGGCGCGCATCTCCGAGCGTTTGGGGCACTCGGGCCCCACCGTGTCGCAGACGATCGCCCGGATGGAGCGCGACGGGCTGGTCAAGGTCGAGGGCGACCGTCATCTGGAGCTCACCCCGGCGGGTCGCAGCCGGGCCACCCACGTGCTGCGCAAGCACCGGCTCGCTGAGCGGCTGCTCTCCGACGTCATCGGCCTCGACTGGGCCTATGTGCACGACGAGGCCTGCCGCTGGGAGCACGTCATGAGCGAGCAGGTGGAACGCCGGGTGGTGGAGCTGCTCGGCGAGCCGCGCGAGTCCCCCTACGGCAACCCGATCCCGGGGCTCGAGGAGCTCGGCCTCGAGCCCGCGCCGCGGTTCCTCGACGGGGTCGACAGCCTCGTCGAGCGGGTGCGCGCGAGCGAGACACCGGTCACCGGCGTCATCCGCCGGCTCGGCGAGCCCGTGCAGTTCGAGCCCGAGCTGCTCGCCCAGTTGCAGGCGGCGGGCGTCGTGCCCGGCGCCACGGTGACGGCCTCGGCCGCCGGCTCCTACCTGTTCGTCGCGGTCGACGGCGACGGCGAGGGCCTCGAGCTGCCCAACGAGGTCGCCATCCACATCTACGTCGAGCACTGAGTCTGCAGCACGACGCCGAGCCGTTGCGAGCCGCGGACCCCGACACGGTGCGGCGGGCGTCTGCCGTCACGTGATCGACATCGGGGTGGGTTACCCTGGTGCGCACGGAGACGACGTCAAAGGAAGTCGGATGAGGATCACGCGCACGGCCCCAGCCACGGGTCGGTGCGCGTCGTTCCTGATACGGCGCGGCGTCGCGAGCGCGGTACGGATACCCGCGCGCTCACGGTGAGGCACTGCCAGGTTCGCCTGGCGGTGCCTTTTCGCTTTTCTGCGATCGTCGCCCCCGTGACGGCTGGGAAAGCCCGCACGCCATGCGGGCGCTTTCGAGAGGATCGCGGATGCGCACTCTGGTACTCAACGCGGGCTACGAGCCCCTGGGCGTGGTCTCCTTCAAGCGAGCGCTCGTGCTCGTGATGAACGAGAAGGCGACGGTCGTGGCGGCCGACGCCGACCACCCGGTGTGGGGGTCGTCGGGCTGCTGGGACCGACCCTCGGTGATCGTGCTGCGCCGTTACGTGCGCATCCCGAGCGGACGCAGCGTGCCGGTCTCGCGTCGTGGGGTGCTGCGCCGCGACGACCACCGCTGCGGCTACTGCGGCGGTGCCGCCACGACGATCGATCACGTGCTGCCCCGCTCCCGCGGCGGCAAGGACAGCTGGGAGAACCTCGTGGCCTGCTGCCTGTCCTGCAACAACCGCAAGGGCGACCGGACGCCCGAGGAGATGCGCTGGACGCTGTCGGTCGCGCCGAGGGCGCCGCACGGCACCGCGTGGCTCGTTCGGGGGGTAGAACGCGGCGTCCCGGATTGGGAAGAATATCTGGCACCGGCGGCGTGAGCCGGTACCCCGCGCCCTGCCGGGCCGAGGCCCGCTCGCGTCGTAACCGATTTGTGATAGTCGCGGCGCCCGCGTAGCCTAGTTGAGCGCCGTGCGTTTGTCCGCCATTCATCACTCTGCAACCTCCGGGGGTGTCATTCGTGACCAGGGCCTCCGTGGGCGCAGTCGCCGGCGTCATCGACGACGGCGACGAGTTCGCGGCCCTCTTGGGAGCGCGTGCCGCGGGCACCGGCTCGGTTGCCGTGCCCCCGCCCAGCCGGCGGGCGATGCGGGAGGCCGAGCGGGCCGAGGAGCGTCGGCGCGGCCGGCGCGGGCGCAGGGTTCGAGCAAGCCGCCCGAGCCGTTCGGGCAGCGCGGGTGGCAGGGCCAGCTCCGAGGCATCCGGATATCCCGTCTCGGCCGCGCCGCGCCGCCGCCGGCACCCGCTCTTCGCGCTCGTGACGATGGCGGCCGTCGCCGGTCTCTTCGGCTGCATGGGGCTGCCGGCCTACGCGCTCAGCGGCGACGGGGTCGCGGAGTCCGACGTCTCGACGAACGCCTCCGCGCTCGAGGTCTCGGCGGACGCGACGACGATCACGGCCGACCGTGACGAGTTCGACGCCACGAGCGCCGGTGATCTCGCCAAACAGCGCTCGAACGCGATCAAGGACGCCAATTGGCAGGCCTACCAGAAGTCCGGCGCGCGCGAGGCGGGCGACACCTATCCCTGGTACTCGGAGCTGTCGACCGGCCAGGGCGGTGGCCTCTCGCCGCTCAACTACTACTACCGCGAGTGCGTCGACTTCGTCGCCTGGAAGCTCAACGAGGACGTCGGCTCGACCGAGGCCCCCTTCGCCTTCGACTGGTCCTACCTCACCCCCTGGGGCGGCAATGCCTACATGTGGAAGTACGCCTGGGAGCGGCACGGCTGGACGGTCAGCAGCACGCCGGAGGTGGGCAGCGTCGCCTGGTTCCCGGGCCACGTCGCCTATGTCGCGGCGGTCAACGATGACGGCACCGTGCTGCTCCAGGAGTACAACCACAACAGCGATCACCTCTATGGCACCCGCACCGTCGACGCGAGCGAGGTCTCGGCGTTCCTCTACGCCCCGCCGCTGCCGGACGACTGAGCACCGCGGCTAGACTCGGGTGTCGCGCCTCCGTAGCTCAATGGAAGAGCGTGCGCGTCCTAAGCGTTAGGTTGCAGGTTCGAGTCCTGTCGGGGGCACCCAACATCGGAAGTTCGAAACTGCGACACGTTGAATCGTGTCGCAGTTTCGTTCGGCCTCCGAGCCGGACGTGCTTTCTGCGCGTGCGGTGGCCGCGCACCGTACCGCCGGGTCGAGGAGGACGTTGAAGGGCTTCGCGAGCACGGCGTCGATCTGGGGGTGTTCACCGATGCGGATCCGGGTGAAGAGCGCCTGGTTCGCCAGGCGCCGGTTCTGGTCGTTGCAGCTGGGGTCTGTCCGATGAACGGTGTGTGGGGTCCGGCGGTTTTCATCTGTGAGCGGTTCTCTCGAACTGTCCGGCGAAGATGATCGCGAACGCGTTCAGCGCCGGCTTCCATCTCATCACCCAGCGGGCCCGACCGCGCCCGGTCGGGTCAACCCGCCAACGACGAGCATGTCGGGCGTCCCGGGGTGATGAAGGGGGAACGGTCCGCGTTCCCCCAGGCGCGCGTGGTGGCGTTGGCCGAGCGCGGCACCCATGCGATCTTCGACGCGGTGACCGGTCCATACACGACCAGCGAGAGCGCCTTGTCGTCCGAGCTGCTGAGGCGGCTGACACCGGGCATGCTGTGCCCGGCCGACCAGGGCTTCTACTCGTTCGCGGCCTGGAACGCTGCCAGCGCAACCGGCGCGGACCTGCTCTGGCGGGTCCGGGACAACCGCGGGCTGGAGCCGCTCCAAGACCT
Organism: Microbacteriaceae bacterium; assembly: GCA_047605685.1. Taxonomy (GTDB): domain Bacteria; phylum Actinomycetota; class Actinomycetes; order Actinomycetales; family Microbacteriaceae; genus JAUASV01. The sequence continues at coordinate 7,700 of JASGFF010000091.1, forward strand.
GCCTGACGGATCAGATCTCGCGGAGGTGTTCGATTCGAAAGCTGACCGGAAACGCGCGTTCGGATCGGCACGGACGAGTTCGGAATGCCGGCTCGACGCCCAGTCCTCCAAAGTGATCACTCTCCAATCGTTGAGTGTTCACTTTTCGAGCGCCGCTACTGTCCAGTTTTCGACCGACGCCGACACGCACCCGGCGTGATCAGGCCAGGCAGATGCGGCGGCGCATCGATGATGCCCTGCGAGGCCGACCTGCGGCCGATCGGCGCCCTCTCTCGTCGCGACACGGGCCGCCGAGCGAGCACGCGCTGACCGGTTTGGACGCACATCCGCCGACGTCATCGACCACGCCGCCGCAGTCGGCAACATCATCCACCATCCCGCTATCCTCCTCAGACTTCTGAACGCATGATCGTCATCAAGCGCCGAGGCGAAGAGTGAGACGCCGGATGTGACGAGCACGCGAAGTTCGCGAACGAGACTCCTCCCCGCAACGTCGGTCCTTCGCGACTCGGCAGTCATCCCCTCGTGCAGAGGAGGTCGTGGTACCGGCTGGGAAGATCGATGCGCTCAGGCGCTGATCGTCGTGAAGCTCGTCGTGAGTTCCGCTGTGGAGGAGCCGCCCGCCCAGACGTCGAAGACGCTGGCCTCGACCACCGACGCGCCGACGGCGGCGGACCA
>JASGFF010000092.1:0-7758 GCA_047605685.1 Microbacteriaceae bacterium
CTGTTCGGCACCGACGAGGCCGGCACCGGCCAGACGCACTTCACGTTCGGCGCCCGCGGTCGCCTGCTGTCGAACACCGTCCACCCGGCGGAGTTCGACCCGGCGCGCGCCCTGGGGCGCTGAGGGATGCCGGCGGAGCTGATCCTCACCGGGGCGCTCGTGCGCACCGCCGACCGGGCCCGCCCGGTCGCCGAGGCGATCGCGGTGGCGGGAGGCAGGATCCTCGCCGTCGGCACCGCGGCCGAGACGCTGGCCCACCGCGGGCCCGACACCCTGGTGCGCGAGCTAGCCGGTGCCGCCGTGTACCCGGGGTTCGTCGACGTGCACAACCACCACGCCATCGCCGGCGTCACCGAGCTGTTCGAGCTGTCCTTCGGCGCCGCGGCGGGCCTGGACGAGATCCTCCGCCTCGTGCGCGAGCGGGCGGCGACGCTGCCCGAGAACGCCTGGATCACCGGCGGCTCCTGGGCGAGCACCCTGATGGACGAGCTGAACAGCTCCGCCTCGCGGGCCCGTCTGGACGAGGCCGCCGGCGGGCGCCCGGTCATGCTCTCCGACGACAGCCACCACAACCGCTGGGCGAACACGGCGGCGCTGCGCCTGGCCGGCATCACGGCCGACAGCGTCCCGGCCGAGGGCGTGACCCTGCTCGACGCCGACGACGGCGAGCCGACCGGAGTGCTGCTGGAGGCCGCCGGCATCCTCGTCGCGCGGGCCTACGAGGCGGCGGGCGGCCTCACGCCCGCACAGCGGCGCGCGGCGTCGCGGCGTGGAGTGGAGCTGCTGAACGGCTTCGGGGTGACGGCGTTCCAGGACGCCGCGGTCTCGCTCGAGATCCTGGCGGCGCTCGCGGCGCTGGACGCCGACGACGAGCTGAACGCCTGGGTCGTCTCCAGTCTCACGGTCAACGACGAGATCTTCGGCTTCGACCCGGTGGGGGCCGCCCTGGTCGACCGGGGCGAGGAGTTCCGCACCCGGCACCACCGTCCCGACTTCGTGAAGATCTTCCTCGACGGGGTGCCGCCATCGCGCACCGCCTCGTTCCTGCGGCCCTACCTGCCGGACGCCGCCCACGGCGCGCACTACCACGGCGAGACGACCATGACCGCCGACGAGCTCTACGGCTGGCTGCGCGGCGTGGCCGAGCGGGGCCTGGGCGCGAAGGTGCACTGCACCGGCGACGGGTCCGCGCGCCTGCTGCTGGACGTCGTGGCGAGGCTGCGCGCCGAGGGCTTCGCCGACACGCCGTTCCAGATCGCGCACGGGCAGTACCTCGCCGACGACGACATCCCGCGGCTGGCGGAGCTGGGCGTGGTGGCGGACATCTCGCCGTTCATCTGGTTCCCCGGGGTGATCCCGGAGGCCCTGGCCGGCGTGCTCGGCGCCGAACGCGCCGAGCGCCTGCAGCCCAATCGCGCCATCATCGATGCCGGCGGCCTGGTCGCCGGCGGATCGGACTGGCCGGTGAGCGAGTCCCCGAACCCGCTCGAGGGGATGCAGGGGCTCGTCACCCGCGCCGACCCGCTCCGGCGCGCCCCCGGCGTGCTGTGGCCCGAGCAGGCGATCACGGCGGCCGAGGCGCTGGAGGTCTTCACGATCAACGCGGCCCGCGCGATGGGGCTCGGCGCCGAGACCGGCAGCCTCGAGCCGGGCAAGTCCGCAGACTTCGTCGTGCTCGACCGCGACCCGGTCGGCGGCGAGCCCGAGCGGATCCTCGAGGCCCGGGTGCGCGAGACCTGGTTCGCCGGCCGGCCGGTGTTCACCGCCGAGTGACGGCGTCCAGGGGGCAATAAGGGAACGCGGGGGTTCTGCTCACCGGCGGCGGTGAGATAGCCGCGGAGCGTGCGGCCGTGCGCCCCGCTGCCGGGCCGGCCGCGGGCGAGCGGCCGGGCCGCGAGGCGGCCACGGCCCTGGACAGGGCACTAGAACATGTGTTCGAATCTGATGGTGCCCTCGTCCGCCCTCTCCCCCGCAGCCGCCGTGCCTGCTGCCGACGATCGGGCTGCCGTCGTGGCCGGGCTGCGCTCCCGCATCCGCTCGATGCAGGCGCCGCCGATCGCGGAGCCGAGCCTGCCGACCGCGACGGAGATCGCCGCGCTGCTGCCGGGCCGGGGGCTCAGGAAGGGCGCGAGCTACGTCGTCGACTCCTCGCTCGCGCTCGCCATGGCGCTCATCGGCCCGCCGAGCGCCGCGGGTCGCTGGTGCGGCGTCGTCGGCGTGCCCGAGCTCGGCGTCGAGGCCGCCGCCGCCCTCGGCGTCGACCTCGCCCGGCTCGCGCTCGTTCCCGAGCCGGGCGAGCAGTGGCTCGCCGTGACCGCGACCCTCGCCGAGGTGCTCGACCTCGTCGTGCTGAGGCCGGGCGGACCGGCCGGGGATGCCGCGATCGGCCGTCTCGGCGCCCGGCTCCGTCGCAACGGCACGACGCTCATCGCCCTCGGGCCCTGGCCGCAGGCCGAGGCGACGCTGCGCATCGTCGACGGGTCCTGGAGCGGCATCGGCAACGGTCACGGCCATCTCGAGGCGCGACGGGTCACGGTGGCCGTCGGCGCCGCCGCGAGCGGACCACCCCGGACCGCCCGACTGTGGCTGCCCGCGGCGGTGCGGGCATGAGCGCGCGCACGATCGTGCTGTGGTGCCCGGACTGGCCGATCACGGCCGCGTTCCCGGCATCCACCGCCGTCGCCGTCGCGCTCGTCGCGGACGGGGTCGTCGCCGCCTGTTCCGCCGCCGCCCGCGCGGCGGGGGTGCGGCGCGGCATGCGGATGCGCGACGCGCACGCCCGCTGCCCCGGACTGCTCGTGCACGCGCACGACCCCGGGCTCGAGGCGCGCGCCTTCGAGCCGGTGCTCCGGCGGCTCGAGGCGCTCAGCCCCGGCGTGCAGCCGCTCCGGCCCGGGCTCGTCGCCCTCGGCGCGCGCGGGCCGGAGCGCTACTACGGCGGCGAGCGCGCCGCCGCGCTCGCGCTCTGCGGCGCGCTCGACGAGCTCGGCATCCCCGGATCGCTGGCCGGGATCGCCGACGGCCCCTTCGCCGCGGAACAGGCGGCCCGGCAGGCGAGCCCGCGCCCCGGGCCGACCGCCGCCGACCGCGTGCTCATCGTGCCCGCCGGCCGGACCGCCGGCTTCCTGGCACCGCTGCCGGTCGCGGTGCTCGGCGACGACGAGCTCGGCACGCTGCTGCCCCGGCTCGGCGTCCACAGCCTCGGCGCCTTCGCCGCACTGCCGCGGCCGCAGCTGCGGGACCGCTTCGGCGAGCGCGCCGCCCGGCTGCACACGCTCGCCGCCGGCGAGGAGGATGACGCGCTGCGGCCCCGGGTGCCGGCTCCCGAGCTGACGGCGGCCCTGGAGCTCGAGCCGCCGCTCGAGCGCGTCGACCAGATCGCCTTCGCCGTACGGCCGACGGCCGAGCGCTTCGTCGACGCGCTGCTCGCGGCGCACCTGGTCTGCACGACGCTGCGCATCGAGGCGGAGACCGCCGAGGGCGGGCTCTGGGCGCGCGGCTGGCTGCACCCGCGATCGTTCTCCCCCGCCGACGTCGTCGACCGGGTGCGCTGGCAGCTGCAGGCGCTGGGCGAGAGCGCCTCGCTGCGCTCGGGCATCGCCCGGCTGAGGCTGGTCCCGGAGGTCGCCGAGCCGGTCGCGAGCCACGAGCGCGGGCTGTTCGGCTCCGGACCCCCCGAGCGGGTGCACCGGGCCATGGCCCGCGTGCAGGGGATGCTCGGCCACGGCGCCGTGCTGCAGGCGGCGGTGGGCGGCGGCCGGATGCCCGGCGAGCGGGCCGTGCTGGTGCCCTGGGGCGACCCCGTGGATGCACGCCGGGCCGCCCAGCCCTGGCCAGCACGGCTGCCGGGGCCGGCCCCGGCGGCCGTGCTGCCGGTGCGGCGGCCGGTGCACGTGCTCGACGACCGCGGCGCGGCGGTCGACGTCGACGAGCGCGGCGCGCTCTCGGCGGCACCCGCCCGGATCTCCACGGGCGACGCCGGGCGCGCCCTCACCGCCTGGGCCGGACCCTGGCCGCTGGAGGAGCGCTGGTGGGATGCCGAGGCCGCCCGCAGCGCACACCGCCTCCAGGCCGTCGACGAGACCGGCAGCGCCTGGCTGCTCGTGCTCGAGGGCGGTGCCTGGTACCTGGAGGCGCGCTATGACTGAGGCCGGTCCGCGCTACGCCGAGCTGCACGCGCACTCCGCCTTCAGCTTCCTCGACGGGGCGAGCATGCCCGAGGAGCTGCTCGAGGAGGCGGCGCACCTGGGCCTGAGCGCGCTCGCGCTCACCGACCGTGACGGCCTCTACGGCGCGGCCCGGCTGGCCGAGGCCGCCGCGCTCGGCGGCGGCGTCGCCACGGTGTTCGGCGCCGAGCTCTCCCTCGGCCGGCCTGTCGGCGGCGAGCCCGACCCCGCCGGGGAACACCTGCTCGTGCTCGCCCGCGGCCAGGAGGGCTACCACGCGCTCGCCGGCGCCCTCACCGAGGCGCAGCTCGCGGGCGGCGAGAAGGGCAGGCCCCGCTACGACCTGGACGCCCTCGCGGCGGCTGGGACGCGGCTGAGCGTGCTCACCGGCTGCCGCAAGGGCGCCGTGCGCCGTGCGCTCGCCGGCCCGGGCGACCGGGCGTCCCGGATGCGGGCGGCGGGCCGCGCGCTCGACGCGCTCGCGGAGCGTTTCGAGCGCGTCGTCGTCGAGCTGCACGACCACGGCGAGCCGGCGGCATCCGCCGACAACGACGCGCTCTTCGAGCTCGCGCGCTCGCGCTCGCTCGCCGTCGTCGCCACCGGGAACGTGCACTACGCCCGGCCCGGGCAGCACCGGCTGGCCGAGACGCTCGCGGCGGTGCGCGCCCGGCGCAGCCTCGACGACCTCGACGGCTGGCTGCCGGCGACCGGGGCGGCGCACCTGCGCTCGCCCGCCGAGATGGCCCGGCGCTTCGCCCGCTACCCGGGCGCGCTCGAGACGAGCGTCGAGCTCGCCGCCGAGCACGCCTTCGAGCTGCGCCGTGCCCGGCCCGCGCTGCCCCGGCAGCGGGTGCCCGCCGGGCACAGTCCGGCGAGCTGGCTGCGCGAGCTGGTCTGGCGGGGCGCGACGCAGCGCTACCCCGGGCTCGACGCCGCCGGCCGGGCGCGCATCGAGCGCGAGCTCGACGTCATCGAGGCGAAGGGCTTCCCGGGGTACTTCCTCATCGTGCACGACATCGTCGACTTCGCCCGCTCGCGGGGCATCCTGTGCCAGGGCCGCGGCAGTGCCGCGAACTCGGCGGTCTGCTACCTGCTCGGCATCACCGCCGTCGACCCCATCGGCTACCGGCTGCCCTTCGAGCGCTTCCTGTCCAGCATCCGTGAGGAGGAGCCCGACATCGACGTCGACTTCGACGCGGGCCGCCGCGAGGAGGTCATCCAGTGGGTCTACGAGCGCTACGGCCGGCGGGGCGCCGCCCAGGTCGCGACCGTGATCCAGTACCGGCCGCGCAACGCCGTGCGCGACGTGGCGCGGGCGCTCGGCGCCTCGGCCGGGCAGCAGGACGCCTGGTCCCGGCACGTCGAGCGCGGCGAGCTGGAGGCCGAGCACGACATCCCGCCGCTCGTCGTCGAGCTCGCCGGTCAGGCGGCCCGGCTGCCGCGGCACCTCGGCATCCACTCGGGCGGGATGGTGCTCACCGAGCGCCCCGTCGGCGAGGTCTGCCCGATCGAGCCGGCCCGGATGGCCGGCCGCACCGTGCTGCAGTGGGACAAGGACGACTGCGCCTGGATGGGGCTGGTGAAGTTCGACCTGCTGGGCCTCGGCATCCTCTCCGCGATCCGGCACGGCCTCGACCTCGTCGGCGAGCACCTGGGCGAGCACTGGGACCTCGATCGCATCCCCAAGGAGGAGGCCGGGGTCTACGACCAGCTCTGCCGCGCCGACTCGATCGGGGTGTTCCAGGTGGAGTCGCGCGCGCAGATGGGGCTGCTGCCGCGGCTGCAGCCGCGGCGCTTCTACGACCTCGTCGTGCAGATCGCGCTCGTGCGCCCCGGGCCGATCCAGGGCGGGGCCGTGCACCCCTTCGTGCGCCGCAAGCTCGGCCTCGAGCCCGTGGAGTACCTGCATCCGAGCCTGCGGCCGGTGCTCGAGCGCACCCACGGGGTGCCGATATTCCAGGAGCAGCTCATGGGCATCGCCATGGCGGTCGGCGGGTGCAGCGGCGAGGACGCCGACCTGCTGCGCCGGGCGATGGGCTCCAAGCGCGGCCGGCAGAAGGTCGACCGGCTGCGCGAGCGGCTCTACGCCGGCATGGCGGAGAACGGCATCACCGGCACGGATGCCGACACCGTGTACGCCCAGATCCTGGCCTTCGCGGACTTCGGCTTCGCGGAGTCGCACTCGCTGAGCTTCGCCCTGCTCGTCTACGCGAGCGCCTGGCTGCGGCTGCACTACCCGGCGGCGTTCCTCGCGGCGCTGCTGCGCTCCCAGCCGATGGGCTTCTACTCCCCCGCGACCCTGGTCGCCGACGCCCGGCGGCACGGGGTGTGCACCCGGCGGCCGGACGTGCAGCGCTCCGGCGTGCGGCCCGGCCTCGAGCCGGTGGATGCCACGGTGGCCGGCCCGCCGGTGCCGGCCACCGGCGACCCGGGCTGCCTCGCCCGCCACCAGCCGCCGGTGCCGGCGGAGTTCGACCCCGCGGACGGCTTCCGGGCGCAGGACCACCGCCGCGACGGCGGCCTGGCCGTGCGCCTCGGCCTCGCCGATGTCGCCGGCGTCGGCGAGGCCGCCGCGGCGCGCATCGTCGCCGAGCGCGAGGCGCACGGTCCCTTCGCCGACATGCCGGAGCTGGTGCGGCGCACCGGCCTCGACGCCGCCCGCCTCGAGGCGCTCGCGACGGCGGGGGCGTTCGCCTCGATGGGGCTCGGCCGCCGCGAGGCGCTCTGGCTCGCCGGCGACGCGGCGCGGGAGCGTGCCGAGTTCCTGCCCGGCACGCTCGTGACGCTGCAGCCGCCGCTGTTCACGATGCCGGATGCCGTCGACGACCTCGCCGCCGACCTGTGGGCCACGGGCGTCTCGCCCGCCGACCACCCGATCCGGCACCTGCGGGCGGCGCTCGACGGCCGCGGTGTGCTGCGCTCGGCGCTGCTGGCCACCGCCGAGCCGGGCCGCCGGGTGCGGGTCGCCGGGGTCGTCACGCACCGGCAGCGGCCCTCGACGGCGAGCGGCATCACGTTCCTGAACCTCGAGGACGAGGACGGCCTGGTGAACGTCGTCTGCTCGGCCGGGGTCTGGCAGCGGCACCGGCGCGTCGCCCGCGACAGCCGCGCGCTCATCGTGCGCGGCATCCTCGAGCGCAGCCTCGAGGGCGTCGTCACCCTGCTCGCCGACGCCTTCGAGCCGCTCGCGACGGTCGGGATGCAGCGCTCCCGGGACTTCCGCTGAGCGCGCCGCGCGCCCGCACCGGGCCGCCCGGGCCGGGCCCGCGGGGTCAGCGCAGGTGCCCGGCGGCCTCCATCTGCCGCAGCTCCCTCTTCAGGTCGCCGAGCTCGTCGCGCAGCCGGGCGGCGAGCTCGAACTTGAGCTCGCCGGCCGCCTGCATCATCTGCTCGGTGAGGTCGGCGATGAGCGCCTCGAACTCGTTGCCGCCGTTCGCCGCGAGCCCCTCGCGCCCCGCGCCCGCCCGGCCCGGGACGGGCGAGCGCCGACGGCCATCGCCGCGCTCGGCGAGCAGCGCGGCGGTGTCCGCCTCCTCGCGCGCGAGCACGTCGGTGATGTCGGCGATGCGCTTGCGCAGCGGCTGCGGGTCGA
>JASGFF010000093.1:0-7531 GCA_047605685.1 Microbacteriaceae bacterium
CCGGCGCTCGGCCCCGCGCGAGCCGCCGCCGGGGTCGGCCACGAGCGCGCCGGGCCCCTGCCGCCAGTCGATGAGGTGCACCGGGATCTCCTGCAGGAAGCGGCTCGGCAGCGACACCCCGACGTCGCCGTACTGCGCCCGGCTCATCGCGAGCGAGAGGTACAGCCGGCGCTTGGCCCGGGTGATGCCGACGTAGAACAGCCGCCGCTCCTCGGCGAGACCGCCGGGCTCGTTCGCGCTCATCCGGTGCGGCAGCAGCTCCTCCTCCACGCCGGTGAGGAACACCGTGTGGTACTCGAGCCCCTTCGCGGTGTGCAGCGTCATCAGGGTGACGGTGCCGGAGGCGTCGTCGATCTCGTCGGCGGCCGCCACGAGCGACACCTCGGTGAGGAAGTCGACGAGGCCGCCCTCGGGGTTGCGCTTGGAGTACTCCCTGGTGAGGGCGAGCAGCTCCTCGACGTTCTCGGCGCGCGCCTCGTCCTGGGCGTCGCCGGTGGCGCGCAGCGTCTCGACGTAGCCGCTGCCCTCGATGAGCCGCTCGAGCAGCTCCGCGGGCCGGGCCGGCGACCCGGCCGGCGGGGCGGCGAGCGCGCCGACGGAGTCGAGCAGTCGCGACAGGGTCAGGATCGCCGTCGTGACCTTCGGGCCGAGGCCGAGCTCGGCGGCATCCGCCAGCGCATCGCGCAGCGTCACGCCGGTGCGGTCGGCGTAGGCCTGCAGCGCCGCCTCGGTGGCCGGGCCGATGCCGCGCTTGGGCGAGTTCAGGATGCGGCGCAGCGCCAGGTCGTCCGCGGGGTTGGCCACCTGGATGAGGTAGCCCATCATGTCCTTGATCTCGGCGCGGTCGTAGAACTTCGTGCCGCCGGGGAAGCGGTAGGGGATGCCGGAGCGGATCAGGATGTCCTCCAGCGCCCGGGACTGCGCGTTCGTGCGCATGAAGATCGCCATGTCGTCATAGCCGAGCCCGGCGGCGTGCAGCGCGTCGATCTCGTCGGCGACGAACTGCGCCTCGTCGTAGGCGGTGTAACCGGTGTAGCCGGTGATCGGCTCCCCCGCGCCGATCGTGGTGAACAGGCTCTTGTCCTTGCGGTCGAAGTTGCCGGCGATGACGGCGTTCGCCGCGTCGAGGATCGTCTGGGTGGACCGGTAGTTCTGCTCGAGCAGCACGACGTGCGCCTCGGGGAAGTCCCGCTCGAACTCGGTGATGTTGCGGATGTCGGCGCCCCGGAAGGCGTAGATCGACTGGTCCGAGTCGCCGACGACGGTGAGCGTCGCGGGGGCGATCGAGCCGTCCGGCTCGAGGGCCGTGCGGGTGTCCGGCGGCACGTGCTCCGGTCGCACGCCCGTGACGAGCTCGCGCACGAGCGCGTACTGCGCGGCGTTGGTGTCCTGGTACTCGTCGACGAACACGTGCCGGAACCGGCGCTGGTAGAGCGCGGCCGTGGCCGGGAAGGCGCGGAACAGGTGCACCGTCTCGCCGATGAGGTCGTCGAAGTCCATGGCGTTCGCGCGCCTGAGGCCCTCGGCGTAGCGTCGGAAGATCTCCAGGAAGGCGAGCTCCTTGGGGTCGCGGGAGTCGATCGTGCGGGCGGCGGTCTCGACATCCCCCAGCTCGTTCTTGACCCGCGAGATGCGGCTCGCGACAGATGCCGCGGAGAAGCCGAGGGTGTCGGCGCCGAGCTCCTTGACGATGCGCTTGAGCAGGGCACGGCTGTCGGCGGCGTCGTAGATCGTGAAGCCGCTGCGCATGCCGAACACCTCGGCCTCGCGGCGCAGGATGCGCACGCAGGCGGAGTGGAACGTGGAGATCCACATCCCCTGGGCGAGGTCGGCCCCGACGAGCGCGCCGATGCGCTCGCGCATCTCGGCGGCGGCCTTGTTCGTGAAGGTGATCGCGAGGATCTGGCTCGGCCAGGCCTCCCGGCCGCGCAGCAGGCTCGCGATGCGGCGGGTGAGCACGCTCGTCTTGCCGCTGCCGGCGCCCGCGACGATGAGCAGCCGGCTGCCCCGGTAGCGCACCGCCTCGAGCTGGCGCTCGTTGAGCCCCTCCAGGAGCGGGTCGGACAGCGGCTCGCCGGCGGAGCGCGGGGGGAGGCTCATGAGGCCTTCGAGTCTAGGCGGGGTCGACGACATCGGCGCCCGCGCCGGCCCGTCGTCGCTACGCCTCGACGGGCCCGGCGAGGAGCTCGCGGGCGAGGTCGGGGTGGTCGACGAAGACACCGTCGACGCCGGTGCGGACCACGGCCGACCACTCACCGCGCCAGTCGCCGTGACGGGCGAGGCCGCCGGGACGGCGGTGGCCGCGGGCGAGGAAGGCGTTCTCGGGGCGCAGCGTCCAGGCGAGCACCGCGAGCCCGGCGCGGTGGGCCCGCTCGACGAGACGCGGATCCCGCGGCACACCGCGCAGCGGACCGCCGACGAGCAGGCTCTTCGGCACGCTCACGCCCTCGACCGTCGCGGCCAGACGTGCGAGCCCGGCATCCGTCAGCTGCTCGGCGTAGGACGGGGCCGCGTCGCGGGCGCGGAGGTCGGCGGCCGTGCCGCGCGCCTCGACGAGATAGACGAGCGTGGCGGCGAGCCCCCGCTCCCGCACCGCGGCGAGCGCGCTCGCCTCGAAGCTCTCGACGCACAGCGGGCCGGGGAAGGCCGCGAGCCGCGGCGCGGCGAGCTCCGCGAGGTCGAGGCCGATCCCCCGGAAGTGCGTGTGGTGCTTGAGCTCGGCCACGACGCCGACACCGCCCTCGGCCGCGAGCTGCAGCACCTCCTCCAGGCGCAGCATCGGCTGCCGGCCGTCGTGGGCGGCGGACGCCCGCCGCAGCGCGGGCAGTCGCTCGCGCACGCGCAGGGTCGCGAGCTCCGCCCAGTCGAAGTCCTCGGTGAACCAGCCGGTCACCCTGCGGCCGTCGACGCGCTGGCTGCGGCGGCGGCCGGCGAACTCGGGCCGGCTCGCGACATCCGTCGTGCCGGAGATCTCGTTCTCGTGGCGCACCACGAGCACGCCGTCGCGGCTCGCGACGACGTCCGGCTCGACGGCGTCCGCCCCCATCGCGATCGCGAGCTCGTAGGCGGCGCGGCTGTGCTCGGGCCGATGGCCGCTCGCGCCGCGATGCCCGACGATGAGGGGTCCGCTGACGGCGCGCCCGGCGAGCCCGTGGCCGGGACCGACGGCGAGGGGCCTGCTCACCCGGCCAAGGCTACGCGCGGCACCCGGGCGCCCGCGCCATCCGCACGAATCGAGGCGGACCGAATCGAGGCGGACTCCCAGGCGCGAAGGCCGAGTCTGGCTCTAGGCTGGAGACCCCGCACGACGACCTGAGGACGAGCATGGCCGCCAACAGCAACCCCGCCTTCACGAACTCCCCCGCCTTCTCCACGCGCGGCGCGACCGCGGCGCAGCTCGTGACCCCGAGCGCCGAGCAGCTCGACGAGCTGTACGCCCGGCCCTCGGCGACGCCGTCCGACACCGGCCGGATGAGCTACGAGGACACGATCGTCAAGACCGTCGTGTCGTTCCTGGTGCTGATCGCCGGCGCCGGTCTCGGCTGGTTCGTGCCGGCGCTCGCGCTGCCGGCGGCGATCGCGGGCTTCGTGCTCGCCCTCGTCAACGTGTTCAAGAAGCGGCCGACGCCGGCGCTCGTGCTGGCCTACGCGGCCCTCGAGGGCATCTTCGTCGGGGCGATCTCGATGATCTTCGCGAGCCTCTACGACGGCATCGTCACCCAGGCGGTGCTCGGCACCCTCGGCGTCGTCGGCGTCACGCTCGCGCTGTTCGCGAGCGGCAAGCTGCGCGCCAGCAAGCGCGCCACCCGGGTGTTCCTCGTCGCCCTCGTCGGCTACTCGGTGTTCTCGCTGGTGAACTTCGGCCTGATGGCGTTCGGTGTCACCGACTCGATGTACGGCCTGCGCGGGGATGTCACGATCGCCGGCATCCCGCTCGGCCTCGTGCTCGCACCGCTCATCGTCATCATGGCCGCCTACTCGCTCGTGCTCGACTTCGAGTCGGTGAAGCTCGGCGTCGAGCGCGGCGCCCCGCGGGTCTACGGCTGGCAGGCCGCCTTCGGCATCATGGTCACCGTCGTCTGGCTGTACCTGGAGATCCTGCGCATCCTCGGCCTCGCCCGCAGCAGCTGATGTAGCGGCTATGGCGCTGTTCACCGCATACGGCGGTGGAAATTAACCACCGCCGTAGCGCGCTTTCTACCGCCAAACGGATCAGCTGATGCGGAACACGGGGAGGCCCGACGCGATGGCGCGCAGCTCGTCATCGGTCGCGTCCGCGGTGACGCCATCGAAGAAGCGACCCACCTCCCAGCCCCAGACCCGCAGATACTCGCGCAGCACCGGCAGCTTGTCGGCATCCGCGACCTCGACGGCACTGAACGTCTCCACGCGACGGCCCACCCGCAGCTCGCCCGTGCCCACGACGCGCAGGTTGCGCACCCACTGCGCCTGGCCGCGCGGCGCCACGAGGTAGCGCGCGCCGCCGAGCCGCAGCGGGTTCACCGGCGTCGTGCGCCACTGTCCGGACGTTCGCCCGCGCACGGCGAGCACCCGGCTGCCGGCCAGCGGAAGCCCCGCGCGGTTCAGCGCCCCGACGATCCCGTTGACGATCGCGTCGATGCGCGTGGGACGGATGAAACGGGGCTCGACGCTCACGACCCGAGTCAAGCACTCGTCCCGCTGCTTGCTCAACGGCCCGCTCCGTCCGATCTCCCCGGCCTCACTCCCACTCGATCGTTCCCGGCGGCTTCGAGGTGACGTCCAGCACCACCCGGTTGACTCCCGGCACCTGGTTGGTGATCCGGCTCGAGATGCGGGCGAGCACCTCGTGGGGCAGCCGAGTCCAGTCGGCGGTCATCGCGTCCTCCGAGGAGACCGGCCGCAGCACGATCGGATGCCCGTAGCTGCGCCCGTCGCCCTGCACGCCGACGCTGCGCACGTCGGCGAGCAGCACCACCGGGCACTGCCAGATCTCGCCGTCCAGGCCGGCGAGGGTCAGCTCCTCGCGCGCGATCGCGTCCGCGGCGCGCAGCAGGTCCAGGCGATCACGGGTGACCTCGCCCACGATGCGGATGCCGAGGCCGGGCCCCGGGAACGGCTGCCGGGCGACGATCGCCTCGGGCAGGCCCAGCTCACGGCCGATCGCGCGCACCTCGTCCTTGAACAGGGTGCGCAGCGGCTCGACGAGCTCGAACCGCAGGTCCTCGGGCAGGCCTCCGACGTTGTGGTGCGACTTGATGTTCGCGGTGCCGGCGCCACCGCCGGACTCGACGACGTCCGGGTAGAGCGTGCCCTGCACGAGGAAGCGCACCGGCTCGGCGTCGCCGCGGGCCTCGAGCACGAGCGCCTCGGCGGCGCCCTCGAAGGCGCGGATGAACTCGCGGCCGATGATCTTGCGCTTGGTCTCCGGGTCGGTCACCCCCGCGAGCGCGTCGAGGAACCGGTCGACGGCGTCGACGGTCACGAGCCGCACGCCGGTCGAGGCCACGAAGTCCTGCTCGACCTGCTCGCGCTCGCCGGCGCGCAGCAGGCCGTGGTCGACGAAGATGCAGGTCAATTGCTCGCCGACGGCGCTCTGCACGAGCGCCGCGGCGACCGCCGAGTCGACGCCGCCGGAGAGCCCGCAGATCACCCGCGCCCGGCCGACCTGGGCGCGGATGCGCTCCACCTGCTCGGCGATGACGTTGCCGGCGTTCCAGTCCGCCGGGATGCCGGCCGCCTCGTGCAGGAAGTTCTCCAGCACGCCCTGGCCGTACGGGGAGTGCCTCACCTCGGGGTGCCACTGCACCCCGTAGAGGCGGCGCTCGTCGGAGGCGAAGGCGGCGACCGGGGTGGAGGCGGAGGAGGCGAGCACCGCGAAGCCCTCGGGGGCCCGCCGCACCGAGTCGCCGTGCGACATCCAGGCCACCTGGCGCTCGGGCTGGTCGCGCAGCAGCACGTTCTCGGTGTCGGCGACGACGAGGTCCGTGGCCCCGTACTCGCGGTCGCCGGTGCGGGCGACCTCGCCGCCGAGCTGCCTGGCCATCACCTGGAAGCCGTAGCAGATGCCCAGCACCGGCACGCCGAGCTCGAGGATGCCGGGGTCGAGCGCTGGCGATCCCTGCTCGTACACGCTCGAGGGACCGCCGGAGAGCACGATGCCCGCCGGCCGCCTCGCCGCGACCTCGGCGGCCGTGATCGTGTGCGGCACGATCTCGGAGTACACGCTCGCCTCGCGCACCCGGCGCGCGATGAGCTGCGCATACTGGGCGCCGAAGTCGACGACGAGGACGGGACGGGCGGCGGTGCGACTCGCTGCTGGCTCGCTCACTGCTGCACGGGCTCCCGGGATGCGGCCTCGATCGCGGCGACCTCGGCGAGAGCGACGCGGTGGTAGTGGCGCTCGACGACGAACGACAGGAACGGAACGACGCCGCCGGCGGCGACGACGAGGAATCGCACGAAGCCCCAGCGCATCAGGCTCCACAGCCGGAAGTCGCTGAACAGGTACAGCACGTAGAACCAGCCGTGCAGGATGAGGATGAGCGTGGAGACGTCGACGGCGCCGGCATCCGCGATGAGCTCGCGGTTCAGCAGGAACACGCCGCCGTAGTTGCCGCCGAAGCCGATGTCGACGCCGAAGCCGTAGCGGAACACCATCATGAGCACGAGCAGCAGCAGGAACGTGCCGGTGATGATCGAGGTGACCCGGTAGAGCCTCAGCGCGCCTCGGATGCGGGGGACGTCCTTGAGCTTCGGGCGCGGCATGACACTCATCCTACGTCGGCGGCATCCTCCAGCTCCTCGAGCTCGCGCTCGCGGGCGTCCTTCAGCAGCCGGTACCACATGTAGAACGCGAGCACGGCGAACACGAGCCATTCGAGCGCGTAGAACACGTTGAGCCAGTTGAGCCTCACCTGCTCGGTCGGCGCCGGGGAGTCGATCGTCGTGAGACCGGGGGCGAGCGCCGTCGCGGCCACCAGGTAGCCGTCGTAGACCGGTGTCTGCGGTGCGCTCCACAGGTTGACGAGCGCCTCGACGGATGCCGCGGAGCCGAGCTGCTCCCCGACGTCGTCGCCGGTGGGACTCTCGCTCACCAGGTAGCGGCCGGTGAGCGCGACGGCGCTCGCCCGCTCGCCCGGCCCCGCCGCGACGACGGCCTCCGCCGCGGCCCGGTCGGCGCTCCAGCCGAGGGCGACGGCGAGGCTGGCGCCGTCGTCGGTCACGTAGTGCGCCATCACCCAGTAGCCGGTCTCACCGCCGTTCAGCCGCCCGTCGAGCAGTACGTAGTCGCCGACGTCCCGGGCGGTCACCGTCACCATCTGGCCGTCGGCCGCCGTCGTCACCGCCTGTTGCGGGGTCGCCACCGAGTCCAGCGGCACCGCGGTCTCGGTGGCGCGCTGCTCGACGTGCACGCTCGCGAGCGCGCGGGAGATCTGCCACTGCCCGAGCGCCCCGAACACGCAGGCGACGGCGAGCGCGGCGAGCAGCGCGCCGATCCAGCGCGGCGTGCGCGCGAGCGCCCACAGCGCGCGGCGCTCCTCGGCGGCGC
>JASGFF010000094.1:0-7094 GCA_047605685.1 Microbacteriaceae bacterium
CGCGAGCTGGGTTTAGAACGTCGTGAGACAGTTCGGTCCCTATCCTCTGCGCGCGCAGGAGATTTGAGAGGATCTGTCCTTAGTACGAGAGGACCGGGACGGACGAACCTCTGGTGTGTCAGTTGTTCCGCCAGGAGCACCGCTGATTAGCTACGTTCGGAACGGATAACCGCTGAAAGCATCTAAGCGGGAAGCCGGCTTCAAGATGAGATTTCCATCCCTTCGGGGGAGAGGCTCCCAGCTAGACTACTGGGTTGATAGGCCGGATGTGGAAGCGGGGACTAAAGACCCGTGCAGCTGACCGGTACTAATAAGCCGATAAATTGATACACTTCCTTCTCATCGAGGAGGAGCGTGCTCGCGTCCACTATGTGGTTCTCGATATACGGTCGGGAGCCGCGAACAGAACAGCTTGTTCTGACCGCAGACTGATTGATAAATCGATAGTGTTTCGGCGGCCATAGCGAGAGGGAAACGCCCGGTCACATTCCGAACCCGGAAGCTAAGACTCTCTGCGCCGATGGTACTGCAAGGGCGACCTTGTGGGAGAGTAGGACACCGCCGGACTTCTTTGTGAAATGGCCGCCCATCATTGGGCGGCCATTTTGCGTTAACTAACATCACCCCGGCGAGCCGGGGGCGAGGAGGCATCGTGAGCGACTCGGACGGGAGCAGCCGGCGCCCAAACGACTCGGGCCGAAATGACTCGGGCCCAAACGACGTGCGCCGCAGTGGCTCGGGCGGACGCGACTCCGGCGCGGGCGCCTCGGAGCGTTCTGACAGCGAGCCCGGGCGCTCGTCGAGCAGACAGCCCAGGCGGGATCCCGCCGCTCGGGGGACCACACGCGGGCGCGGCGGCGAGGATCCGGCCGCGGGTGCGCGCGGACGCACGGCCGATCCGCGACCGCGGGCACGCCGGCCCGCGCCGGATGGCGGTTCGCGTCCGGCGCGGTCAGATCGCGGTGATCGGACTCAGCGTGGTGACCGGGCTCAGCGTGGCGATTGGGCTCAGCGTGGTGACCGGATTCAGCGTGGTGACCGGACTCAGCCTGGGGATCGGGTGGTGCGCGGTGATCGATCGGAGCGCGGTGACCGGCGCGTGCGCGGTGATTTCGGGCCACGTGCTGACCGGCCGGCTCGGGACGAGCGTCCGCGCTACGACGACCCGGAGATCCCGGAGGGCGTCGACGGCCGCCAGCTCGACCGTTCCGCCTGGAACGAGCTGCGGACGCTCTCGGCGGAGAACCAGGCGTTCGTGGGAGCGCACCTGGTGATGGCCGGCCGGCTCATCGACTCGGATCCGCCGCTCGCGCACCGCCACGCACGCTCGGCGGCCCGCAAGGGCGGCCGGGTCGGCGTGGTGCGCGAGACCCTGGGCATCACCGCCTACGCGGTCGGCGACTTCGCGCTCGCCCTGCGCGAGCTGCGCACCTACCGGCGGATGACCGGCCGCGACGACGAGCTGCCGCTCATGGTGGACAGCGAGCGCGGCCTCGGCCGGTCGCAGCGGGCGCTCGAGCTGGGCCGTTCCGTGGACCGGGCCGCGCTCGAGCCGGCGGTGCGCGTGGAGCTCGCGATCGCGATGTCCGGCGCGAGGCTCGACCTCGCCCAGCCGGAGGCGGCGCTGCACGAGCTCGAGATCCCCGAGCTCGACCGGGACCGGGCCTTTCCGTGGAGTCCCGCCCTGTTCGGCGCCTACGCTACGGTGCTCGAGGACCTCGGCCGAGGGCCGGAGGCCGCCGAGTGGGCGCGGCTGGCCCGGGTGGCCGCCGCCGCACTCGAGCCGGAGGAGGACGAAGACCTGGTCACGATCGTGGAGGAGAGCGGGGACGAGGATGACCCGGCGGGACGCTGAGCCGGCCGGCGTGGCATCCGGGCCCGTGGCATCCGGGCCTGCAGCACCCGGGCCTGCAGCACCCGGGCACGCAGCACCCGCCGGGGCCGTGACGCCCCTCGACGGCGTGCCGGCGCTGCTCGCGGACCTCGACGGGGTCGTCTACGCGGGGGCGGGCGCCATTCCGCACGCCGTCGACGCGCTCAACCGGGCCCGGCAGCGGCTGCGCGTCGGCTACATCACCAACAACGCCTCCCGCAGCGACACGACGGTCGCCGCGCATCTGGCGAGCCTCGGGCTCAGCCTCGAGAGCCGCGACGTCGTGACGAGCCCGCAGGCGGCGGTGCGGATGCTAGCGGAGCTGATCCCCGCCGCGGCCACCGTGCTCGTGGTCGGCGGCGAGGGCCTCGTGGTGGAGGTCGAACGCGCCGGCTACCGGGTGACCCGCAGCGCCGAGGACGACCCGGCCGCCGTCATCCAGGGATTCGCGCCGGAGCTCGGCTGGGAGCAGCTGGCCGAGGCGGCGTTCGCGCTGCAGGGCGCGCATTCCGAACGCCCCTGGGTGGCCACCAACACCGACTGGACGATCCCGGTGGCCCGGGGCGTGGCCCCCGGCAACGGCACCCTGGTCTCGGCCGTGCACACGGCCGTCGGCCGGCTGCCGCTCGTCGCGGGCAAGCCCGAGACGCCGATGTTCCGCCTCGCGCTCGAGCGCTTCGAGGTGCACAGTGCGCTCGTCGTCGGGGACCGGCTGGACACCGACATCCTCGGCGCGAACCGTGCCGGCCTGCCGAGCGCCCACGTGCTGACCGGGATCGACGGCCCCCGGCAGCTGCTCGCCGCCGTGCCCGAGCAGCGACCGACGTTCGTGCTCGAGCACCTGGGGCAGCTGCACGAGCCGTACCCCGCCGTGCGGGAGAGCGAGCGGCGCGGGACCCGGCTGACCCGGGTCGGCGAGGCCGTCGTGGCCCGGCGGGCCGACACCATCACGATCGAGCGGGCCGGATCCCGGCGGATCGACCTGGTGCGCGCCGGGACGCAGGCGGTCTGGTCGAGCGGCATCCCGATCTACGGGCTCACCGTGCCCGCCGAGCTATATTCGTGGGCATGACGGACAGCACGGCGGAGCCGGCCGAGGAACTGCTGCCCCGACTCGGTCTCATCGAGGACCAGCCGCTCGCCCAGCGCGCGGCCGCCTACGCGCAGTTGCACGACCAGCTCGCCCAGGCCCTCGAGGGCGGCGAGCAGCGGCAGCGCTGACCGTGCGCCTGGACCGGGCGCTCGTCGAGCGCGGACTGGCGCCCTCGCGCAGCCGTGCCGCGCTGCTCGTCGCCGAGGGCCTCGTGCGTGTCGACGGCTCGCCCGCACGCAAGGCGGCCACGCCGGTGGGCCCGGAGACGGCGCTCGACGTCGAGGGCCAGCCCGGATACGTGAGCCGTGCGGCGCTCAAGCTGCTCGCCGCCCTCGACGCCTTCGACATCCGGCCCGCGGGCCGTCTCGCCCTCGACGTGGGGGCCTCGACGGGCGGCTTCACCCAGGTGCTGCTCGAGCGCGGCGCGTCCCGGGTGATCGCCCTCGATGTCGGGCACGGCCAGCTCGCGGCCGAGCTGCGCGACGACCCGCGCGTCACCGTCGTGGAGGGCTTCAACGCCCGGGAGCTGAGCCCGGCGGCGCTCGCCACGGCGAGCGGCGTCACCGCGGCGCCGGCGCTCGCCGTGGCGGACGTCTCCTTCATCCGACTCGGCCTGGTGCTGCCCGGCATCCGTGCCGTCGTGGCGCCCGAGGCGGACATCGTCGCCCTCGTCAAGCCGCAGTTCGAGGTCGGCCGCGGTGGCGTGCGCGCCGGGATCGTGCGGGAGCCCTCGCTGCGCGCCGCAGCGGTCCGGGCTGTGCTCGAGGACGCCTGGGCGCTCGGACTCGGCACCGCGGGCATCCGCTCCTCCCCGATCGCGGGAGGCCATGGGAACCGGGAGGCGCTCGTGCACCTCAGCGCGCGCGTCGGGACGCATCCGACAGAATGGGAGGCGCGGATCGCGGAGGCGACCGCCTGATCGCCCGGTCGCCCGATGGTCCGGGCAACCGAGCGTGCGTCGGTCGGCCGGCGCCGATGGATGCCGATGGATGCCGATGAAGGGGGAGCCGCCGCGTGAGCACCGACCGCCGCTTCCTCGTGGTGTCGCACACCGGGCGCAGCGACTCCGTCGACGCCGCGATCGACGTGTGCGCACGGCTGCGCGCCGCCGGGGTCGGCGTCGTGCTGCCGGAGTCGGAGCACAACGACCTGCGCCGGGCGGCCGGCACCCTCGCGGGAGTGCGCCTGCTCGGCACCGACGTCGAGGCCGCGGAGCTCGAGGCCGCCATCGTGCTCGGCGGCGACGGCACCATCCTGCGCGCCGCCGAGCTGGTGCGCGGCACCCGGGCGCCGCTCGTCGGCGTCAACCTCGGGCACATCGGCTTCCTCGCCGAGAGCGAGCGGGAGGACCTGGCCGAGACCGTCACCCGGGTGCTCGCCCGCGACTACGACGTCGAGGAGCGCATGACGCTCTCGGTGCGGGTGAAGGTGGGCACGGCCGTGGTCTGGGAGAGCTGGGCGCTCAACGAGGCCGCCGTCGAGAAGGCGGCGCGGGAGCGGATGCTCGAGATCGTCATGGAGATCGACGGCCGGCCGCTGTCATCCTTCGGCTGCGACGGCGTCGTCGTCTCGAGCCCGACCGGGGCGACCGCCTACGCCTTCAGCGCCGGAGGGCCGGTGGTCTGGCCCGACCTGGACGCCATGCTCGTGGTGCCGCTCAGCGCGCACGCGCTGTTCGCCCGTCCGCTCGTGGTGAGCCCCGACTCGGCCGTCGCGGTCGAGATCCTCGACCGCACCCCGGGCACCGGGGTGCTGTGGTGCGACGGCCGGCGCACGTTCGACCTGCCGCCGCGCGCGCGCGTCGTCGTGCGTCGCTCGGGCGTGCCGGTGCGCCTCGCCCGGCTCTCGCACGGCACGTTCACCGACCGGCTGGTGCGCAAGTTCGCGCTCCCGGTCGCCGGCTGGCGGGGCCCCGCCGACGAGGAGAGGCCGGGCCGGTGATCGACGAGCTGTCGATCCGCGACCTCGGCGTCATCGGCGAGGCGCGGCTGCCGCTCGGCCCCGGCTTCACCGCGATCACCGGCGAGACCGGCGCCGGCAAGACCATGGTCGTCACTGCGCTCGGCCTGCTGCTCGGCGAGCGAGCCGACTCGGGGGCGGTTCGCTCCGGCAGCGACCGCGCAGTGGTCGAGGGCCGCTGGCTCGTCGACCCGACCGGGCCGGTGGCGGAGCGGGTGCGGGATGCCGGCGGCGAGCTCGACGGCGAGGAGCTCATCCTGGCCCGCTCGATCTCGAGCGAGGGGCGCAGCCGGGCCACGGTGGGCGGCCGCAGCGCCCCGGCGGGCGTGCTCGTCGAGCTCGCCGAGCGGCTCGTCGTCGTGCACGGACAGTCCGATCAGGTGCGGCTGCGCTCGACGAGCGCGCAGCGCGAGGCGCTCGACCGCTTCGCCGGGCCGGAGCTGGCCGAGCTGCTCGACGACTACCGGGCGACGTTCCACCGCTGGCAGGCCGGCCAGGGTGAGCTCGACGTGCTCGTGGCCGAACAGGAGCGCCGTGCCCGGGAGGCCGCGGAGCTGCGGGAGGCGCTCGCCGAGATCGAGGCGGCCGCCCCCCGCCTCGGCGAGGACGTGGAGCTCGCCGAGTTCGCCGAGCGGCTGGGCAACCTCGAGGAGCTCCGGCTCGCGGCCGCGAGCGCGCACGAGCTGATCTCGAGCGAGACGCCCTCGGACACGGCATCCGGCGGCGACGTGCTCGAACGGCTCGACGCCGCCCGTCGCGCGCTCGAGAGGGTGGTGCCGCACGACGCCGCCCTCGCCCCGGTCGCCGAGGCGATCACGACGGCCACCCAGGCGGCGGTCGACGCCGCCACCGAGCTCGCCGGCTACCTCGCCGGCCTCGACGGTGAGACGGTGCGCGAGCTCGAGGCGGTGCAGGAGCGTCGCGCCGTGCTCGCGGCCCTCGCGCGCCGGCACGGCCCCACCCTCGCCGACGTCATCGACCGGCTGCAGGAGGGCGGCGCCCGGCTGCTCGAGCTCGACTCCGACGAGGACCGCATCGAGGCGCTTCAGGCGCGGGTGGGGGCCGACCGCGAGCGGGTGATCGCGCTGGCCGAGCGGCTCAGCGGCATCCGGGGCGCCGCGGCCGAGCGCCTCGCCGCCGCCGTCAGCGACGAGCTGGAGGCGCTCGCCATGGCCGGCGCACGGCTGATCGTGGAGGTGAGCGACCGGCCGGAGTACTCGGCGAGCGGCAAGGACCAGGTGCAGCTGCTGCTGCTGCCGCACGCGGGAGCCGAGCCGCGGCCGGTGGCGCGCGGGGCCTCCGGCGGCGAGCTGTCCCGGGTGATGCTCGCCATCGAGGTGGTGCTGGCCGCGAGCGACCCGGTGCCCACGTTCGTGTTCGACGAGGTGGACGCGGGCGTCGGCGGCGCCGCGGCGATCGAGATCGGCCGTCGGCTCGCCCGGCTCAGCAGCCAGGCGCAGGTGATCGTCGTCACCCACCTGGCCCAGGTGGCCGCCTTCGCCGGCAACCACCTGCGGGTGAGCAAGGACGGCGACGGGGCCGTGACCGCCTCGAGCGTCGCGCCGCTCGGCGGCCAGGAGCGCGTCGCCGAGATGGCCCGGCTGCTCTCCGGCCTGCCCGACTCCGCGAGCGGGCTCGCCCACGCCCGCGAGCTGCTCGAGCTCGCCGGCGGCACCGCGGGCTGAGCTGCGGCCGCGCCCCGGGGCACGAGGCGGCCGACCCGCGGGGCGGCGACGGCGCGTCACGGCATCCGTCGGATACGATGAAACCCCGTGGTGGAGGATTCCCGGGAGCGCGTGACCAAGCACATATTCGTCACCGGGGGTGTCGTCTCGAGCCTCGGCAAGGGCCTCACCGCCGCGAGCCTCGGCAACCTGCTCACCGCGCGCGGCCTGCGCGTGGTGATGCAGAAGCTCGACCCGTACCTCAACGTCGACCCGGGCACGATGAACCCGTTCCAGCACGGCGAGGTGTTCGTCACCGACGACGGCGCCGAGACCGACCTCGACATCGGCCACTACGAGCGCTTCCTCGACATCAACCTGTCCCAGGCGGCCAACGTCACCACCGGGCAGATCTACTCCAACGTGATCGCCAAGGAGCGTCGCGGCGAGTACCTCGGCGACACGGTGCAGGTGATCCCGCACATCACCGACGAGATCAAGCGCC
>JASGFF010000095.1:0-7048 GCA_047605685.1 Microbacteriaceae bacterium
CGGGGCGCGGGGCGCGGGGCGCGGGGCGCGGGGCGCGGGGCGCGGGGCGCGGCTCAGCTCAGCTCAGCTCAGCCGGTCGTACACCTCCCAGAAGCGGTGCCGGAGCCGGAAGCGCAGCGGCACGCTGAGGGCGTAGGTGCCGAGCGCCTCGCTCAGATCCAGCAGCAGCGCGCGGTCGACCTCCGGCAGGATCGAGGGCCGTCCGGCGAGCAGCTCGGCCACCTCATCCGGGCTCGCGCTCTGCCGGAACGACTCGATGACGTTGGTGGTGACCGTGTCGATCTCGCTGTCGTACTCCTCCGGGGAGCCGTAGCCGGGGCTCAGCTGCGGTGGCGAGCCGCTGCTGCTGCTGTAGGCCAGCACCGGAGCGGCACCCGGACGGATGCGGCGGGCGATGTCGCTCGGCGAGGGGGCGGATGCCGCCGGCCCCGCTCCCTCGGCCGCCTCCGCCGGCCTCAGCGAGGGCGCCGCCACCCGGATGGTGTTCTCGTCGACGGTCTCCGGGGCGATGAGGGCCAGCTCGTCGGCGGCGCGCACGAGGTGCCGGCTGACGCCGTGCGGCCGGTTGTCGGCGTTCGGCACCGCGAGCACCTTCACCTGCACTCCGAGCGCCTGCGCCTCTTCGACGGCCTCGGTGAGGTCGTCGTCACCGGAGACCAGGAAGAACACGTCGGCCACGCCGTTGCGCGCGTGCGCGACGAGGTCGAGGCCGATGCGCAGGTCGACGCCCTTCTGCTGGCCGTCGACCCCGAAGCGGCCGAGCCGGAGCTTCACCCTCGGCAGCTCGCCGATCCGCTCCTGCTGGGCGTCCGGCACCCCGTCCTTCGCCGAGTCGTACCAGTGCACCCGCAGCGCCGGCAGCCCGGACGCCTCCTCGGCCTGCCGCACCAGCGCGTCGATGAGCGCCGGGTAGGCGACGTGGATGCCGTTGCGAAGCGAGGTGCCCGTGAGCCGGGTGGCCGCGGAGCCGAGCAGATAGCCGGCATCCACGTAAAGGGAACAGTTCGATCGCATAGAGCAAGGATGTCAGCCGCCCCGGAATCTTGGTCCGCGATCTCGGCCCGAATCTCGGCAAGGATCTCGGCCCGATAGGTGCCGGACCGGCGCCGGACTCGTGCCGGGCGGAGCGACGATCGCAGTGTCGACTCCCATGGTTACCAGCACCCGCCGACATCGGCGCGAAAGCCCGAAAATACGCTGTGACCTGGGATAAACATGGTCTGGATGTCGGTGGCTCGCCCTACTGTGTCCGCATGAGCCCGCAACAGGCCACCACCGAGAGCGCGACCGCGACCGCCACCGACGACACCGCCACGGACACCGCCACGGAGATCGCCACGGCTGCCCGCTGCCTGTGCGCGCTGTCCCGTGCCGACATCGCGGCGGGATCGGATGCCGAGCTCATCGCGATGATCCGCGGCGCGGCCGAGCTGGGTCGACTCGTGGACGCGGTGCGGGTCGCCGCCGTCCGCCAGCTCGACGCGCGCTGCGGCCCCGGGGCCGAGCCGCGGCTGGACACCGCTCTGGCGGTCACCGGCCCGGCCGAGGCGCTCGAGGCGCTCACGCTCGGCTCCCGCACCGATGCGGGGCGGCTGCTGCGACTGGCCCGGGCCACCGCGCCGCGGCTGAGCCTGACCGGGCAGAGCCTGCCGGTGCGCTATCCCGCGGTCGCGGCGGCGCTCGCCGACGGCGCTCTCGGCATCGAGGCCGCCGCGGCGATCGTCGACGCCTTGGCGACGGCCGAGCCGCGGGCGGTGCCGGAGGACCTCTGCGCCGCCGAGGCCGCGCTCGTCGACGCCGCGAGCCGCCAGCCGGTGGCGCTGTTGGCCCCGCAGCTGCGCCTGTGGGTGCAGGCGATCGACCAGGACGGCATCGAGCCGCGCTATCGCGCGCAGCGGCGCGCCCGCTTTCTGCGCCTCAGCCCCCAGGCCGACGGGATGACCCGGATCACCGGCCTCGCCGATCCGGAGACGGCCACCCGGCTGAAGGCCGCCCTCGGCCCGTGCAGCAGGAGGGGCGACGGGCCGGTGTTCCGGCCCTCCGAGAGGCTGTCGGCCGAGGAGCCGCCGGCAGGGGGATTGCCGGTCGGGGGACTGCCGGTCGGGGCGGTGATCGACGACCGTACGCCCGGGCAGCGGTTGCTGGACCGGCTCACCGAGACCGTCGAGGCCGGAGCCGACGCCCTGCACGAGCGAGACCTGCGTGAGCGGGGCCGCGGGCGCGCACCCCGTCGATACCGGCGCGAGCGGATCGTGCTCACCGCGACCCTGGACGACTTCGAGACCGGCCGCGGCGTGGCCCAGTTCCTCGGCACCGACACCGTGGTCCCGATCCGGCTGCTGCGCGAGCGCGTGGCGGCCGGGGCGCAGCTGGAGACGCTGTTGTTTGCCGGGAACGGCCGTGTGCTCGCCCGGGGCCGCAAACGCCGGTTCAGCCGCGGACAGCGCATCGCCCTGCAGCTTCGGGACGGCGGATGCTGCGCTCGTCTCGGCTGCACCAGGCCCGCCGAGGACTGCGACGCGCACCACGTGATCCCCTGGTCCGCGGGCGGCCAGACCGATGTCGACAACGGTGTGCACCAGTGCGCCGGCCACCACTGGCTCGCCCACAACGCCGGCGGCGTGCTGACGATGATCGACGGCGTCCCGCACTACCAGCCCCCGCTCACCCTCGGCATGCCACCGCAGCGTCTCGGCCGGCCGCGGGCACCCGCGCTGTCGCGGAGCGGCTGAGCGCTGCCCGGGATCGGTCGTGTGCTGCCCGGGATCGGCCGCGTGCCGTGTTGTCCCTGTGCGCCCGCCTTCAAGTCGTGCTGTTCGATCTGTTTGTGCTGTTCGAACTGCCGCGCCGGCGCCGTGATACGGTGAGGCCCGCTCGCGACGTGGCGGGAACGCGGAAACCGAGCCGGACACATGGCCGGAGCTACAGAGGCCGGGGCTACGGAGGCCAGAGCGACAGAGGCCGTAGCGGCAGCAGTCGCCGTAGCGGCAGCAGTCGGAGCGGTAGGGGCCGCGGCCGCGGAGGCCGGGGCAGCGGAAGAGGTAGCAGCGGAAGAGTAGGGGATGACGATGGAATACTGCGTCGCCTGTGGCGCTCCGATGGGGGCCGGGCCGTTCTGCGCCCACTGCGGACAGCGCGTGGGCACCGATTCGACGGAGGTACCGGTTCCGACGGAGGCACCGGTTCCGACGGAGGCACCGATTCCGACAGAGACACCGGTCGAGGCCCCGGCACTCGGCGCTCCGGCGCCCAGTGGGCCGGCACTCGGCGGTTCGGTGTCCGGTGCCGGCGAGTATCCCGCTCCTGCGTCCCCGCCCTCGCCCTCGGGCACATACCCGACCTCGTCGCCGACCATCGCCCCGACCCCGGCGGTCCCGGCCCGTGCTCCGTTCGCGATCGAGCCGCAGCGCATCGCGGCCGCGGCCGGGGCGGGCGCACTGACCTTCGCGATCGGCTGGGCGGCCGCCCTCGTCGCGACGCTGCTCGCGCTGATCGGCTTCGCCTCCTGGCATCCGGGCTGGTCGCTGCTGTTCACCGCGCCGGGCCAGTTCGTCGCGCTCGCACTCGGCGGCTCGTTCCACGTCGGCGCCGGAGTGCTCGGCGTCTCGGCCTCGGTCTCGGTATCGGTCGTCCCGGTGCTGCTGACGGCCGTGCTCATCGCGGCCGCGGCCGTGCTCGCCGTCCGTGACGAGCGGCGGGGCGCCACGACGCCGGCGCAGCGCTGGCTGCTCTCGGCCGTGTCGGGCGCATCCCTCACGATCGTCGCCGTCGTGATCGCCGCGGCGCTGCGGGCACGGGTGTCCCTGACCGTCGCCGGCGACTCCGGTTCCATGCCCTCGGGTTCGGCCGTATCGCTCGGCCTCGTTCTCGGCGCGCTCGTCATCGGCACCCTCGTCCCCGTGGCGGCCC
This sequence comes from Microbacteriaceae bacterium, assembly GCA_047605685.1. Taxonomy (GTDB): domain Bacteria; phylum Actinomycetota; class Actinomycetes; order Actinomycetales; family Microbacteriaceae; genus JAUASV01. The sequence continues at coordinate 3,910 of JASGFF010000095.1, forward strand.
GCACCCTCGCGGTCCACACGGCGGCGGTGCGACAGGGAGCGCCAGCCCGCCCGTTCCTGCGGGCGCTGCGCGGCACCGTCGTCGCCACGCTCGGCTATCCGCTGCACATGGGGATCCTGCTCACCCTGGCGGGCCTCGTCGTCGCCACGGTGAAGGGCGGCGGCACCGCCGTGCTCTCCGCGCCGCTGTGGCTGCCCACGGCCGTCACCACCGGGCTCAGCGCCGTGCTGCTCGTCCCGCTCGAGCTCTCCGGCAGTCTCGCGGACCTCGCTGCGCTCATCCCGGACTGGGATGTCCCGTCCCTCTGGCTCCCGACCGCGGCACCCGTGGGCGTCACGGTCGCGGTCATCCTCGTCGATCTCGTGCTCCTCGCGGTGCTCGGCCTGCTGCTGGCGACCGTGCGCGCTCCCGCCCGCGGCGTGAGCGGCGGTGTGAGTGGTGCCGACTGGGCCCTCACCATCGGTTCCTTCGCCCTGCTGGGCGTGCTGCTGAGCCTGCTCGGCAGCGCCTTCGGGGTCGTCCACGTGGATGCCGGCGTGCTGGCCGACTATCTCGGCTCGGCCGACCTCGATGCCACGACGCTCGTGCTCGCCTACGGGCCAGCGGCCTGGACGTTCATCGTGTTCGCCCTCTTCGGCGCGCTCGTGCAGCTGGCCGCCCTGGTCGTGGCACCGCTCGCCCGCGCCCTGCCGGTCGAGCTCGTCGTGCTGCTGCGTCGCCTCGCCGGCGACCGGACGGAGCGCGAGGCCGTCGCCGCCGAGCGGGTCCCGCTCAGCGCCAACGGCCGTCGCGCCGTGGCCGGCGTGCTCATCGGCGCCGGCGCGCTCGTGCTGCTGATCGGTGTGGGGACGATCGCACGCACGGTCGTCAACTCGGTGCTGTTCTCGCCCGAGCGCCAGGTCGCGGCCTACCTCGACGACCTCGTCGCCGGCTCGGCGGCCGTCATCGGCGGCGACCAGGAGGCGGCGGATGCCTCGCTCTGGTCGTCGGCGGCGAACCGGATCTCCGGCTACCGCATCGACGACACCGAGATCTCCGGGGACACCGCCCAGGTCACCGTCACGCTCGTCCAGGGCACCGGGGCGGATGCGGTCACCGACACCGTCGTCGTCGGGGCGGAGCGCCTGGGGTCGACCGATCTGCTCTTCGACCGCTGGAGGGTGGAGCCGCTCGCGATGCCGACGCTGAGCATCGCCGCCGCCGCCGACATCGACGCCGTGGCGGTCAACGGGGTGAGCGTGCCGCTGACCGACGGGGCCGTCGACGTCGTGGTGCTCCCCGGCGACTACGAGGTCACCCTGCCCTCCGACAGCCAGTGGCTCGAGGCATCCGCCCAGACGGTCACGCTGGACCTCGACGAGAACCTGTTCGGTCAGGTCGTCGTGGAGCCCACGGCCACGCAGGCGCTCACCGACACCGTCTCGGCGAGCGTGCAGTCGTTCATCGCCGGCTGTGCGGCATCCGTCGAGGTGGAGCCGGAGGGCTGCCCCTTCGGCGCCTACAGCTGGTACGAGCTGACCGATGTGCACTGGACGGTCACCGCCATGCCGACCTTCGACCTGGAGGTGTACGACGGCATGGTCTACGTCGTGACCGAGAGCGAGGGGACCGTCCGGCTCGACTACAGCTACGAGGACTACTCCGGCGACACCGAGACCGACAGCGAGGACTACACCTTCGGCGTCGACGGCAGCGTCTCCCTCGACGGCGGCACGCCGAGCTACAGCTACGACGACTGGTACTGAGACGACCGGCACCGAGACGGCGGCACCGGCCCGCCCGGCACCGGCTCGCCCGGCACTGGGCGAACGCCGGGCGGCGCGCGCGTAGCGTAGAGCCATGCCCGCCGTCGCCGCCCTCGCCACCCCCGCCCCCCGCGCCCCGTTCGAGCGCGTCACGATCCAGCGCCGCGAGCCCGGCCCGCACGACGTCGTCATCGACATCGCCTACGCCGGGATCTGCCACTCCGACATCCACACCGGGCGCGACGAGTGGGGCGCCGCGCACTACCCGCTCGTGCCCGGCCACGAGATCGCCGGCGTCGTGAGCGCCGTCGGCGACGCCGTCACGCGCTTCGCCGTGGGCGACCACGCCGGGGTCGGATGCTTCGTCGACTCCTGCCGCGAGTGCGAGAACTGCCTCGACGGCGAGGAGCAGTACTGCCTGCGCGGCATGGTCGGCACCTACAACGGGATGCTGCACGGCGAGCCCACCCGGGGCGGCTACTCGCGCCAGATCGTCGTCGACGAGCACTACACGCTGCGCATCCCCGAGGCCATGCCGCTGGACGCGGCCGCCCCGCTGCTGTGCGCCGGCATCACGCTGTACTCGCCGCTGCGGCACTGGAGAGCCGGTCCCGGCCGCCGGGTCGCGATCCTCGGCATGGGCGGCCTCGGCCACATGGGCGTCAAGATCGCACACGCCCTCGGCGCCGAGGTCACGGTGCTCTCGCACTCGCTCGCGAAGCAGCAGGACGGGCTCCGCTTCGGGGCGAGCCGCTACCTGTCCACCGAGGACCCGGCGACGTTCCGCGAGCTGCGTCGCAGCCTCGACCTCGTCGTCAACACGGTCTCGGCCAACCTCGACCTCGATCGCATCCTCGGCCTGCTGCGGCGCGACGGCGCCCTCGTGAACGTCGGCCTGCCCGAGAAGCCCGACTCGTACCACGTGTTCTCGATCACCGGACAGCGGCTCTCGATCGCGGGCAGCAACATCGGCGGCATCCGCGAGACCCAGGAGATGCTGGACTTCTGCGCCGAGCACGGCATCCTGCCGGAGATCGAGACGATCCGCGCGGACGACGTCGACGCCGCCTGGGACCGGGTGGTGGCATCCGACGTGCGCTACCGCTTCGTCATCGACGTCGCCACGATCTGAGCGCCCGCGTCCGCGTCCACGCCCTGGCCCCGGCCGGACACCTCCCGTTCGCCCGCGGCGATGCGGCCGTTCACCGCGAGGTTCCCGGCCCCGCTTAGCGTGCCGGACATGCAGCAGCCCGCCTCGCGCGTCGTCGCGATCATCCCCGCCCGCGGCGGCTCGAAGGGCGTGCCCGGCAAGAACCTGCGCGCGGTCGGCGGCGTGCCGCTCGTCGCGCGCGCGGTGCGCGCCGCCCGCGCCGCCGCGCTCGTGGACACGGTCG
>JASGFF010000096.1:0-7040 GCA_047605685.1 Microbacteriaceae bacterium
ACGTAGCTACCGCGTGAAGTTGACACATCGCCTCGCGCGGCTCGCCGGGCGCGAGCGCGGCCGCGAGCCGCGGCAGCAGCGCCGGCCAGCTCGTCGCCTCCTCGCCGCCGGTGAGCACCCGGTACGGCTCGTACACGCCACGCCGGCGGGCGTAGTCCGCGGCATCCGGGGCCAGGAACAGCACCGGGCCGCCGACGAGTGCGAAGTCGTAGGCGATCGAGGAGTAGTCGGTCACGAGCGTGTCGATCGCGGGCAGCACCGGCGTGACGTCGGCGATCAGCTCCGGGCCGAGCAGCGTCACCCGGTCGCTGAGCGCGGGCCCGGCCGTGAAGTCGCCGTGGCCGAGCGGGTGCGAGCGCACCAGCAGCATCGCCCCGGCATCCGCCAGCACCCGGTCGATCGCGCGCCAGTCCTGCTCGCCCGGCACGCCCGGCTGGGCGCGGCCGTCGCGCCAGGTGGGTGCGAACAGCACCAGGCGCGCGTTCAGCATCCGCGCGTCACCGGTCGCGGCCGCGACCCGCTCGCGCGCCGCCCGTTCGCGCGCCGCCGGCTCGAGGGCGCACAGCACATCGTCGCGCGGGTCGCCGGTGACGACGGCCCGGCGGGCATCGAGCGCGAAAGCCGTGCGGATGCGCGCCGCGGAGAGCTCGGAGGCGGTCGCGAACAGCGCGATGCCGCGGCCGGAGCGGCCGTACATCCGCCGCACGAGCGCGGTCGCGCCCGGCAGTCGTCCGAGCACGGGCAGCCGCATCGCCTCGGGGGAGTCCATCCGGATGCGCTTGAACGGGATGCCGTGCCACAGGTTCACCACGAAGGCGCCGCGCAGCCCGAAGCGGTTCACGTCGCCGAAGCCGTGCGTGACGACGGCGACGCGCGCGCGCAGGGTGAGCCGGAAGCCGCGCCAGGAGGAGCGCAACGCCACCGGCAGGCCGAGCGCGCGGGCGTCCGCGATGTCGCGGGCGTCCCGCGCGAGCCAGACGACGCGGACGTCGGGCTCGGCGGCGCGCAGGTGCCGGGCGAGCGCGAGCGCTCCCTCGCCGAGGCCGGTGCCGGAGCCGAACACCCAGAGGTCCTCGCGCCGGCTGGTCACGGTGGCGGCCGCGGCGCCGAGCGCGTAGAGCGGGAGGGTCGCGATCTTGCGCAGATTGCCGGCCGCGAACGTGAATCGTCCCATGAGCTGAGCGCCACAGTATCAGGCGCCCGCCGGGGCGCGGACCCCGGCACGGCGGCGGCGCTCCCGGCATCGGATCGGTAACGGTCGTCCGCTGCGGGCCGGGCCGGCGGGCCGGCTTGCTCTAATAGACGGATGCCCCGCGTCAGTGATCTGAAGACCGCCGTCGGAGTGCTGAGGAGGCTCGTGCGCGGCCAGCGCGCCCGCAGCCGGGTCGCGCACGTGCTGCGGGACCGTCCGGCGATCCCCGCCGAGGGGGCCCGCATCGCCGTGTACTTCGCGGACGACGAGGTGAACCTCTACCAGCTGCGGCAGTGGTACGCGCCGCTGCGGGAGCTGGCCGGCACGCATCCGGTGGCGTTCATCGCCCGTGACGCGAGCGCGGCCGCCGCCCTGCTCGCGGAGCAGCCGTTGCCGGTGGCCCACCTGCGCTCGGTGGAGGAGCTCGAGGCCTTCGTCGCCGGCCACGAGCTGCGCATCGTGCTCTACGTGAACCAGAACGCCCGCAACTTCCAGATGTTCCGCTACGGCCGGATGTGGCACGTGTTCATCAACCACGGCGAGAGCGACAAGATGTACATGACGACGAACCAGTACAAGGCCTACGACGTCGCGCTCATCGCCGGGGACGCCGCCAGAGCACGGCTCGCGCGGGCGCTGTGGGACTACGACCTCGACGCGCGCACGCTCGCGATCGGCCGGCCGCAGGCGGACCATTTCGCCGGTCGGCTGCCCTACCCGCCGGACGACCGCTGCGTCGTGCTGTACGCGCCCACCTGGGAGGGCGACCGGCCGGCGGCCGCCTACGGCTCTATCGTCACGCACGGCGAGGCGCTCGTCGCGGCGCTGCTCGCGACCGGACGGCACCGGCTGATCTACCGGCCTCACCCGCGCAGCGGCGTCGTCGACGACGCCTACGGCGCGGCGAACGCGCGCATCATCCGGGCGATCGCGGCCGCCAACGCGGCGGATGCCGGGGCGCATCACGTCTACGACGACGGGGCCGCGCTCGGCTGGCAGCTCGCGGCGGCCGACCTCGCCGTCACCGACATCTCGGCGATGGTCTACGACCGGCTCGCGACCGGTCGGCCGATCGTGGTGACCCGGCCGGCCTCGCCGCGGGCGGAGATCGACGAGGACGGCTATCTGGGCGACTGCGAGTGGCTGAGCGCCGCGGACGCCGGCGAGATCGTGCGCGTCGCCGACCGGGTGCTCACGAGCGACGAGGCGCACACGAGCCTGGCGCACTGGGTGTCCCGGTATTTCGGCGACACGAGCCCGGGCGCGGCCACGGCCCGCTTCCACGCGGCGATCGAGGAGCTGCTCGGCCGCTGGGAGCGCTGGGCGTCGCGCTGAGCGAGGCCGGGGGTGCCAGCGTCGCGTGAGCGCCGCCGGCACCGTCACGGCAGCGTCGCGCGGTGGCAGCCGGCGACGTGGTCGTCGACCATGCCCGCGGACTGCATGAGCGCGTAGAGCGTCGTCGGGCCGACGAAGCGCAGGCCGCGGCGCTTGAGCTCGCGGCTGAGCGCCGTCGACTCCGGTGTCGTGGCGGGCACGGCCGCGAACGTGGCCGGCGCGGCGGTGCGGGGTGCCGGCGCGAACGACCACAGCAGCCGGTCGAGGGCGCCCGGATCGTGAGCGACGAGCTCGCGCACGATCCGGGCGTTCGCGATCGTGGCCTCGATCTTCGCCCGGTTGCGGATGATGCCGGTGTCGAGCATGAGCCGTGCGACGTCGGCGCTCGTCATGGCCGCGACCGCCTCGATCTCGAAGTCGCTGAACGCCGAGCGGAACGCCGGCCGGCGCCGCAGGATCGTGATCCAGGACAGGCCGGCCTGGAAGCCCTCGAGGCTGAGCTTCTCGAACAGCGCACGGTCGTCGTGCAGCGGACGGCCCCACTCCTCGTCGTGGTAACGGCGGTACTCGGCGTCGGTGCCCACCCAGCGGCAGCGGGCCAGGCCGTCGTCGCCGAGGATCGTGTCGGTGCTCACCGGTGCGGGATGCCCTCGAGGTCGAGCAGCCAGGCCTTCGTGGCGATGCCGGCGCCGGCGCTGTAGCCGGTGATGCGGCCGCTCGTGGCGAGCACCCGGTGACAGGGCACGATGAGCGGCACGGGGTTCGCGCCGACGGCCCCGCCGACCGCCCGGCCGGCGGGCCGGCCGGTGCTCGCGAGCCCGAGCGCACCGTAGGAGACGACCCGGCCGTAGGGGATCTCGGCGAGCAGCGCCCAGATCCGGCGCTGGAACGGCGTGCCGCGCAGCCGCACGGGCACGTCGAAGGAGCTGCGCTGTCCGGCGAAGTACTCGGCGAGCTGCGCCGCGGCACGCTCCAGCACGGCGGCGCCGCGCTCCGGCCGGGACTCAAGCGGCAGCCGGCCGTCGCGCTCGATCGCGAGGGACGTCACGGCGCCATCCTCGGCGGTCAGCTCGATGCGCCCGATCGGGCTGGGCAGGCGCATCAGCAGCGCCGGGGCGGCGGAGGCGGCGGGGGCGATGGTCGACATGCAGGCACTGTATCGGCGGCGACCGACAGCCACTCGCGGTTTTCGGACGGCGCGGCTCGGGACGGCGCGGTTTCAGAACAGGGCGGCGAGGAGCGAGGCGGCGATGGCGAGCATGACGAGCGCGACGAGCACGTCGAGCACGCGCCAGGCGACGGGCCGCACGAACAGCGGCCGCAGCAGGCGCGCGCCGTAGCCGAGCGCGGTGAACCAGAGGATGCTCGCGAGCGCGGCCCCGGCGCCGAACCACCAGCGGTCCGCGCCGCGGGTGGCCGCGACGCCGCCGAGCAGCACGAGCGTGTCGAGGTACACGTGCGGGTTGAGCCAGGTGAGCGCGAGCGCGGTGCCGAGGGCGGGGCCGAGCGGCACGGGGGCGCCGTCGACATCTGTCTCGAGCCGTCCCGGCCGCAGCGCCCGCCCGGCCGCCCGCACGCCGTAGCCGAGCAGGAACGCGGCGCCGGCGACGCGCACCGCGACGAGCAGCCAGGGCGCGAGCTGCAGCAGCGAGCCGAGACCGCCGACGCCGGCCGCGATGAGCACAGCGTCGGAGAGCGCGCACACCGCGACGATGGCGCCGAGGTGCTCGCGGCGCAGCCCCTGGCGCAGCACGTAGGCGTTCTGGGCGCCGATGGCGATGATGAGCGAGGCGCCGAGGCCGAGGCCGGCGAGCAGGGCGGGGATCACGCCACGACGCTACGGATGCCGGCGGGCGAGGGCCACCCCCCCACCCATCTCTTCACCCACCCCCGCATCCGCTTCTGCTCGGGCCCGGGACATCCGGATGCCGGCGCCGGCGGGCATTCGTCCCCAGCCCGAGCGGAAACGGCCCTCGGGCGGGAGGTGGGTGGGGAGGGGGCAGGGGCAGGGGGAGGGAGAGAGGGCTTGCGAGTGAGTGCTCACTCAGTTAGTGTCGGTCGATGTGAGGGCGGAGACGGATGCGGTCGCGCGACTGCGCACCGAGGCGAGCGCCGTGCGCCGCGCCGCCCCGCTCGCCCCCGAGGACCGCCGGGCCGCGATCGTGGCCGCCGTCGCCCCGCTCGTCAGGGAGCACGGCCGCGACATCACCTCGCGCCAGATCGCCGAGGCCGCGGGCGTCGCCGAGGGCACCGTGTTCCGCGCCTTCGGCGACAAGGACAGCCTCATCGCGGCGGTCGTCGACCACCTGCTCGACCCGGAGCCGTTCTACGAGGCGCTGCGCGACATCGACCCCGGGGAGCCGCTCGAGCGCAAGATCGAGGGCATCGTGCGGCTGCTGCGCGCCCGCTTCGCCGGCGTCATGGGCGTGATGCGGGCCATGCGCGGCCCGGCCGGCCCCGGGACGCCGAGCCCGAGCCGCTACGTCGCCATCGTCGCCGAGACGATCCAGCCCGACCGGGAGCGCCTCGCGGTCCCCGTCGAGGACGTCGCCCACCTGCTGCGCCTCGTCACGTTCGCCTCGGCGATCCAGCCGTTCAACCGGGAGCGCGAGTTCAGCACCGAGGAGCTCGCCTCGTTCGTCGCCCGCGGCATCACCGCCCGAGAAGCAAAGGAGGGCTGAGCGTGCTGCTGCGCCTCATCGCCCACCACGTCCGACCGCACTGGCCGCTGCTCGTCGGCGTGCTCGTGTTCCAGCTCGTCCAGTCGATAGCGAGCCTGTACCTGCCCACGCTCAACGCGGACATCATCGACGAGGGCGTCGCGAACGGCGACACCGGCTATGTGCTGCGCACCGGCGCGCTCATGCTCGGCATCACGGTGCTGCAGGTGGCCGCGTCCGTCGTCGCCGTCTACTTCGGCTCCCGGGTGGCCATGTCCTTCGGCCGCGATCTGCGCGCCGCGCTGTTCCACCGGGTCAGCGGCTTCAGCGAGCGCGAGGTCACCCGCTTCGGCGCGCCGAGCCTCATCACCCGCACGAGCAACGACGTGCAGCAGGTGCAGATGCTCGTGCTGATGACCTGCACGCTGCTCGTCGCGGCGCCGATCCTCGTGATCGGCGGCGTCGTGATGGCGCTCAAGCAGGACCTCGAGCTGTCCTGGATCATCGCGGTGAGCGCGCCCGTGCTGCTCGTGTCGATCGGCGCGATCGTGGTGCGCATGGTGCCGCTGTTCCGGCTCATGCAGCGGCGCATCGACACCGTCAACCGAGTGCTGCGCGAGCAGCTGACCGGCATCCGGGTGGTGCGCGCCTTCGTGCGCGAGCCGCTGGAGACCGCGCGCTTCGGGCAGGCCAACGCGGATGTCACCGCCACGGCGCTCGCCTCCGGCCGGCTGTTCGCGATCGTGTTCCCGATCGTGATGTTCGTGATGAACGTCTCGAGTGTCGCCGTGATCTGGTTCGGCGCGTTCCGCGTCGAGGACGGCCTGCCGGTCGGCACGCTGTTCGCCTTCCTCAGCTACCTGATGCAGATCCTCATGGCGGTGATGATGTCGACGTTCATGGCGATGATGGTCCCGCGCGCCGCCGTCTGCGCCGACCGCATCGCCGAGGTGCTGGGCACCGAGACGAGCGTCGTGCCCCCCGCCGGGGGCCGGCCGGGCGGCACGGAGCACGGCAGCGTCGAGTTCCGCGCGGCGACGTTCAGCTACCCGGGGGCCGAGGCGCCGGTGCTCACCGGGGTGAGCTTCCGCGTCGCGCCGGGCACGACGACGGCGGTGATCGGCTCGACCGGGGCGGGCAAGACCACGCTCACGAACCTCGTGCCCCGGCTCATGGATGTCACGGCGGGCGCCGTGCTCGTCGACGGCGTCGACGTGCGCGAGCTCGACGCCGAGGCGCTGCACGCCCGCATCGGCCTCGTGCCGCAGCGGCCGTACCTGTTCAGCGGCACCGTCGCCACGAACCTCCGCTACGGCCGGCCGGACGCCGGCGACGAGGAGCTCTGGGCCGCCCTCGAGATCGCCCAGGGCCGCGACTTCGTGACGGCGCTCGGCGGCCTCGACGCCCCGATCGCCCAGGGCGGCACGAACGTCTCCGGCGGACAGCGGCAGCGGCTCGCGATCGCCCGCGCCCTCGTGAGGCGGCCGCCGGTCTACCTGTTCGACGACTCGTTCTCCGCGCTCGACACCCGCACGGACGCCGCGCTGCGCGCCGCCCTCGCCCGCGAGCTGCCCGAGGCCACCCGGCTCGTCGTCGCGCAGCGGGTGTCGACGATCGTCGACGCCGACCAGATCGTCGTGCTCGAGGACGGCCGCGTCGTCGGCATCGGCACGCACGGCGAGCTGCTCGCGAGCAACCCCACCTACGCGGAGATCGTCGCCTCCCAGCTGAGCGCCGAGGAGGCAGCCTGATGTCGAGCCCCAGCAGTCCGAGCCCCAGCAGCCCGAGCCCCAGCAGCCCCAGCAGCCCCAGCAGCCCCGGCCGCCCCGGCCCGCCGGCGCGCCGCGGCCCCG
>JASGFF010000097.1:0-6849 GCA_047605685.1 Microbacteriaceae bacterium
GGCCGAGCACGGCGGCGGCCGCCGCCAGGATGCCGAGCGCCCCGAGCGCGAGCACGGCGGCGGCCCTCGGCCAGTCCCCCGCGACGCCGCCCGGCCAGTCGCTCGGCCAGCCGGTCAGCAGCCAGGCGGTGAGCCAGGCCGCCGCCGCGGGCGGCAGCAGGCGGGCGTCGAGCGGCATCGGGGCCACGGCGGGGACCGCGGGATCGGAGAACGTCACGGCTCAGACCGTCACGAGGCTCTCGAGCCCGGCGAAGGTCACCTCGCCGATGCCGCTGACGCTCAGCAGGTCGTCGACGGTGGCGAAGCCGCCGTTCTGCTCCCGCCAGGCGATGATCCGCTGCGCGAGCGCGGGCCCGATGCCGGGCAGCGTCTCGAGGGTCGCCTGGTCGGCGGTGTTGAGGTCGACGAGGCCGGTGCCCGTCGTCCCCGTCCCGGTCGCGCCGGTGCCGGCCGCCGGCGTCTCCCCCACGGCGAGCACCGTCAGCTGCTCGCCGTCGACGAGCTCGCGGGCGAGGTTGACGGAGGCCTGCTCGGCATCGTCGCCGAAGCCGCCGGCGGCCGCGACCGCGTCGACCACCCGGGCGCCGGCCGCGAGGGTGTACAAGCCCGGGGATCGCACCGCGCCGAGCACGTGCACGACCACGACTGTCCCGGCGCCGGCCACCGAGGCCGTCGGCACCGCCGTGACCGGCACGACCGTTCGAGCGCCGCCGCCCTGGCTGAGCGCGGATGCCGCGACGCCGACCCCGAGCGCGACGACGACGAGCACGAGAGCCGCGCCCGCGCCGATCCTCAGCCGCACGCGCGGGTCCGAAGCCGTCACCCCGCGAGGCTAGGCGGCCGTCACCGCGCTCCCCGCCCGGGACCGGCCGCTGTGGAGCGATGCGCGGCGCCGCATCCTCGGGACGAGCGGAGGGAGCCGGTCGATCGGGCCAGCCGCCATGGGGCCGGCCGCCATCGGGCCGGCAGCCGCTATGAGGCCGGGCCGCGGGTGGCGATGTTGACGAGCTTCGGCGCGCGCACGATCACCGTGACGATCTCCCGCTCGCCCACCGAGCGGCGCACGGCGTCGGAGCCGCGGGCCAGCGTCTCGAGCTCCTGGGTGGTCACCTTGGGGCTCACCTCGACCCGGTCGCGCACCTTGCCGTCCACCTGGATGATCGCCGTCACGCTCTCCTCGACGAGCAGGGTGGGGTCGGCGCGGCGCCAGCTGGCCAGCGCGACCGTCGGCGGGTAGCCGAGCGCGGCCCACATGTCCTCGGCCGTGTAAGGGGCGAACATGCTGAGCGCGATCGCGATCACCTCGGTGGCCTCGCGCACGGCGGCGTCCCGGGGCCCCGGGCCGGAGTCGAGGGCCTTGCGCACGTGGTTGACGAGGTCCATAATCCGGGCGATCGCCACGTTGAACTTGAACGACTCGATGAGGCCGGGCACGTCGGCGAGGAAGCGGTGGGTGAGCCGGCGCAGCGCGACATCCCCGGTCTTCCACTCGACGCTCGGCTCGCTCGTCACGTCGCGGGCGAGCCGCCAGGCCCGGGCGAGGAACTTCTGGCTGCCGGAGGGCGAGACGTCCTCCCAGTTGAAGTTGTCCTCCGGCGGGCCGGCGAAGGCCATCGTCACCCGGATCGCGTCGACGCCGTACTCGCGGATGACGTCGCCGAGGTCGACACCGCCGTTGCGCTTGGACATCTTCTGGCCGTTCCACAGCACGGTGCCCTGATTCAGCAGCGCGCTGAACGGCTCGGTGAAGTCGATGAGCCCCATGTCGAAGAGCACCTTGGTGATGAAGCGGGCGTACAGCAGGTGCAGGATGGCGTGCTCGACGCCGCCCACGTACTGGTCGACCGGCGCCCAGCGCGCCGCGGCCCGCGGGTCGAAGGCCCGCTGCTCGTCGCCCGGGTCGAGGAAGCGCAGGAAGTACCACGACGAGTCCACGAAGGTGTCCATCGTGTCCGGGTCGCGCAGCGCCGGCGAGCGGCCGTCGCGCGGGTCGACGGTGGTGACCCACTCGGTGGCGGCGGCGAGCGGCGACTGGCCCTTCGGCGCCAGGTCGAGACCCTCCGTGGACGGCAGCCGCACCGGGAGCTGATCCTCGGGCACCGGCACGAGCGTGCCGTCCTTAGCGTGCACGATCGGGATCGGCGTGCCCCAGAACCGCTGCCGGCTGATCAGCCAGTCCCGCAGCCGGTAGGTGCGGGCCGCGCGGCCGGTGCCCTCCGCCTCGAGCAGCTCGATGACGCGCTTGATCGCGTTCTGCTTGCTCAGCCCGTCCAGCGGACCGGAGTTGATCATCCGCCCCTCGCCGGTGAGCGCCTCGCCGGTCGTCGCGGGCACGAGCGGCGGCGTGTCCGGCAGCACGGCCATGCCGTTCTCGTCGAGCTCGAGCACCGGGATCGCACCGGTGAGCGGCGCGTTCGTGTCCACGACGACCGTCACCGGCAGGCCGAAGGCCATCGCGAAGTCGAGGTCGCGCTGGTCGTGCGCGGGCACCGCCATCACCGCGCCGTGGCCGTAGTCGGCGAGCACGTAGTCGGCGGTCCAGATCGGCAGACGCTCGCCGGTGAGCGGATGCAGCGCGTAGCGCTCCAGCGGGATGCCGGTCTTCACCCGGCTGGCGTCCTGCCGTTCGATCTCGGTGTTGCGCTGCGTCTGCTCGCGGTACTCGGCGAAGGCCCGCTGCACCTCGGGCGTGGAGCCGGCGGCGAGCTCGGCGGCGAGGTCGCTGTCGGGGGCGACGACGAGGAACGTGACCCCGTAGATCGTGTCGGGACGGGTGGTGAACACGGTCACCGGCGTCTCGCGGCCCTCGATGCGGAAGTCCACGTCTGCGCCGGTGGAGCGGCCGATCCAGTTGCGCTGCATCGCGATGACCTTCGCCGGCCAGCTGCCCTCGAGCTGCTTGAGGTCGTCGAGCAGCCGGTCCGCGTAGTCGGTGATCTTGAAGTACCACTGGGTGAGCTTCTTCTTCACCACGACGGCGCCCGAGCGCTCCGAGGTGCCGTCGGCGAGCACCTGCTCGTTCGCGAGCACCGTCTGGTCCACCGGGTCCCAGTTGACCCAGCTCTCCTTGCGGTAGGCCAGTCCGCGCTCGTAGAGCTTGAGGAACAGCCACTGGTTCCACCGGTAGTACTCGGGGTCGCTCGTGTGCAGCTCCCGCGACCAGTCGAAGCTCGGCGCGTAGCGGTGGAACGTCGCCTTCTGCTGGGCGATGTTGTCGTAGGTCCAGGTCTTCGGGTTCGCGCCCCGCTTGATAGCGGCGTTCTCCGCGGGCAGGCCGAAGGAGTCCCAGCCGATCGGATGCAGCACGTTGAAGCCGTGCAGCCGCCAGTAGCGAGCCACGATGTCGCCGAGCGCGAAGGCCTCGCCGTGGCCCATGTGCAGGTCGCCCGAGGGGTAGGGGAACATGTCGAGGATGTACTTGCGCGGACGGCTGTCCTCCGGCCGTCCCGCGTCGAAGGGCGCGAGCTCGTCCCAGACCGGAAGCCACCTCGCCTCGATGGAGGCGAAGTCGTAGTCGGGGGCGTCGTCGCTCTCGTGCTGCATGCGGGAACTCACTTCGGGTGCGGGGCGGGGCCGGACGGGTGCGCGGGGCCGCGGTCCGACGGTCAAGCGTACCGAACGGCGCCCAGGGGGCCGCCGTGCGGGCCGGCTCAGCGCGCGCCGAGGGCGGCCAGCGGCGCCGCGGCCTTGAGCCGGGCCTCGGCGAGCTCCTCCTCAGGCACCGACCCGGCGGTGATGCCGCCCCCGGTGCCGACGACGGCTCCCGCGGCATCCGCGACGATCGAGCGGATGACCATGGCGAGGTCCGCGGCCCCGGTGGAGTCGATCCAGCCGAAGGCGCCGGCGTAGACGCCTCGGGCGCGTGCCTCGAGACGATCGAGGATGCGGGTGGCGGAGCGCTTGGGCGCCCCGGTCATCGAGCCGGCCGGGAACGTCGCCTCGAGCGCCTCGACCGGGCCGACACCGGGCCGCAGCCGCGCCTCGACCGTGCTCACCAGCTGGTGCACCGCCGGGTGGCTCTCCACCGCGAGCAGCGACGCGACGCGCACCGAGCCGAGCTCGGCGATGCGGCTCAGGTCGTTGCGCATGAGGTCGACGATCATGAGGTTCTCGGCGCGCTCCTTGGGGCTGGCGGCGAGCGCGGCGGCGAGCGCGGCGTCCGTGGCCGGGCTGGTGCCGCGCGGCCGGGTGCCCTTGATCGGGCTCGTCGCGACCCGGCCGCCGCCAAGGCGCAGGAACCGCTCCGGCGAGGCGCTCACCAGGCTCACGCCGTCCACGCGCAGCAGGCCGGCGTGGTGGGAGGGCGTCGCGGCGCGCAGCCTCAGGTGAGCGGCGAGGGCGTCGACGGGGCCCTCGACACGGGCCTCGGTGGTCAGGCAGAGCTGGTAGGCGTCGCCGTCGCGGATGTGCCGCCGGCACGCCTCGATCGCGGCGAGGTAGTCCTCGGCGGCATCCGCCCAGTGCGCCTCGCGGGCGGCGGCGTCGGCCGGGCGCGGCGCCGGCGGCAGCGCGCGGATGTCGGGGGCCGGCCCGTGCGCCGTCACCCGCCGGGCGGCGTGGTCGAACTCGAGCGCCCAGGCGACCCGCATGAGCGCGACCCGGGGGAAGCGCTCCGGGTGCCGGATCGGCTCGGCCATCGTCTCGGCGCGGGCCTCGTAGCCGATCCAGCCGACCCAGGCGGCTGCGCCCGGGGCCGCCTGGGCCGGGGCGGTCGGGCCCGGGGTCACCGGACGCTCGGCCGCGGCGAGCGCGGCCCGGAGCCCGGCGAGGGAGCCGATCGTCTCGGCGCCCGCGCCCACCCAGCTGCGTCCGCGGCCGGCGGCCTCGCCGCTCGCGTCGTCGAGCCAGAACGCGCGCCGGCCGTCGATCCGCTCGCCGCCGATCCCTGCGCCGTCGATCATTGCGCCGTCGATCCCTGTGCCGGGCGGCCCGCCGTCGAACAGCGCCGCCGCGACCGCCGCGGGCTCGACCCAGCCGTCGAGCACGACGGTCGGCAGGCCGGGATGCATAGGCTCGATCCTATGAGCGCCGCCCCCGCGTGCCGCCGCTGGCATCGCGGCCGGCTCGAGCCCGTGCCGGCCGGACCCGGGCTCGCCGAGCCGGCCGGCCCGCTGCTCGCCGCCGACTCCTTCCTCGTCGTGCAGGGCCGCGCGCTCGCCGTCGAGCTGCACCGGGAGCGCTTCGCGGCGGCGGCCGGCGGCGGCGATGAGGTGGCGGCGTTCTGGTCGGCGGTGCTCGCCGCGGTGCCGCGGCGCGGCGCCTGGTTCCCGCGGGTGGAGTGGCGCGAGCCGGGGGTGCTGCTCTACCGGCAGCGGCCGGCACCCGTGCGAGGGCCGAGCCTCGTCGTCGCCACCGCGGAGGGGGACCCCCGCCGGCATCCGCGGGTCAAGGGCCCGGACCTCGACCGGCTGCTCGCGCTGCGCGCGAGCGTGCGGCCGATCGGCGCCGAGGAGGCCGTCATCCTCTCCCCCGACGGTCACGTCGTCGAGGGCGCGACGAGCGCGATCGTCTGGTGGCGCGGCGAGCTGCTCATGGGCGTGCCGGAGGGGGTGCCGCGCGTCGACAGCGTCACCGAGCGTGCGCTGTTCACCCTCGCCGGGGCGCTCGGCGTCGAGACGCACCGGGAGGCGGCGACCCCGGCCGAGCTCGACGGCTGCGAGGTCTGGGCGCTCTCCGCGCTCGGCGGCGCGCGCATCGTGACCCGCTGGCTGCACGGCAGGTCCGGCGTGGGCCCCGACGCCCCGGCCCTCGCCGAGCTGCCCGGCCGGTTCTCGCTCTGGCGTCGGCGTCTGGCGGCGCTCCGCCGCCCGCTGGACTGAGCGCCGGCGGGACTGAGCGCCGGCTGGACTGAGCCGGCGGGACTGAGCCGGACGCCGGCTCAGACGAGCCGCAGCGTGCGGTCGACGAGCGGATGCGCCACCGGCGCGTGCGAGATCAGCAGCACCGAGCGTCCCGCCGCCGCGGATGCCGTGAGCAGCTCGTCGAGCATCCGCTCGGCCCGGCCGCGGTCGACGTTCGCGGTCGGCTCGTCGAGCACGAGCACCGGGAAGCCGGCGAGCAGCCCGCGCGCGAGCGCGAGGCGCTGCGCCTGGCCGCCGGAGACGAGCGCGCCGCGCTCCCCGACCGGCGCGTCGAGGCCGCCGTGCTCGCGCGCCCAGCCGGCGAGGCCGACCCGCTCGAGCGCGTCCCAGAGCGCCGCCTCGTCGGCGGTGTCCCGGGCGAACAGCAGGTTCTGCCGCACGCTCTCGTCGAAGACGAAGGGCCGCTGCTCGACGAGGCCGACGATGCGGCGCACGGTGTCCGGGTCGAGTTCGCGGGCCTCGACGCCGCCGATCGTGTAGCTGCCGCGGTGCTCGAGGAAGCGCACCAGCACGTGCGCGAGCGTGGTCTTGCCCGAGCCGGAGGGACCGGTGACGAGCAGCACCTCGCCGGGGTCGAGGTCGAGGGTCACTGAGGAGATCGCGTCGTGGTCCGTCCCCGGCCAGCGCGCGGCGACGCCGCGCAGCCGGATCGCCGGCGCGGTGTCGGGCCGCGCCGTGCCGCCCACCGCCGTGCCGATCGCCGTGCTCTCGACCGCCCGCGGAACCCGTGGGGCGCGCGGGATCTCCGCGGGCACGACGGCCGGCACCGCGGTGGCGATCCGCCGGGCGCCGAGACGCACCTGCCGCAGCACCCCGACCGCCGCCGGCACCGCGGCGACCACGTCGACGACGGCGACCGGCACGAGCGCGACGAGGGCGAACAGCGGGCCGCCGAGCGGCGCCGGGTCCACGGTGAGCAGCACGAGCAGGGTGCCGAGCCCGGCGGCGAGGGCGGCGGTCCCGGCGACCGCCCCGGCCCCGCGGGCCC
>JASGFF010000098.1:0-6312 GCA_047605685.1 Microbacteriaceae bacterium
CACCAAACAGTTATCCACCAACGGCCAATCCGACCCACCCGACACCACCGACGACTCAGACGACTCCGACGAACCACCAGACACCACCGACGAAGAAGAACCCCCCGACCGATGCTCACGAATTTCCTCGTCGATCTTCACTTCGACATCAACACCACTGTCACTGACGGTCGATGATGTGCTGCTTTCACAACTATCGATGTTGAGCCCAAGATATCCGCAAAACGAAGCCTGGCTCTCATCGGCGCTGGCGGGCACGATTCCCGTCACGAGAAGCAAGGCGGACAGGCAAGCTATAGGCAGATATTGCTTGCCCATGGCGATACTTCATCAATCAATAGCGATGTCTCAGATCTCCAAAACGTGACCGTGACCGAACTGAGCCCATCGGCCTCGTCAGCAACGCCGCTGTAGCCATCCGAGTCAACAATGTCGGTATCCGTTGCATCGAAGCAGACATAGGCGACGATATTGCTATCGTCCCATCTCTGCAGGTTCAGATTTCTGAATTTCAGCGATCCAACCTGGCGAGCGTCAACCTTCTCGAGAGCCTCAAACCCACGAAGGTCGACTTCGTACCGTTCATCCGTGACGAAAGGCTTGAGTCGCTCCGGGTTGACCCCGCCATCCGCGGCGATCTGATCGGCCACGGCGATATACGCCTCCAGCGCCTCCTCCGCCTCGGCCAGCAGCACCTCCGGGTCATCCGCCGAGCTCGAGACCGTCGGCACCGAGGTCGTCGGCACAGCACTCGACCCCACCGCACTCGACCCGGCCACGCCCGCCCCGCCGGCACAGCCCGCCACCGGCACTCCCACCAGCAGCACCGGCACCACGAGGAGCACCGCACGCCCACCAGCCGCCGCACCCATGCCGACGAACGTAGAACCCGAACCACCCCACCGGACACCGGTTTCCACACCGGTGGACAGCCGGCGCTCACCCGGGCTGCGGCGGAGTCGTCCGGAACGCGATCCGCCGGCTACGCCCTCGGATGCGCCCGCGCGTAGACCTCGAGCAATCGCTCCATGGAGACGTGCGTGTAGATCTGCGTGGTGCCGAGGCTGGCGTGGCCGAGCAGCTCCTGCACCATCCGCAGGTCCGCCCCGCCGTCGAGCAGATGGGTCGCCGCGGTATGGCGCAGCGTGTGCGGCCCGGACGGGCCCGCCCCGGGCAGCTCGATGAGGATGCGGGCCACCACCTCGTAGACGCTCCGGGTCGACATCCGGCGGCCTCGTCGGTTGAGGAACACGGCGCTCTCGCCCGCCTCCGCCGGCTCGCGCAGCGGGATCCAGCGCCGCAGTGCGCGGGCTGCCGGCACGCCGAAGGGCACGACGCGCTCCTTCGCCCCCTTGCCGAGCACCCGCACCGTCAGCCGCTCAAAGTCCAACCGGTCCAGGTCGAGGCCGACGAGCTCGCCGACGCGCAGCGCCGAGGCGTAGAGCAGCTCCACGATGGCGAGGTCGCGCACGGCGACGGGGTCGTCGGCGCCCGCCCTCAGCTGGAGCGAGCCGAGGATGCCGTCCAGCTGCGCCCGGGAGAGCACCCGCGGCAGGTGCTGGTCGCGCTTGGGCGTGCGTAGCCGCGCGCCCGCGTCGGCGGGCGCACGGCCGGTGCGCAGCAGCCAGCGGGTGAAGGCCCGGGCCGCGGACGACCGCCGGGCGAGGGTCGAGGCGGTGAGCCCCGCCCGTGAGGAGCGCCACAGCCAGCCGCGGAGGACCTCGAGGTCGAGCCGGCCGACCGTGTCGACGCCGGTCTCGTCGCAGAACCCGGCCAGGTCGCGCAGATCGCTCCGGTAGGACCGGGCGGTCTGCGGACTCAGCCCGCGCTCGAGCACGATCGCCTCGACGAAGTCGTCAACGTCGCGCTCGATGCCCATGCCTCCATCGTGCCGCCCCGGGCGAGGAATCCGCGTCAGTCCGCGCCGGGGTCGCCCGCCGCACCGGGGTCGAAGGTTGAGCTCTTGCTGCTGAAGGCCTCGCGCCGCTCGGCCGGCGTCATCGCCTGGAGCCGGCGCTGCATGGACGCGGGGAAGCGGGTCACCTCCGGGGCATCCCCGATCGGCACGGTGGTGTGCACGAGGCGGTCCTCGTAGACGTGCACCATCGACAGTGCCTGATGGCCGTCGACACCGGAGATGAAACGGTCGGGGGCGCCGAACGTCATCGTGTAGCAGGTCGCGGCGGCGACGCTCACCGGAACGCCCGCGAACGTCGAGTGGGTGCTGTAGTGCAGGTGGCCGCCGAGGATGCCGCGCACATCGGTGCCGTGGATGACGCGCGCGAGCGCCTCCTGCTCCTCGAGCTCGAGGATCGCCATCGCGGGCAGCAACGGAACCGGGACAGGTGGATGGTGCAGTGCCAGGATCGTGCCGTGCGGGGCCGGCTCGGCGAGCACCCCGCGCAGCCAGTCGAGCTGTTCCCGCCGGAGAGCGCCGTGGTGGCAGCCGGGCACCGTCGTGTCGAGGGCGACGATGCGCAGGCCGTGGATGTCGTGGAGCCGATCCCGGGGAGCGGCGTGGTCCCGCTCGTCGAACAGCGCCGCCGCGTACGGCTCGCGCTCGTCGTGGTTGCCCATGACCCAGACGATCCGCGCCCCGAGCCGCCCCGCTACCGGCTCCACGGTGGCGCGCAGCCGACGGTAGGCGTCCTCCTCGCCGAGATCGGCGAGGTCGCCCGTGAACACGATCGCCTCGGGCACGGGGTCCAGGCGCTCCAGGAGACCGAGCGCGCGGGCGAGATGCCCGACGGTGTCGACCGCGCCGTGCAGCGGTGCCCCGCCGGCCAGCAGGTGCGGATCGCTGAGGTGCGCGATCGTGTGCAGCGGGGGCCCGTGCTGGCCGAACCGCGGCCGGCCGGCGCCCGCCGGATCCCGATGCGGTCGGCCGGGTTCTGTCACGGCGCCAGCCTATGGTGCCCTGCCGGGCGGCGCCCGGCCCGGGGCCGACGTCGGGCGATCATCGCCGCACCCAGCCGCGCTCGGTGCTGCGGGCGAGGTCGTCGATCTCGAGCAGGCCGAGCGTCGCCTGCACGGCGGCGAGCGACATGCCCGCGCGTGCGGCCACGTCCGCGGCCGCCCGTGGCGAGCGCACCGCGAGCGCGTCGAGCACGCGCACCTGCTCCGCCGGACGAGAGGGCGAGGGAGACGCCGGCGGCGCCTCGGGGCGGCCGGCAGCAGGCCGAGCGGCACCGGGCCGAGCAGCACCGAACGAGCCGGTGTCCCGGGACCCGGCATCCACGGACCCAGCATCCCGGGACCCAGCATCCGCGGACCCGGCATCCGAGCACCCGGCGCCGAACGAGCCGGTGCCGGCCCGCGGCGCGAGCTCCGCCATCTCGGCGGCGTTCGTGACCAGCACAGCGTCGTACTCCCGCAGCAGCCGGTGACATCCGGCCGAGGCGGGGCTGGTCACCGGGCCCGGGACCGCCCCGAGCGGCCGGCCGAGCTGGGCGGCGTGCCCGGCGGTGTTGAGCGATCCGGAGCGCCAGCCGGCCTCGAGCACGACGGTGGCGAGGCTCGCCGCCGCGATGAGCCGGTTGCGCTGCAGGAACCGCCACTTCGTCGGCGCCGCCCCGCACGGCACCTCGGAGAGCACCGCCCCGAGCTCGACGATGCGGCTGAGCAGCCGCTCGTGCCCGGCGGGATAGAAGCGGTCGACGCCTCCGGCGAGGAAGGCGACCGTGCGGCCGCCGCTCAGCAGCGCGGTGCGGTGCGCCATCCCGTCGATGCCGTAGGCCGCCCCGGAGACGATCGCGTAGCCGCGCTCGACCAGGCCGGCGGATGCCTCCATCGCGACGTGCTCGCCGTAGCCGGTCGCCGCCCGGGCGCCCACGAGCGCGATGCCGTCCCCGAGCGCCGCGAGCGCCTCCGGCCGGCCGCGCAGCCAGAGCGCGAGCGGCGCGTGCGCTCCGAGGTCGTCCAGCCCGGCCGGCCACTGCGGGTCGCCGGGCAAGACCAGCCGGATGCCGAGACGAGCCGCCTGCCGCAGCGCGATGAGCACGTCCGCGGAGCGCAGTCGCGGCCGCCAGCGCGCCAGCGCCTCGCCGGCGACCGCCGTGCCCGGGCCCTCGACGTCCAGAGCGGTCGCCACGGCCGCCCCGGCTGCGTCCGGCCGCTCCCGGCCGTCGAGGAGCGCTTGCAGCGCGGCCGGGGCGCCGAGCGCGCCGACGAGGGCGCCCGCGTCGCCGTCGCCGGGCTCGGCGATCGCCGACCAGGCGGCGCGCGCGAAGACCTCGCGCGCGGCATCCGTGTCGATGTCGCCCGGCCGCAGCGCCCGGGCGAGGCCGCGCACCTCGGTGCCGTCGAGTCCGAAGATGCTCATGCTCCGATCGCCTTCCGGAAGTAGAGGGCACGGCCGAGGTGCTCGCGCCCGGGGCGCTCGCATCCGTCGAGGTCCGCGAGGGTCCAGGCGAGCCGCAGCACCCGGTCGTAGCCGCGCATGCTGACGCCGCCGCGCTCGAGCGCCCGGTCGACGGGCTCGGTGACGGCGGCGGGCAGGCGCCGGGAGCCGCTGCGGTACCAGGAGCCGGGCACCTCGGAGTTGATCCGCCAGCCGGTGCCAGCGAGCCGCTCGGCCGCCCGGGAGCGGGCCGCGAGCACGCGGGACCGGGCCCTAGCGGAGTCGATGCGGCCCTTCTCGTTCGCGACCGCGAGCTGGGTGGCGGTGACGCGGGCGACCCGCAGCTGGATGTCGACGCGGTCGAGCAGCGGCCCGGAGAGCCGGCCGAGGTAGCGCCGCCTGGCGAAGGGCGTGCAGCTGCACTGCGCGTCCGGGGCGCCCCACTGCCCGCACGGGCAGGGGTTCGCGGCGAGCACGAGCTGGAACGCGCCCGGATAGCGGGCCACGGCGCGCGCCCGGTGGATGGTGATCCGGCCCGACTCGAGCGGCTGGCGCAGCGCGTCGAGGGCGACGGCGGAGAACTCCGGCGCCTCGTCGAGGAACAGCACCCCGCGCGACGCCCGCGCGGCCGCGCCGGGACGGATGACGCCGCTGCCGCCGCCGATGAGCGCGACCGCGGATGCCGTGTGGTGCGGCTGCTCGAACGGTGGTGTCGTGTCGAGGCTCGCACCGACCGGCAGCCCGGCGAGGGAGCGCAACGAGGCGACCTCGAGGGCGGCGTCCGGCTCGAGGGGCGGCAGGATGCCCGGCAGTCGGGAGGCGAGCATCGTCTTGCCCGCCCCCGGCGGACCGAGCAGCAGCACGTGGTGCCCGCCCGCGGCCGCGGCGATCATCGCCTCGACGGCGTCGTCGTTGCCGACGACCTCGGCGAGGTCGCCGATCTCGGGCGCGGGTGGCTCGATCGCCGCCGAGCGCACGGCCTCGACCTCGCGCGGCTCGAGCTCGGCGCCGTGCCAGATGGCGGCCTCGCGCAGCGAGGCGACGGCGACCACCCGGATGTCGGGCACGAGCCCGGCCTCGTCGGCGTTGGCGGTCGGCACCATCACCGTCTGCGCGCCGGCGCCGCGGGCGGCGGCCACGGCCGGCAGCACCCCCGGCGTCGGCCGGAGCCGGCCGTCGAGGCCGAGCTCGCCAAGGTGCACGACCCGGGCGGCGGAGTCGCGGTCGAGCCGCTCGTCGGCGGCGATGGCGGCGACGGCGATGCCGAGGTCGAAGGCGGAGCCCTGCTTGGGCAGCGAGGCGGGCGAGAGCCCGACGGTGATCTTGTGGTGCGGCAGCGGCAGCCCGGAGTTGCCGGCGGCTGCGCGCACCCGGTCCTTCGCCTGGGTGAGCGCCGCATCCGGCAGTCCGACGAGCACGAAGCCCGGCAGCCCGGCGGAGATGTCCGCCTCGATGTCGACGAGCGCCCCGTCGAGGCCGACCATCGCGACCGAGCGGGTGCGCCCGAGCGCCATCAGGCCACCCCGGCGAGGTGCTCGATGAGCGGTGGGGTGCCGGGCACCACGATGACAGCGACGGCGTCGATGCGCAGCGTGCCCGTGACATCCGGATGCTCCGCCCGCCACAGGCCGGCGAGCCGGTGCAGCCGGGCCAGCTTGAGCGGTGTGATCGCCTCGAACGGATGCCCGTAGCCAAGCCCCGAGCGGGTCTTGACCTCGGCGATGACGATGGTGCGGCCCTCGCGTGCGACGATGTCGATCTCGCCGTAGGGGCAGCGCCAGTTGCGCGCCAGGATCTCGAGGCCGTGTTCGGCGAGGTACGCCGCCGCGAGCGCCTCGCCGCGCCGGCCGACCTCATCCTTCGCTCCCACCCGGCCAGGATGCGCGCCGCCCCGGACGCCCGCGGCCCGCCGACGGCGATCGGTGGGCCGCCGGCCCCGGCCCGCCCCTGGGGAGGGACGGAGCGGGCAGGCC
>JASGFF010000099.1:0-5899 GCA_047605685.1 Microbacteriaceae bacterium
CCTCGAGCGCCGCTTCCAGCAGGTCTACGTCGGCGAGCCGAGCGTCGAGGACACCATCGCGATCCTCCGCGGTCTGCAGGGACGCTACGAGGCGCACCACAAGGTGGCCATCGCCGACACCGCGCTCGTCGCGGCCGCGGTGCTCTCCAACCGTTACATCCCGTCCCGGCAGCTGCCGGACAAGGCCATCGACCTCATCGACGAGGCCGCGAGCCGGCTCAAGATGGAGATCGACTCGAACCCTATCGAGCTCGACGAGCTCAACCGGGCCCTGGACCGGATGCGCATCGAGGAGCTCGCCCTCAAGAAGGAGAAGGACGCCGCGTCGAAGGCCCGGCTGGAGAAGCTGCGCACCGAGATGGCCGAGATGCAGCGGCGGCGTGACGACATGCAGGCGCGCTGGGATGCCGAGAAGGGCTCCCTGCACAGCGTCGGCGACCTCAAGTCGCGGCTCAACGAGGCCGAGATCGAGCGCGACCGGGCCATGCGCGAGCAGCGCTACCAGGAGGTGTCGAAGCTCACCTACGAGGTGATCCCCGACATCGAGAGGCAGATCGCCACGGCGGAGAGGGTCGAGCAGGCCGGCCCCCGGATGGTTAACGAGAAGGTCACCGACGAAGACATCGCCGCGGTGGTCGCCTCCTGGACCGGCATCCCCGTCGACAAGCTGCGCCAGGGCGAGACCGAGCGGCTGCTGAACCTCGAGGCGGAGCTCGGCAAGCGCCTCATCGGCCAGAAGGATGCCGTGCGCGCGGTCAGCGAGGCGGTGCGGCGCACCCGCGCCGGCATCGCCGATCCGGACCGGCCGACCGGCTCGTTCCTGTTCCTCGGGCCGACGGGCGTCGGCAAGACCGAGCTCGCGAAGGCGCTCGCCGCCTACCTGTTCGACGACGAGAAGGCGCTCGTGCGCATCGACATGAGCGAGTACGGCGAGAAGTTCGCGGTCTCGCGGCTCGTCGGCGCGCCCCCCGGCTATGTCGGTTACGAGCAGGGCGGCCAGCTCACCGAGGCCGTGCGCCGGCGGCCCTACTCGGTGATCCTGCTCGACGAGGTCGAGAAGGCGCACCCGGAGGTCTTCGACCTGCTGCTGCAGGTGCTCGACGACGGCCGGCTGACCGACGGCCAGGGCCGCACCGTGGACTTCCGCAACACGATCCTCATCCTGACCTCCAACCTCGGCAGCCAGTACCTCGTCGACGGCTCGCTCAGCTGGCAGCAGAAGAACGAGGCGGTGCAGAACCTGGTGCGCCAGGCGTTCAAGCCCGAGTTCGTCAACCGCCTCGACGACATCGTCGTGTTCGCCCCGCTGAGCGGCGAGGACCTCGGCCAGATCGTCTCGCTCTACGTCGACCGGCTCGAGCGCCGGCTCGTCGAGCGTCGGCTGCAGCTCGCGGTCACGCCCTCGGCGCGCACCTGGCTCGCGGAGCGCGGCTACGACCCCGTGTACGGCGCGCGCCCGCTGCGCCGGCTCATGCAGCGGGAGATCGACGACCGGCTCGCCAGGGCGCTGCTCGCCGGAGACATCCGCGACGGCGACACCGTGCGCGTGGACCTCGACGGCGACGGCCTCGCGGTGACGCGGATGGAGCCCGTGGCGGTGTAGCGCGGGTGGCCCGGGGACGGCTCGGGGGACTATTCAGAGGGAGCCGAGCACGCCGTGCAGCACCGAGAGCAGCACGATCGCGAGCACCGGCACCCAGCTGGCGGGGCGCTTGACGTGGGTCAGCAGGATCGTCGCGAACGCCGAGGCGATGAGCACCACCCAGGGCACCACGTAGCCGATCGTCGAGAGCACGACGTCGTCCCAGCCGAGGGAGCGCGAGCTCTGCCAGAACACCACGATCACGAGCACCAGGAGGAACGTCATCGCGCCGCCGAGGTCGGCGAGGGACAGCGTGCGGGCGTCGCGTGCCGTGTAGCTGCTCATGGATGAAGAGACTACCGCGCGCCGTGCCCGACAGGCGCGGCGGACGCCCCGGCCGGGTCCCGGGTGAGATCGGGGGTGAAATAACCCGCGCGCGCGCCCGCGATCTCGTCGCGTCTCCTTATCGTCGAGGCCAGCGCCGCCGCGCGGAGCACAGCGGGTCCTTCAAAACTCCCCATTCCCGTCTCTCCGCGCCCACCCGGGGAGGAGCACGCATGCGCGAGAGCGTCACCGCGCGACCGATCCCCGGTCACGGTCGGCGGCGTCCATAGACGCCGTGCGGGCTCGCCACATCCCCGAACGACGGGCCCGCACGGCGGTCCTGCCCGGCCCGGTCCGGTCCGATCCGGAGGGTCCTGACGACCGGGCCCTGACGACGGGGCTCTGACGACCGGGCTCTGACGACCGGGGCCTGCCGCCCGACCCTGCCACCGCGTCGTGCCGCGTCCCGGCAGGATGGGGGGATGCTGGGCGTGCTCGAGGGCTTCGGGATCATCGGTGCCGTCATCCTCGTGGGCTACCTCGTCGGCCGCTTCGACGTGATCGGGGAGCGCGGTCCCCACGTGCTCAGCCGGCTGGTGTTCTTCGTGCTCAGCCCCTGCCTGCTCCTGACCGTGCTCGCCGACGCCGACGTGCACCGGCTGTTCTCCGCCCTGTTCGTGGTGACCTCCCTCGCCGCGGTCGCCGTCTTCGCCGCCGCCGCGCTCGTGCTCGCCCTGGCGCTGCGGCGACGGATGCCCGAGGCGCTGCTCGCCGCGGCCGCGGCGAGCTACGAGAACGCCGGCAACATCGGCCTGCCGGTGGCCACCTATGTGCTCGGCAACGCCGCCTACTCGGTGCCGGTCATGCTGTTCCAGCTGGTGATCTTCCAGCCGCTGCTGCTCGCGGCCCTCGACACCCTCACCGGGGGTGGGCGCTCGCTGCGCCGCATCCTCACCCGGCCGCTCGCGAACCCGATGTTCATCGCCTCCGTCATCGGCATCCTGATCGCCGTCACGGAGGCGCCGGTGCCGGACGTGGTGCTGCAGCCCTTCTCGATCCTGGGCGGCGCGGCCGTGCCGCTCGTGCTCATCGGCTTCGGCATCTCGCTGCGCGGGCCGCGGCCGCTCAGGCCAGGCACCGGGCGCACGGACGTCGTGGTGGCATCCGCGCTCAAGCTCGTCGCCATGCCGGCGATCGCCTGGGCGCTCGGCGCGCTCGTGTTCCACCTCGACCGCGCCGACCTGTTCGCCGTGGTGCTGCTCGCCGGCCTGCCGAGCGCCCAGAACGCGTACGTGTTCGCCCAGCGGTACGGCCGGGCGCTCGTCGTCGTGCGCGACACGGTGCTCGTCACGACGATCGGCTCGGTGCCGGTGCTGGCCCTCGCGGCCTGGCTGCTCGCCGGCTGAGCGCGGCGAGCGGCCGGCCGGGGGAGGGGTCTCAGAAGATCATCGGCCGGTCGTCGTCCTCGGCCTCGAGGGCGAGGTCGACGACGACGGGGACGTGGTCGCTCGGGGCGTCGCCCCTGCGCTCGTCGCGGTGGATGGCGGCGGCGGTCACGAGCTCGGCGAGGGCGCCGTTGCCGAGGACGAAGTCGATGCGCAGCCCCTCGTCGCGGGGGAACCGGAGCTGCTTGTAGTCCCAGTAGGTGTAGCCGGTGGGCACGAGCGGGCGCACGACATCCGTCATGCCGATCGTCTGGAAGGCGGCGAAGGCGGCCCGCTCCGCCGGCGAGACGTGCGTGCTGACGCCCTCGACCACCGTGGGGTCGCCGTTGTCGGCGTCGGTCGGCGCGATGTTCCAGTCGCCGGTGAGCGCGAGCGGGGCCCCGGGGTGCGCGAGCATCCAGCGCTCGGCGTCCAGGCGCAGCGCCGTCAGCCAGCCGAGCTTGTAGCGCAGGTGCGGATCGTCGAGAGCGCGCCCGTTGGGCACGTAGAGGCTCCACAGCCGCACCCCCTCGACGGTGACGCCGAGAGCGCGGGCCTCCACCGGCGCGTCCGGGCCCTCGTGGCCCTTGAGGAAGCCGGGCTGCCCGGCGAAGCCGCGCTCGACGTCCGTCATCGGCAGCCGGCTGGCGACGGCGACGCCGTTCCACTGGTTGTGGCCCTCGACGACGAGCTCGTAGCCGGCCGTCTCGAAGGCCTCGGCGGGGAACTGCGCCGGCGTGCACTTGATCTCCTGCATCGCGAGCACGTCGACGTCCTCGCGCACGAGCCAGTCGACGACCCGCGTGCTGCGGGCCCGGATCGAGTTGACGTTCCAGGTCGCGAGCCGCATCCACCCACGCTACCGGGCGGACGAAAACGAAGGAGTGGATGTCGCGGGCGCCGCCATGGCGTTCGTAACGGCCCTCGGCGACGCCAGCTCCTTCGTTTTCGGCGGGGGGCGGCGGGTAGCCTGGGGACGTGTCCGACCGCGAGCAGCTGATCGAGTTCATCAAGGCCGAGGCCGTGTTCCACGGTGATTTCACGCTCACGAGCGGCAGGAAGGCCTCCTACTACGTCGACATGCGCCGCGTCACGCTCGATCACCGCGTCGCCCCGCTCATCGGCCGGGTCATGGTGGAGCTGATCAAGGACGTTCCGGATGTCGCGGCCGTCGGCGGCCTCACGATGGGGGCCGACCCGATCGCCGCCGCCGTGCTGCACCAGGGCCTCGCCCTCGGCCGCGGCTACGACGCCTTCGTGGTGCGCAAGGAGCCCAAGGACCACGGCCGGGGACGCCAGGTGGAGGGCCCCGATCTCGAGGGCAAGCGAGTGATCGTGCTCGAGGACACCTCGACCACCGGCGGATCGCCGCTCAAGGCGATCGCCGCGCTCGAGAGGGTCGGCGCCGAGGTCGCCGCCGTCGCCGTCATCGTCGACCGCTCCACCGGCGCCCGCGAGGCGATCGAAGCCGCCGGCTACCCCTTCCTCGCGGCCCTGGGCCTGGCGGACCTGGGGCTCGCGCCGTGACCGACTCGTCCACGCCGCGCAGCTTCGACTGGGGGCTCGGCCCCGCGGGCGAGTCGCAGGACGCCGGGCGGAAGGATGCGCCGGCGGCGCCCCCGGCCACCGCCGCGGGCGGGGCGGTGATACCACCGGGTGGCTCTCCCGCCGCCGCCGGTGCGGTGCCCGGCGGCGCGCCCGGCCCTGGTGTGCCGGCCGGTTCGGGTGTTTCCTCTGGTGCGGGCGCGGCGGTCCGGTCCGCCGGCGAGCGGTCGGCCGCGCCGTCGCCCGGCACGGCATCCGGGATGGCCGCCTTCCCGGGCGTCGGCTCCGGTGCCGCCAGCGACGGTGTCGGTCCTGTGGGCGCCGGTCCTGTGGGCGCCGGTTCTGTTGGTGCTGGCTCTGTGGGAGCCGGTCCTGTCGGTGCCGGTCCCGGTGGTGCCGCCACCGTGGCGGCAGGGCCTGCCGGCACGGTCCCCGCCGGGCCGACGCCCCCCGTCACCGGGGCGGCGACCGCGGGCACCGGCCCCGCTCCTGCGGAACCCAGTCCGCTCGCGGCCGCGCCCGGCGTGTGGCCGTTCGCTCCGGTGCCGCCCTCGGTACCAGCGCCGCCCACCGCCGGGCCGTTCTCCGGTGCACCGTCCGCGGCAGCGCCGGCTTCCGCCCCGGCACCGCCCTCTGCCCCGGCACCACCGCCTGCCCCTGTGCCGCCGCCGACTCCCGTCTGGGAGTCGATGGCGCCCCCGGACCCGACGGGCCGGCAGCAGCCGGCGGCCCCGGGAGCCGGCGGCGTCCCGCAGCCCGCGGCGCCCGGGCCGGCCGCGCCCGAATCAGCGGCACCCGTCGTTCCGGGATCGCCGGCGCCGTCCGCGTTCCCGCCGTTCCCCACGAGTCCCGCTGCTTCCGGCCCGGCTGCTTTCGGCCCGGCTGCTTTCGGCCCGGCTGCCTTCGGGGCCGCCGAATCCGGTCCTGTGGCTGGGAGCCCTGCCGCTGCGAGTGCCGCCGCTGCGGGCTCCGCCGCCGTGCCGGCCCCCGGCGGCCCGTTCCCCGGCGGCCCGTTCCCGGCGGG
>JASGFF010000100.1:0-5851 GCA_047605685.1 Microbacteriaceae bacterium
CGAGCGCCGGCGCGCCGTCCGCGCGGAACAGCACGGCGGCCGGGCCGATCGCCCCGTGGCTGACGCCGGCGTCGTGCAGCTGCTGCACGGCCGCCGCGACCGGCGCGAGCACCGTCACGGCCTCGCCCGCCGTGAGGGCGCCGCGGTCCGCGAGCAGCGTCGCGAGCGAGAGCGGGCCGAGCCGCTCGAGCACCGCGACGCCGCGGCCGTCGTCGGTCTCACCGACGTCGAGCAGGGCCACGAGGTGCGGGTGCCGCACCGCCGCGAGCGCCTCGACGCCGGCGCCGAAGCGGTCGGCGTCCGCCGCGGAGCGGAGCACCTTGAGCGCGACGAGCCGGCCGTCCCCCGGGTCCCGGCCGAGCTCGACGTCGCAGCGGGCGCCGCTGCCCAGGCGACGCAGCGGGCGGTAGCCGGCGATCAGGGCGACGGGGCTCGACATGGCGCCGAGGGTGCACCGCGGCACGGCGACACCGCCCGCGGCGGCGCCCCGGTGGGGACGCCGGCCCGCCCGCGCGGCGCGGGAGGACCAGAGCGGGCGGGCACAGCGGGCAGAGCACAGCGGGCAGAGCACAGCCGGCGGAGCACAGCGGCGTGCCCTAGGCTCGACCCGTGATCGACTACGTCGACACGGGACTAAGCGCCAATTCCGTGCCGTATGAGATCGCCCTCGACGAGCAGCGTGCCCGGCACGCCGCGGTGGTCGCTGGGCGGGCGCCCGATACCGTCATCCTGCTCGAGCATCCGAGCGTCTACACCGCCGGCAAGAGGACCGAGCCCCGGGAGCGGCCCGACGACGGCTCGGCGGTCGTCGACGTCGACCGTGGCGGCAAGATCACCTGGCACGGGCCGGGGCAGCTCGTCGGCTACCCGATCCTGCGGCTGCCCGAGCCGATCGACGTCGTCGCCTACGTGCGCCGCCTGGAGGGCGTGCTCATCGAGACGCTCGCCGCCTTCGGCGTCGCCGGCAAGCGGGTGCCGGGCCGCTCCGGGGTGTGGGTGGCGCGCGGCGGCGGGCACGACAAGATCGCGGCGATCGGCATCCGGGTCGCCGAGGGCGTGACGATGCACGGTTTCGCGCTCAACTGCGACAACTCCCTCGACGCCTACCGGCACATCATCGCCTGCGGCATCGAGGATGCCGGCGTGACCACGATCCAGCGGGTCACCGGCCGCGACATCCGCCCCGTCGACGTGGTGCCGGAGCTCAAGCGGGCGTTCAGCGCCGCCTTCGATCCCGCTGCCGGCCCCGCCGCCGCTCTCCGGACGGACGCCGCGTGAGCCTCGACACCGGCGGCCGCCGGATGCTGCGCCTCGAGGTGCGCAACGCCGAGACCCCGATCGAGCGCAAGCCCGAGTGGATCAGGACCCGGGCGCGGATGGGCCCGGAGTACCGCGAGCTGCAGCAGCTCGTGAAGACCGAGGAGCTGCACACGGTCTGCCAGGAGGCCGGCTGCCCGAACATCTACGAGTGCTGGGAGGACCGCGAGGCCACGTTCCTCATCGGCGGCAGCCAGTGCACCCGGCGCTGCGACTTCTGCCAGATCGACACCGGCAAGCCCGCCGACTACGACGTGGACGAGCCGCGGCGGGTCGCCGAGAGCGTCAGCCGGATGGGGCTGCGCTACGCGACCATCACCGGGGTCGCCCGCGACGACCTGCCCGACGAGGGCGCCTGGCTGCACGCGGAGACCGTGCGCCGCATCCACGCCGCGAACCCCGGCACCGGCGTCGAGCTGCTCGCCACCGACTTCAGCGGCGACCCGACGCTGCTCGAGGAGGTGTTCTCGAGCCGGCCCGAGGTGTTCGCGCACAACGTCGAGACCGTGCCGCGGCTGTTCAAGCGCATCCGGCCGGCGTTCCGCTACGAGCGCTCGCTCGGCGTGCTGAGCGCCGCGCGCGCCGCGGGCCTGATCACCAAGTCGAACCTGATCCTCGGCATGGGCGAGGAGCGCGTCGAGGTGAGCGAGGCGCTCGGTGCGCTGCGGGATGCCGGCTGCGACATCGTCACGATCACCCAGTACCTGCGCCCGACGCCGCGCCACCTGCCGGTGGCCCGCTGGCTGCGGCCGGAGGAGTTCGTCGAGATCAAGGACGAGGCCGAGTCCCTCGGCTTCCTCGGCGTGCTCGCCGGCCCGCTCGTGCGCTCGAGCTACCGGGCCGGCCGGCTCTGGGCGCGCTCCATGCTCGCGCACGGCCGGCCGATCCCGGCCGAGCTGCAGCACCTCGCCGACGCGGAGCTCGGCTTCGCCCAGGCGGTGTCCTGACGCTGCGCTCCGGCCCGCGACGGCCCGGCCCCGCGACGGCCCGGGTCCTCACGCCGAGGACGTGACGACCTCGGCCGAGCCGAGCGGGGCGTCCGGCCCCATCTCGGCGGCGATCCGCGCCGCCTCGGCGATGAGCGTCTCGACGATCTCCGCCTCGGGCACCACCTTGACGACCTCGCCCTTGACGAAGATCTGGCCGCGGCCGTTGCCGGATGCCACGCCGAGGTCGGCCTCCCGGGCCTCCCCCGGCCCGTTGACGACGCAGCCCATCACGGCGACGCGCAGCGGCACCGTGACCTTCTCCAGCCCGGCCGTCACCTCGTTCGCGAGCGAGTAGACGTCCACCTGGGCGCGACCGCAGGAGGGGCAGGAGACGATCTCGAGCTTGCGCTCGCGCAGGCCGAGCGACTGCAGGATCTGCAGGCCCACCTTGACCTCCTGCGCCGGCGGCGCGGAGAGCGAGACCCGGATGGTGTCGCCGATGCCCTCGGAGAGCAGCACGCCGAAGGCGGTGGCCGACTTGATGGTGCCCTGGAACTCCGGACCGGCCTCGGTGACGCCCAGGTGCAGCGGCCAGTCGCCGCGCTCGGCGAGCAGCCGGTAGGCGCGGATCATCGTCACCGGGTCGTTGTGCTTGACCGAGATCTTGAAGTCGTGGAAGTCGTGCTCCTCGAACAGCGAGGCCTCCCAGACCGCCGACTCGACGAGCGCCTCCGGCGTCGCCCTGCCATGCTTGGCGAGCAGACTCGGCTCGAGCGATCCCGCGTTCACGCCGATGCGGATCGACACCCCGGCGTCACTCGCGGCCCGCGCGATCTCACCGACCCGGTCGTCGAACTTGCGGATGTTGCCGGGGTTCACCCGCACGGCGCCGACACCGGCGTCGATCGCGGCGAACACGTAGCGCGGCTGGAAGTGGATGTCGGCGATGACGGGGATCTGGCTCTTCATCGCGATGACCTTCAGCGCGTCGGCGTCCTCCTGGTGCGGCACCGCCACCCGGACGATGTCGCAGCCGGTGGCGGTGAGCTCGGCGATCTGCTGCAGGGTCGCATTGATGTTGTGGGTCTGCGTCGTCGTCATCGACTGCACGCTCACCGGGAAGTCGCTGCCGACGCCGACGCCGCCGACGTGGATCTGCCGGGTGCGGCGCCGAGGGCTGAGCGTCTGGGGGGCGCGGGGCGCGCCGAGGTTCACTGCAGGCACGACACACAGGGTACGCGGAACGGGCGGTGAGGCTCGGGCCTGCAGGGCTCAAGGCACCTGCAGGGCGCAAAGCACCTGTAGGGCTCAAAGCACCTGTAGGGCTCAGAGCACGCTGATCGGTTTCACGATGTCGGCGTAGACGAGCAGGGCGCTCATCGCGCCGAGCACGATGACCACGGCCATGGTGAGCGGCAGCAGTCGGGAGATGTCGATGGACGCCGGGGCGATCCGGCGGCGCAGCCGCGCGAAGCCGCGCCGGATCGCGTCGATGAGCGCCGCGGCCACGTGGCCGCCGTCGAGCGGCAGCAGCGGGATGAGGTTGAACACGAACAGCGCGATGTTGAGGGATGCCACGAGCGAGATGAGCGCGCTCGCGCGCTCCGCGACCGGCACCGTGTCGATGCTCGCGATCTCCCCGGCGAGCCGGCCGACGCCCACGACGCTCACCGGCCCGTCGGCATCCCGCTCCGCGGAGCCGAAGGCGGCGTTCCAGACGGCGACCATGCGCTCGGGCAGGTGCACGATGATGCCGACCACCTGCTCGATGTTCTGGCCGACGGCCGGCAGCACGGCGCCGAGCGGCTGCTGCACGGTCTCGGTCGCGGCGCCGATGCCGAGGAAGCCCACCTCCTCGGTCTCGGCGGTGCCGTCGGCATCCGTCACCACGTTCCCCTCGTCGTCGTAGACGTAGCGCTCGGTGAGCAGCGGCGTGGCGGTGAGGGTGAGCTGCTCGCCGTCGCGCTCGACGACGATGCTGAGCGCGACGCCGGCGGAGGCGCGGATGATCTCGGTCGCCTGGTCCCAGGAGTCGATCGCGGTGCCGTCGATGCTCACGATGGTGTCGCCGGGCTCGAGGCCCGCCTCGGCGCCGGGCGCGACCGGGTCGTCGTCGGTGCAGCTGTCCCTGTCCTCGCTCGCCGAGATCACGCAGGCGCTCACGCTGCCGATCGTCGTCGAGGACTGCTGCACCCCGAATCCGCACAGCACGACGGCGTAGAGCACGATGCCGATGAGCAGGTTGACGGCGGGACCGCCGAGCATGATGACGATGCGCTTCCAGAAGGCGAGCGCGTAGAACGAGCGCCGCGGGTCGTCCGGCTCCTCGGCGGTCGCGGTCTCCGGGGGCGCGTCCTGCACGAGCGTCTGCACGAAGCCGGTCGTCGCGTCGCGGCCGCGCGCGCCGTCCTCGGCCGGGGGCGGGTACATCCCGGCCATCGAGATGTAGCCGCCGAGCGGGATCGCCTTGACACCGTACTCGGTCTCGCCGAAGCGGCGCGAGAACAGCGTGGGACCGAAGCCGATCATGTACTGGCCGACCCGCACGCCGAACCTCTTCGCCGGGATCAGGTGGCCGAGCTCGTGCAGCCCGATGGACAGCGCCAGCCCGACCACGATGATGAGGATGCCCACGATGTAGAGCAGCACGGTGTCCACCCGGCCAGAGTATCCACGCGCGCTCGGCGTCGGCTGAACGGAGACATGGCTCCTGCTGAGCGTCGTGGCACTCATAGACTGCGCCCCATGAGCCTCTCGCCCGGCGACCGCGTCGCGGACCGCTTCAGCGTCGTCGAGGTGCTCGGCCGAGGCGGCATGTCGACCGTCTACCGGGCCCGCGATGAGCAGCTCGGCCGGCAGGTGGCGCTCAAGGTGTTCGCGCCCGGCACCGAGACCCGGCTCAGCGAGGGGCGGATGCTCGCGAGCCTGCAGCACCCGGCGATCGTGACGATCCTCGACAGCGGCGAGAGCGCGGGTCTCGCCTTCGTCGTCATGCAGCTCGTCGAGGGCGAGGACCTCGGCGCGGCACTCGAGCGCGGCCCGATGCCGATCGAGGCCGTGCTCGCGATGGCCGCGGACATCGCCGCCGCGCTCGCCGTGGCGCACGCGGCCGGCGTGGTGCACCGCGACGTGAAGCCCGGCAACATCCTGCTGCCCGCCGTCCGGGAGGCGGGGATGCCCAGCGCGCTGCTCGGCGATTTCGGCATCGCCCACCTGCACGACGAGCCGACGCTCAGCAGTGACGGCACCATCCTGGGCACCGCCGCCTATCTGAGCCCGGAGCAGACCCGCGGCCAACGGGCCGTGCCCGCGAGCGACGTGTACGCGCTCGGCCTCGTGGTGCTCGAGGCCGTCACCGGCGAGCCGGCGTTCCCGGGCGCTCCCCTCGACACCCTCGCCGAGCGCGTGGCGCACGCCCCGCGGGTGGGCGGCGAGATGCCCTGGGAGCTGCACGAGCTGCTGCGGGAGATGACGGCGCTGGACGCGGCGCGCCGCCCTGCGGCGGCCGAGGTGTGCCGCCGGCTGCGCGCCATCGACCCCGCCGGATCGTCCGCGCCGGCACCGACCCAGCCGCTGCCCGCCGTCGTGCTGCCCGAGCCGGCGGC
>JASGFF010000101.1:0-5778 GCA_047605685.1 Microbacteriaceae bacterium
CGCGCCGCGCCGCCGCCGGGGGCTCGCTGCGCCCGACCGGCTCGGCGCCGAGGATGCCGGCGAACTCGGCGTCGGCGCCGGTCCCGGCGCGATCGGTGCTGGCATCGCTCACGCGGCCCATCGTAGGGGCCGTGGTTCGATTGTCCGGTGATCATCCTCGCGGCGACGCCGATCGGCAATCTCGGCGACGCCTCCCGCCGCCTCGTCGAGGCGCTCGGCAACGCCGAGGTGATCGCCGCCGAGGACACCCGTACGGCGCTGCGGCTCATGCGCGCCCTCGACGTGCCCGGCCGGCCGCGGCTGCTGGCGCTGCACGAGCACAACGAGCGCGAGCGCGCCGCCGAGCTCGTCGCGCTCGCCGAGCACAGCGACGTGCTCGTGCTCACCGACGCCGGCATGCCCGCGGTGAGCGACCCGGGCTTCGCGCTCGTCGCCGCGGCCGCCGCCGCGGGCGTCACCGTCACCGCGATCCCCGGGCCGAGCGCCGTGCTCACCGCGCTCGCGGTGTCCGGGCTGCCGACCGACCGCTTCGCCTTCGAGGGCTTCCTGCCGCGACGCGGGCGCCTCGAGGCGCTGCGGGCGCTCGAGCGCGAGCAGCGCACGATGGTGTTCTTCGAGTCGCCGCACCGGCTCGGCGATGCCCTGGCCGACCTCGCCGCTGCGTTCGGCGGCGAGCGCCGCGCCGTCGTCTGCCGCGAGCTCACCAAGCTGCACGAGGAGGTCGTGCGCGGCACGCTCGCCGTGCTCGCGGAGCGGTTCGCCGCCGGCGCGCGCGGCGAGATCGCCCTCGTCGTCGCGGGGGCCGCCCCGGCCACCGTCCCGCTCGAGGCGGGCACGGCCGAGGTGGGCGCGCTCGTGGCGTCCGGGGCGCGCCTGAAGGATGCCGTCGCCGAGGTCGCCGCCGCCACCGGCCTCTCCCGGCGCGCCCTCTACGAGGCCGCCCTCGCCGCCCGCCGGTGAGCCGGCCGTCACCCGCCACCCGCCACCCGCCACTGCGATCCGTCCCAATTGGGACGGATCGCAGCGGCGGGGCGGTAAATCGGGACCGTTTGGGGCGCTTCGGGGGCGGTTTGGGGTGATCCGGCGACCGGTCGCGGCCGGTAACAGCATCCGCGCGCTCCGTAGACTGGAGCCCATGGCCGCGGGCGATCCCTTCTACATCACGACGCCGATCTTCTACGTCAACGATGTCCCCCACATCGGCCACGCCTACACCGAGGTGGCCGCCGACGTGCTCGCCCGCTGGCACCGCCAGGCCGGCGACGACACCTGGCTGCTCACCGGCACCGACGAGCACGGCCAGAAGATCCTGCGCACCGCGGTCGCGAACGACACCACGCCGAAGGAGTGGGCCGACCGGCTCGTCGCCGAGGCCTGGGTCCCGCTGCTGAACACCGTCGACATCGCCAACGACGACTTCATCCGCACCACCGACGAGCGGCACGAGAGCGGCGTGCTCGCCTTCCTGACGAAGCTCTACGACGACGGCTTCATCTACTCCGGCGAGTACGAGGGCTACTACTGCGTCGGCTGCGAGGAGTACAAGCAGCTCGACGACCTCATGGAGGCGCCGGAGGGCGAGCTCGCCGGGCAGCTCGTCTGCAAGATCCACGGCCGGCCGGTCGAGGTGCTGCAGGAGACCAACTACTTCTTCCGGATGAGCCAGTTCGAGCAGAGGCTGCTCGACCTCTACGAGTCGCGGCCGGACTTCATCCAGCCGGAGAGCGTGCGCAACGAGATCATCCAGTTCGTCCGGCAGGGCCTGCAGGACCTGTCCATCTCGCGCTCGAGCTTCGACTGGGGCATCCAGATCCCCTGGGACGAGCGACACGTGCTCTACGTCTGGTTCGACGCGCTGCTGAACTACACCACGGCCGTCGGCTACGGCGTGGACGCCGCCCAGTTCGCCCGCCGCTGGCCGGCCGTGCACATCGTCGGCAAGGACATCGCCCGCTTCCACGCCGTGATCTGGCCGGCGATGCTCATGGCGGCCGGCCTGCCGGTGCCGAGCCGGGTCTTCGGCCACGGCTGGCTGCTCGTCGGCGGCGAGAAGATGTCCAAGTCGAAGCTCACCGGCATCGCCCCGCACCAGATCACCGACACCTTCGGCTCGGACGCGTTCCGCTACTACTTCATGCGTGCGATCTCCTTCGGCCAGGACGGCTCGTTCAGCTGGGAGGACCTCTCCGCGCGCTACCAGGCCGAGCTCGCGAACGGCTTCGGCAACCTGGCCAGCCGGGTCACGGCGATGATCGGCCGCTACTTCGACGGCGTGCTGCCCGCGCCCGCCGAGCCGGGCGAGGCCGAGCTCGCCATCCAGCGCACGGTCGCCGACGCGGCGAGCCGGGCGGATGCCGCGATCGAGCGCTTCGCGATCCACGAGGCCGTCGCCGCGGTCTGGACGATCGTCGACGAGCTCAACGGCTACATCACGGCCGAGGAGCCGTGGGTGCTCGCGAAGGACCCGGCCGCTCGCGAGCGGCTCGGCACCGTGCTGTACACGGCGGCCGAGGGACTGCGCGCCCTCGCCGTGCTGCTCAGCCCGGTCATCCCGCGGGCCACCGCGAAGCTGTGGGCCGCGCTCGGTGCCGAGGGCGCCCTGGCCGAGCAGCCGCTGCGCGAGGCCGGCGCCTGGGGCGTCCTCGCGCCCGGCGCGGCCGTGTCGAGGCTCGAGGCGCTGTTCCCGCGCATTGAGCAGTCCACCGAGCAGGAGGGCGCACAGCCGGAGTCCGTGCCCGCGTGAGCGACGCCGGCACCCCGATCCGCGCCCGGGAGGCGAGCCCGGGCCGCGATCTGAGCGCGCCGCCGCCGCCCCCGCCGCTCACCGTCGGCGTGTACGACAACCACACCCACCTCGAGTTTGCCGACGGCGAGAACCCGCTCGACTACCGCACCGCGCTCGACCTGGCCAGCGCCGTCGGCGTGCGCGGCGTCGTGCAGGTGGGCACGGACGTCGAGACGAGCCGCTGGGGCGCCGAGATCGCCGCGGTCGAGCCGCGGGTGCTCGCCGCCGTCGCGATCCACCCCAACGAGGTGCCGAGGCTCGCGGCCGGCGGCGAGCTCGAGGCATCCCTCGCCGCCATCGACGGGCTCGCCGCCCAGCCGCGGGTGCGGGCCATCGGCGAGACCGGCCTGGACTTCTTCCGCACCGACGCCGCCGGCCGTCCGGCGCAGCTGGCCGGCTTCGAGGCGCACATCGAGATCGCCAAGCGGCACGGTCTGGCGATGCAGATCCACGACCGCGACGCGCACGCCGAGGTGGTGCGCACCCTCGACCGGCTGGGGGCGCCGGAGCGCACGGTGTTCCACTGCTTCTCCGGCGACGTCGAGCTCGCCCGCCTCTGCGCCGAGCGCGGCTGGTACCTGTCCTTCGCCGGCACCGTCACGTTCAAGAACGCGCCGCAGCTGCGGGAGGCGCTGCGGGTCATCCCGCCGCACCTGATCCTCGTCGAGACGGATGCGCCGTTCCTCACCCCGGCGCCGTACCGCGGCCGGCCGAACTCCCCCTACCTCATCCCGCACACGCTGCGGGCGATGGCCGAGGTGCGCGGCACCGACCCCTCGATGCTCGCCGCGCTCATCGCCTCGAACACCGAGGCCGTGTACGGCGACTGGGAGGCGCAGCCGGTCACGGAGCCGATCAGCGTCTTCGACGACCCCGCCTTCGGGCGCTGATGCCCGCGGCGCGACTGCTGGGGCCCGCGGAGATCCGCGACCTCGCCGAGACGCTCGGCGTGAGCCCGACGAAGCGGCTCGGCCAGAACTTCGTGCACGACGCGAACACCGTGCGCCGCATCGTGCAGCTCGCGGCCGTGACGGACGCCGACACCGTGCTCGAGGTCGGCCCGGGGCTCGGCTCGCTCACCCTCGGCCTGCTCGAGACGGGCGCCGCCGTCGTCGCCGTCGAGATCGACGGACGCCTCGCCGCGCGGCTGCCGCTGACGGCGGCGGCGATGGCCGCCGACACCGCCGCACTCCGCGTGGTCACCGCCGACGCGCTCACGATCGACGCCGGGGCGCTGCCGCTGCCCCCGAGCGTGCTCGTGGCGAACCTGCCCTACAACGTCTCGGTGCCGGTGCTGCTGCACCTGCTCGAGAGGGTGCCGAGCCTCGACCGCGGGCTCGTGATGGTGCAGGCCGAGGTCGGCGAGCGGCTCGCCGCAGGCCCCGGCTCGAGGGTGTACGGCGCCCCGAGCGCGAAGGCCGCCTGGTGGGCCGACTGGCGGCTCGCCGGCCGGGTCAGCCGCCAGGTGTTCTGGCCGGTGCCGAACGTGGACAGCGTGCTCGTCGGCTTCCGGCGGCATCCCGAGCCGGGCGACGTCGGGGAGCGGCGGGCGACGTTCGCGCTCGTCGAGGCGGCCTTCGGCCAGCGCCGCAAGATGCTGCGCGGCGCGCTCGGCGGCCCGCTCGGCGGCGCGGCGGCCGCCTCCGAGCGGCTCCGGGCGGCGGGGATCGAGCCCACGGCGCGCGGCGAGGACCTCGGCATCGCCGACTTCCTCGCCATCGCGCGGGCCGGGCCAAGCGGCTCCGGCAGGCCGGGCGGCTCCGGCAGGCCGGGCGGCTCCGACAGGCCGGGCGGCTCCGACGGCCTCGACTAGGTTGGAGGGATGACGCCTCTGACCGGCTCTCGGGTCGTGCACGTGCGGGCGCCAGGCAAGATCAACGTGTTCCTCGCCGTCGGCTCGCTGCTGCCCGACGGCTACCACGACGTCGCGATCGCCTACCAGGCGGTGAGCCTGTACGAGGACGTGCGGGTGAGCGAGGCCCCGGACTTCTCGGTGGGCGTGAGCGGCTCGGTGGACCTCGCACGGGTGCCGCGCGACGGCGCCAACATCGCCATCCGCGCCGCCCGGCTGCTCGCCGCACGCACCGGCTACCGCGGCGGCGCGCACATCGACATCGAGAAGCACGTCCCGGTCACCGGCGGCATGGGCGGTGGCAGCGCGGATGCCGCGGCGACGCTGTTGGCCTGCGACACCCTGTGGGGGACGGGCCTGGGCCGCGAGGAGATGCTCGAGCTGGCGTCCGAGCTGGGCGCCGACGTGCCCTTCGCCCTCACCGGCGGCACGGCGATCGGCACCGGCCGGGGCGATCAGCTGAGCCCGGCGCTCGCGACGGGCAGCTTCGAGTGGGTGCTCGTGCTGCGCGACACCGGGCTGTCCACCCCCGAGGTGTACCGCGAGCTCGACGAGCACCGCTCCCGGCACTCGCAGGACATCTACCCGGCGCCGGTGGCGCCGAGCGTGGACGTCGACGTGCTGCAGGCGCTGCGGGCCGGGGACGCGCGGATGCTCGCCGAGGTGCTCGCGAACGACCTGCAGGCGGCCGCGCTGCACCTCGAGCCGGCGCTCGCCGACGTGCTCGAGCTCGGCGAGCGCGGCGGGGCGCTCGCCGGCATCGTCTCCGGCTCCGGTCCGACGGTCGCCTTCCTCGCGCCGGACGTCAACGCGGCACTGCAGCTGCAGATCGGGCTGAGCGCCGCGGGGCTGACGGCCGTGCGCGCGACCGGTCCGGTGCACGGCGCCCGGGTGCTCGGCGGCTGAGGGCCGCCGGAGCCGCGAGCCGGGGCTGCGAGCCGGGGCCGCGAGCACGGGTTCCGGCCCCGTGCCAGGGCGGGGGCGTACGCTCACGCCATGACGAGCGGGGCGGGCGATCCGGACACCGGTCCGGTGCCGGCAAGCCCGTCGTCGACCGGTTCGGCGCCGACCGGTCCGGTGCCGCCCGGCCGGCCGCCGATCCGACCCCTCCGGCTGCTGGCGGCCGCGGCCGGCCTGGGCG
>JASGFF010000102.1:0-5574 GCA_047605685.1 Microbacteriaceae bacterium
CCCCGCCCGGCGGCCCGGCGGCCCCCCGCAGCGGCGGGCTACGCCGCGCCCGCGCGTCGGCGGCGCAGTAGCAGCACGAGCAGCACCGCGACCGCGACGAGCAGCACCGCGGCCGCGACGGCGAGCACGGTCACGGCGAGCGGCGGCGTGGCGGATGCCGGGGAGCCCGCGCCGTCCGTCGAGGCGTCCGTCGTCGAGGCATCCGTCGGCACCGTGCTGGCGGCCGCGGTCGAGACGACGGCCGCGCTCGCGCAGCCGGACGCCGTGGTGATCGTGAACGAGACCGGGTCGAAGGCCGTGCCGGCCTCGTAGTTCGGGAAGGCGATGTGCCCGGCGTCGGTGAGCGCCGTCGGCACGTCGGTCGCGGTGATCGTGCGCCCGTCGTCGCTCAGCTCGACGTCGCCGGCCGAGAGGTCCAGGGTGACGAACTGCACGGCGAGCTCGTCGACCCGGTCGCCGTCCATCGTCGGCCCGTGCACGTCGAGCAGCAGGATCGCCGTGTCGGCGTCGACGAACTGCAGCCGCGGGTTCTCGATCGTCGTGTCGAGCACACCCTCGTGGCCGGTGAAGTGCACGCTGCCCGCGAAGGAGACCAGCCCGACGCCGTCCTGGTAGTCGCCGGTGCCCGCCGAGAAGCCGAACTCGGGCGTCGTGTAGCTCGCGCCGTCGGCGACGTCCCAGGAGCCGTTCGCGATCGTGCCGGAGATGTAGGCGCGGAACGACTCCTTGAAGCCCCAGCTGAGGCTCGCGTCATCCACGGTGCAGCCGCCCGCGCGCGCGGCCTCGACCGTGAACACCGCGCCGCGGTCGACGCTGCCCTGCAGCGTCAGGGTGTGCTCGCCGGCCGCGAGGGTCGCCGGCAGCACGGCCGTGTAGCTGACGACGCCGTCCGCGTCGGCCTCGACCGAGGTGGAGAGCACCGTCGGCTCGGAGTACAGCACGGCCGCGATGCCCGTCTCGTTCGGCTCGAAGCCCGTCGCGGTGACGGTCACGGTGTCACCGGCCGCGATGCCCTCGGCCGGGTCGAGCCGCGCACCGGTCGTGGCCGGCGGTGTCGCCGGCGCGCTGAAGTCATCGTCGCTGTAGCTCGACACCGTGCCGGCGGAGCCGCCGCCGGCGGCCGGCGAGCCGATCGTGAACGACACCGGGTCCATCGTGGTGCCGGCCGGGTAGAACGTGCTGTCGCCGTAGGAGAACACGGCTGCGCCGGCGGCGGTGAGCGTCACGGGTGCGTCGAGGTAGCTGACCGCGTTCTTCCCGGTGGAGCGGGTGGCGGCGGAGAGATCGACGTCGCCGAGCGCGACGCGCGTGCCGTCCACGCTCGCCACGAGCGTCGCGTGCCGGGCCGAGGTGACCCGGATGACCGGGTTCGCGATGGTCAGGTCGAGGACGCCGCCGTGCCCGAGGAAGCGCACCGAGCCCCGGTACGGCGTCGACCCGCTGCGCTCCTCGTCGTCGTAGTCGCCCGTCGCCCGCTGGCCGAAGCGGTAGCCGCCGCTCACCGCCGTGGCACCGCCGCTCACGCTGATCGAGCCGCGGGCGATCGAGCCGGTCACATAGCTGCGGAACGAGGACTTGACCCCCCAGAACAGCACGCCGGTGCCGCTCTTGGCGACCTTCTTCGAGCTCGTGGAGCCGGTGGTGGAGCCGCCGTCGTCGTCGTCCGCGGTGCCGCTCGTGCCGCTCGCGGCGCTCGCGGTGACGACCGGGCTCGCGCCGTCGACGCCGATGGCGAAGTCGCTCGCGACCTTCTCGGCGTCGAGGCTGGAGCCGGAGCTGTACCAGTAGGAGCCGAGGCCGGTCTCGTTCTGGAAGTCGACCCAGCTCTGCGGCCAGGATCCCCAGGAGTCGCCGTCGGTGGTCTGCGCGGTGCTGCCGGAGGGCAGCTCGACGGTGACGCCGAGGTAGTCCGGGCTGACGGTGAAGCCGTTCTCGAGGTCGACGACGACGTCG
Organism: Microbacteriaceae bacterium; assembly: GCA_047605685.1. GTDB lineage: Bacteria > Actinomycetota > Actinomycetes > Actinomycetales > Microbacteriaceae > JAUASV01. Next base: position 1,954 of record JASGFF010000102.1, read on the forward strand.
TGGAACGTCGCGACCTCCACGCCGGGCACCGGGGTGAGCGCCGTCGTCCCGGAGCCCGACCGGGAGCTCGCGTAGCCGCTCAGGGTCGCGGTGAGCGCACCGGTGCCGCTCGCGTCGAGCGTGAGCACCGGGTCGGTGACCGTGAAGGGCACCAGGCCGCCGTAGAAGTTCACCGACCAGGATCCGGTCCAGCTGATGCTGCCGGAGCCGTCGGCGGCGAAGACGGCGTGTCCGCCGCCGAGGCGGACGATCTGGGCCGCGAGCCCACCCGCGCCGACGTGGGCGGCACGGGTGGCGTAGCTCGCCGTCGTCTCGACGCCGGTCGCGCCGCGCTGGATGATCGTGACGTCGCCGGCTGTCGCGGCGTAGCCGCTCTCGGTGCCGTCGGAGACGCCCGCGGAGAAGTAGTTGCTGCCGCCGAAGTAGGGCGCACCCTGCAGCTCGCCGTCGCCGATCCAGTCGAGGGTGACACCGTCGAGCTCGGTCGTCGTGGACACGGAGCCGGTCGCGGTGCCCGTCGCCGTGGCGGTGCCCGTCGCCGTGGCGGTGCCCGTCGCGGTCGCGGTGGCCGTCGGGGTGCCGGTCGCCGTCGCAGCGTAGTCGCTGGTCGCCGTCGCGGTGCCTGTCACGGTGCCCGTCGCCGTGCCGGTCTCGGCGGAGCTCGCCGTCGAGACCGGCACGGCGCTCGTGGCGGAGACCGTCGTGGTGGCGAACGCCACCGGGCTCGCCGTGGTGGCGAACGCCACCGAGCCGGCCGTGGTGGCGACGGCGCCGATGCCGAGCAGGGGCACGAGCACCGCGGCGAGCGCGGACCGGGCCACACGAACACGCAGGGGCGGGCGGGACATGGCTCTCCGGGACAGCGGCGGGCGAGGGTGCGGACGCCGGCGCTGCGGCCGGCGGCCCCGACAGTCTAGCCCAGGCAAGGCTTACCTAAACAAATGGTGCGGGTCGAGCGGTCGCGACCCTCGATGAGGCAGCGGTCGCGCCGCCCGTCAGATCCGCTCGTCGAGCTCGCGGACGAGCTCCCAGGCGCCGTCCGCGTCGTTGGAGAGCACCACCACGTCGACGTCCTCCCGGGGGTAGCGGCGCAGCATGGCGCTCGCGCCGAGGCCGACGCCGTCGGCACGGAACGAGCGCACGGCGCCGGCGTCCAGGTCGAACGTGAGGCCGAAGCCGAGCGCCGTGTCCTCGTCGGCGTGCACCTGGGGCAGCAGCAGCTCCTCGGTCAGCTCGGCGTCGAGCAGACGTCCGCCGACGACGGCGTCCAACAGCCTCAGCAGGTCGCCGGCCGTCGCGAACAGCCCCTCTGCGGGGCCGCCGAGCGGCGGCGCGGCATCCCACAGCGCCCGCCAGGCAGGGTCAGCCGGGTCGCCGCCGATCGCCAGGCGCGGCGGATCGTCCCGGCGGTCGAGGAAGCCGGAGTCGCGCATGCCGGCCGGGGCGAGCACGGCGCGCGCCGCCTGATCGCGGAACGGCCGGGCGGTGACCGCCTCGACGACGAGACCGGCGAGCACATAGCCGGCGTCGCAGTAGGCGACGGTGCTGCCGGGGGCGGCGAGCGGCTCGGCGTCCACGAAGAACGGCAGCCAGTCGGCGGTCTGCACGATCCCGGCCCCCGAGCGGCGCGCGAACAGCTCCTCGTAGCTCTCGCCGGCCCCCTCGTCGGCGATGTCGGCGATGCCGCTCGTGTGCGTGAGCAGCTGCAGCAGGCTCACCGCCACCGGGATGCGCGAGCCGGCGAGCACGGGCAGGTAGTGGTGGATGCTGAGCTCGAGGTCGAGCGCGCCGCGCTGCACCTCGCGCAGCACGGTCACCGCGGTGACGAGCTTCGTCACGTCCGCGCTGTCGTAGCGGGTGTCGAGCGTCGCCGGCACACCGGGCCGGGCCTCGCCGCGCGCGGCCTCCAGCAGCAGCCGGCCGCCGGCGCGCACGAGGGCGACCCCCTGGAAGCCGGTCTCCTCCAGCAGGGCGTCGAGCCCGGCCGCCTCGAGCCCAACCGCCTCGGGCCCAACCGCCTCGGGCCCGGCTCGGTCAGGCCCGGTCGCATCCACCTTTCGAGGGTAGGGCCTCGAGAGCAGGACCTCGGGTCCGGGCCCCGCGGCCGGGGGCCCGCGTAGGATGGGCGCGTCCCCACCGCACGAACCCTCGGGAGCAGCGCCGTGCCCACCATCGTCGTCGAGGTCATGCCCAAGGCCGAGATCCTCGACCCCCAGGGCAAGGCCGTGCTCGGCGCCCTGCACCGCCTCGGCCGGAGCGGCTACGCGGGGGTGCGCATCGGCAAGCGCTTCGAGCTCAGCGTCGAGGGCGAGGTCACCGAGGAGCGGCTCGCCGAGGTGCGCGAGCTCGCCGCCGACATCCTGTCGAACTCGGTGATCGAGGATGTCGTGAGCATCGTCGTGCAGCGGCCGGCCGAACGGACCGCCCCGGAGCCCGCATGAGCCCCCGCATCGGCGTCATCACGTTCCCGGGCTCGCTCGACGACCGGGATGCCCGGCGCGCCATCCGGCTCGCGGGCGCCGAGCCGGTCGCGCTCTGGCACGGCGACCACGACCTCGCCGCCGTGGACGCCATCGTGCTGCCCGGGGGCTTCAGCTACGGCGACTATCTGCGAGCGGGTGCGATCGCCAGCCACGCCCCGATCATGCGCGAGGTGGCGGATGCCGCCGGCCGCGGCGTCCCGGTGCTCGGCATCTGCAACGGCTTCCAGATGCTCGCCGAGGCGCATCTGGTCGAGGGCGCCCTGAGCCGCAACGAGCACCAGCAGTTCATCCGCCGCGATCAGCGGCTCGTCGTGGAGAGCGTCGACACCGCCTGGACGGGCGGCTTCGCCGCGGGGCAGGAGATCACGGTGCCGCTCAAGAACGCCGACGGCCGCTTCGTCGCCGACCCGGCCACGATCGAGCGGCTCGAGGGCGAGGGCCGGGTGGTGTTCCGCTACCTCGGCGTGAACCCGAACGGCTCGGTGAACGACATCGCCGGCATCGCGAACGCGCGCGGCAACGTCGTGGGCCTCATGCCGCACCCCGAGCACGCCGTCGAGCCGGGCTTCGGCCCCGACGGGCCGACCGCGATGAAGAGCGGCACCGACGGCCTCACCGTATTCACGAGCGCCATCGAGAGCCTGCTCGCCCGGGCCTGAGCGCTGTGACGCCTCCCTTGGCTTTCGCGCAGACGGCTCACAGCTCGGTCATATCGGAGACCGGCATGGTTGCAGCATGACAGACTCGGACAACACTCCCGTCCCCGCCGAGGAGCCGGCAGCGGCCCAGACCCCGGCAGCCCCGGCCAAGGCCTCCCGCAAGCCCCTCATCATCGTGGGCATCGTCGCCCTCGTCGTCGGCCTGCTCGGCGGCGGCGGCGCCGGCTTCGCGATCGCCAAGGCGACGAGCTCGAACGCGCCATCGATGGGCGGCGGGCAGGCGCCCGGCGGCGGCCAGGGCGGCGGCGACCAGGGCGGCCAGGGCGGTGCCCCGACCGACGCACCCACCGACAGCTCCTCCTGAACGACGCCCCCTGAACCGGACCCGCCGAGCAGCGCCCGCTGAGTTGCGCCTGCCGGGCAGCGCTTCCTGAACAGCGCCTGCCGGGCAGCGCCGCGCGGCCGCCGCGGACCGGTCC
>JASGFF010000103.1:0-5475 GCA_047605685.1 Microbacteriaceae bacterium
GCCCCGGCCGGCACCCCGGGGCCCTCGGCGGCCGCGTGCAGCTCGAGCGCGCCGGGGCTCCGCCGCACCAGCCGGTTCGCCGCGTCGACGATCGCGGCGCTCGAGCGGTAGTTCGACTCGAGCCGCACCAGCTCGGCGTTCGGATGCTCGGCGCTAAAGCGCAGCAGGTACTCGCTCGTGGCGCCCGTGAACGAGTAGATGGTCTGGCTCGCGTCGCCGACGACGCACAGGTCGTCGCGGTCGCCCAGCCAGGCCGTCAGCAGCTCGTGCTGCAGCGGGTTGACGTCCTGGTACTCGTCGACGACGAAGAAGCGGTACTGCTCGCGCACCTGCTGCGCCACGCGCTCCTCCACCTCGATCATCCCGGCGCAGGCGAGCAGCACGTCCTCGAAGTCGAGGCGGCGGCGCTCGTCCTTCAGGTCCTCGTAGCGCTGCAGCAGCTCGGCCGCCTGGTCGAGGCGCAGCGAGCCGGGCAGTGCGCGCTCCGCCCGCGCCCACTGCTCGACCGACAGCCGGGACACCTTGCGCCACTCGATCTCGGCGGCGATGTCGCGCAGCGCAGCGGTGTCCAGCCGCAGCCGCAGATCGGCGGCGGCCTGGGCGATGAGCCGCGCCTTGCCGTCGACGAGCTGCGGCATCGGGCCGCCGACGACCTGCGGCCAGAAGAAGCCGAGCTGGCTGAGGGCGGCGGCGTGGAACGTGCGCGCCGGCACGGCGCCGGTGCCGAGATCGCGCAACCGGGCACGCAGCTCGCCCGCCGCGCGGGCCGTGAACGTGAGCGCGAGCACCCGGCTCGGCGGGTACACCCCGGTGGCGACCCCGTAGGCGATGCGGTGGGTGATGGCGCGGGTCTTGCCGGTGCCGGCACCGGCGAGCACCCGCACCGGGCCGAGCAGCGTGGTCGCCACCCGGCGCTGCTCCTCGTCGAGCGGCGCGAGGATGTCCTCGGCGTTCACCCCGCGCCGCCGGGCCCCGCGCCCGGGCTCGCACTCGAGCCGTCCGGCAGCTCGCCGCCGAACCAGTCCTCCACGATGGCGCGGGCGATCGAGCCGCTCCCCGGCGGCGAGATCGCGCCGGCCGCGATCTCATCGCGGCTGAACCAGCGCACGTCGAGCAGCTCCTCGCCGTCCGCGACGGCCTCGGCCGGCCCGTCCGGGTCGAGGCGCGCCCGGAAGCCGAGCATGAGCGAGGCCGGGAACGGCCAGGGCTGGCTGCCGAGGTAGCGGGGCGCGACCACCCGGATGCCGGCCTCCTCGCGCACCTCGCGCGCGACGGCGGCCTCGAGGCTCTCCCCCGGCTCGACGAAGCCGGCCAGCAGCGAGTAGCGGTGCTCCGGCCAGGAGGCGTTGCGGCCGAGCAGCAGACGGTCCTCGGCATCCGTCACGCCGACGATCACGGCCGGGTCGGTGCGCGGGAACACCGGATGCCCGTCGGCGCCGCGCCGCAGCCAGCCGGCGAGGTCCGGTGTCGTCGGCTCGCCCGTGCGCGGCGAGAAGCCGTGCGAGGCGTGCCAGTTGGCGATCGCGAGCGCCTGGCCGAACAGGGCCGCGTCGCGGCCGCCGAGCTCCGCGATGAGGTGACGCAACCGGCCCCAGCCCCCGCCGAGCCCCGCCGAATAGGGTGCATCGCTCGCGGAGACGATCGCTGCGGCGAGGGGGGTGCCGGCGGCGAGCGGCCCCTCGGACTCCAGGGCGGTGCCGAGGTAGACCAGCAGCGCCCCGGCCGGCAGCGCGGCACGGTCGAGGAAGGCGAGGCCGCCGCCGGGCGCGAGCAGCGCGCCACCGTCGTGCAGCACGATGAAGCGGACCGCCGGACGCTCGAGCAGCCCCGGATCGGCGCGGGCGGCGTGATCGCGGTCGACGACGACCCGGGACAGCGGCAGGCGGTCCGCGAACCAGTCCCCGCCGCTCGCGGGAGCTCTCCCCCGGCTGTTCACGCGCTCCTCCTGCCGGCGACGGCATCCGACGCCACGCGCGCGGGATGCCGGGAATGCACCGGGCGGCTCCTTACCATGCCGTCATGGCCAGACCCCACCTCACTCTAGCCGCGCTCGCGACGGCGGCCGTGCCGGGCATCGACCTGGTCAGGGTGGCCGGCTTCTCCGGGGGCGGCGACGCGGACTTCGCCTCCGCGCTGCTCACCGGGCGCAGCGGCGAGCACTGGATCATCCGGCTGCCGCGCAACCAGCGCGCCGAGGCACAGCAGTCGGCGGATCTCGTCGCGCTGCGCGCCCTCGGCGAGGGCGTGCGCGAGCGACTGCCCTTCGCGGTGTCGAGCTATCTGGGGCAGACCGGCTACCAGGGCACCCGCGCCATCGTCTACCGCTTCGTCTACGGCACGAAGCTCGGCCTCGGCGACCTCGCCGTCGGCCCGGGCGGGCTCGCCGATGCCGTCGGCGGCGCGCTCGCGGCGCTGCACAGCCTGCAGACGGCCTTCGTCGCCGACGCCGGGCTGCCGCAGCTGACGGCGCTCGACGCGCTGCGCGGCGCCGTGAGCGTCGTGGACCGGGCCGCCGCGACCGGGCTGGTGCCGCAGGCGCTGCTCGAGCGCTGGCGGCTCGCCATCGACGACCAGTCGCTGTGGCGGTTCCAGCCGACGGTCGTGAACGGCGCGATGAGCGCGGACTCGCTGCTCGTCGCGGACGGCCGGATCACCGGTGTGCTCGGCTGGCACGAGCTGCGCGTCGGCGACCCGGCACACGACCTCGCCTGGGTGCTCGGCAGTCGCCGCGAGGGGGTCGCGGACGCGGTCTTCGACGCCTACGTCGGGACGCGGCCGGGCGATCGGCAGATCCGGCAACGGGCGACGCTGTACGCCGAGCTCGAGGTGGCGCGCTGGCTGCTGCACGGCACCGACAGCCGGTCGACGGAGATCGTCGACGACGCCGTCGAGATGCTCTCCGGGCTCGTCGAATCCGTGGAGAACGACGTGATGAACCCGCTGGCGACCCAGCGGGTCCCCACCGCCCCGACGGTCGCCCCGGCCATCGCCGGGGCCGAGGAGGATGCCGACGGGACCGAGGCCGACGGAACCGAGGCCGACGGAACCGAGCGCGTCACCACCCCGGGGGATGTCGAGGACATCGAGGCGTTCTTCGCCCGCGCCGAGCGCGCGGTCTGAGTGTGCGTGCTGTAGGGCGCTGAGCTGACCGGGGACGAGGCCGTCGCTGTGATCCGCCGGCACGTCGTGATCCGCCGGCACGTCCAGGGCCGAAGCCCCGCGGGGCCACCTTCCGCACGGTGAACCGGACCCGGACAGGTGACTGCGGGCATTTCCGCGGTGTGTCGCGTTTCTTGCGGTGTTCGGCGTTGGGTTCATGTCTCGCCGATGACCGGCGTGGTCCGGGTGGATCCTCAGGACATGTGCTTGCTGAACGCGCTCGCTGTCGTCGCTGTCGTCGGCTCAACGTATCCGCGTGGTTTCCGCTGACCGGTGAGGTAGTGCTCGAGCGTCTCTCGTCGGGTGCGGATGCGTTGTTCCTGTGCCAGGAGATCGTCGCGGACGCTCTGGACCTGCGCCAGCAGATCACGAGACGGAGCGCAGTCCCGGCCTCCCGCCATGCACGGCATGATGTCGCGGAGCATCCGCGATGAGAGGCCGGCGGCGAGGAGGTCTTGGATGAACTCGACCGTCTCGATTGCCTCGGGCCCGTATGTGCGATACCCGTTCGCCTGCCGACGGCTGCTGATCAATCCCTGCTCCTCGTAGTACCGCAGAGCCCTGGCGCTGACGCCCGTGGCGTCACTGAGCTCTCCGATCCGCACGGCGACTCCCCTCCTCGACGATGCGCCACCCGACGACTTGACCTTCACGCTGACGTCAATGTTTAGGTTAGCGGACATGACAACCGCCTCTCAGATGAAGGACCAGTACGCGCTCATCACCGGTGGGTCCACCGGCATCGGCGCAGCGATCGCGTCCGAACTCGCTCGGCATGGATCCAACCTGATCCTGGTCGCACGCAACGCGGAGCAGTTGGAGAGGACCGCCGAGGGCCTGCGCTCGCGACATGGCGTCACGGTGCTGACCGTGCCGCTCGAGCTGGACGCAGAAGACGCGGTGGGCCGACTGATGGCGATCGTGCGGGAGGCCGGAGTCGAGGTGGAGATGCTGGTCAACAACGCCGGGATGAGTTCGCGAGCGATGGTGGCCGACAGCGATCCGGCCACACTGCGCCGTCTGGTCGATCTCAACGCCGGAGCCCTCACCGAACTGACCGCAGCGGTCGTCGCGAGGATGGTGCGCCGTGGTCACGGCTCGATCATCAACATCGCCAGCACCGGGGCCTACACTCCGGCGCCGCATGTCGCTGCCTACGCGGCGTCGAAGGCGTATGTCCTCTCCTTCACACAAGCGTTGTGGGCCGAGACGAAGGCGAGCGGCGTCAGGGTGGTCGCGGTGAGCCCGGGGCCCACACAGACGCCCATGAACTCTCGTCCCGGGCGCGGAAAGCGACAACCGGCACAGGTTGCCCGCACGGCGTTGGCAGCTCTTGAACGGAACATGCCTGCGGTCGTGGATGGCGGCGGCAACAAGGTCACCGCGCTCCTGATCCGGTCGATGCCGCCGCGACTCATGACGACCCTCGCCCTCAGGGTGTCGGCGTGACGTCGACCGCTTGCATCGGCCGAGGCTCCGCTGTGCAAGCTCGACACGCTCAGCCGACGGCCGCCCGCCAGGCGGCCACGAGCTCCCGCTCGTCGGGCAGACGCTCCGGGCGCACGACGGCGTCGTCGGCGACGAAGTAGAACGCGGCGTCGACGCGCTCCGGATCGATGCCGCGCCAGCGAGCGTAGGCGAGCCGGTACAGCGCGAGCTGGAACTGCCGGGCGGCGAGGTCCTGTGCGTCGCGGGGCGCCCGCCCGGTCTTCCAGTCGACGATCTCGAAGCGGCCGCCGGGCAGCGCGTAGACGGCGTCGAGCTTGCACACCACCACCTGGCCGTCGAGCACGAGCTCGATCTCGCGCTCCACCTCCACCGGCACCCGCCCGGCCCACTCGGAGCGCTCGAACGTCGCGCGCAGCTCGGCGAAGCGCCGCCGGCGGGCGGGCTCCGCGCCGGGCCCCTCATCGGGTCTCGCACCGAGCCCCTCATCGAGCCCCTCATCGAGCCCGGCGACGAACCCCCGGCCGTCGCGCTCCGTCCACGGCGCGTTCAGCTCCTCCAGCTGCCCCAGCTCCTCCAGCCGCTCCAACTCCTCGAGGGAGCCGGCGACGCCCGCGCGCTGCTCCAGCCAGCGGTGGAACAGCGTGCCGAGCAGGGTGGCGCGGTAGGGGCGCTCCGGCATCGGCCGGCGCAGCGAGCGGGCGACGGACGCGGCATCCGTCACGTAGTCCTTGAAGCGGCTCGCCGGCACCCGGGCCGGGATCGGCACGAGCTCCTCCGCGCGGGCCCGCTCATCACGCTCGGCCAGCAGCAGGTCGAGGTCGCGCTGCCAGCGCCCGGCCCGGCCCGGCTCGGCCGCGCGCACCGCCG
>JASGFF010000104.1:0-5172 GCA_047605685.1 Microbacteriaceae bacterium
CCGGTGCCGGCATCGGCGGCGGAGGCGGCGGGAGTTCCGCCACCGGTGGCGCCGGGGGTTCGCTCACGGTACTCGGCACGGGGGTGTCGCTGTCGCGCACGACGGGCTCGGGCGACTCGGACTATGCCGGGTCCGAGGCCGAGGAGACGGATGTGGTGACGGCGATCGAGTCCGTGTCGCCGAACTCCGGGTCGGTGTCCGGGGGCGGCACAGTGACGATCACGGGTGCCGGGTTCATCGCCGATGCCACCGAGGTGCTCTTCGGCGACAGTGCCGCCACCGGGGTGAGCGTGACGGACTCCGACACGCTCACCGCCGTGGTGCCGGCGGCGACGGTGGCGGGGGTGGTGGATGTCACGGTGTCCAGCGACTACGGCACGGCCACCCTCACCGACGGATACACGTACACCGCCGACAGCAGCGGAGACGACAGCAGCAGCACGACCACGACCACCACGACCACCACGACGCCGGTGGCCTCGACCGCGTCGCTGTCGCTGTCGAAGTCGACGGTCACGTACGGGGCCAAGCGTTCGGCCGCCGTGGCGGTCACGACCGCGACCGGTGCCGCGGCCTCCGGCACCGTGACCGTCGCCCTCGACGGCACCACCGTCGGCACCGCGGCCCTGACCGGCGGCACCGCGACCATCGCCCTGCCGACCACCACCACGGTCGGCACCCACACCGTGACGGCCACCTACTCCGGTGACAGCACCACGGCGGCCTCCACGGCCTCGGCGACACTGACGGTGAAGAAGGCACACGCCACGGTCAAACTGACACTGAAGAAGTCGAAGATCCACAAGGGCTCGACGGCGAAGGCGACCGTCAAGGTCACGATCACCGGAGCCAGCAAGACCTACGCCACCGGCAAGGTCAAGATCTACGACGGCTCCACACTGATCAAGACCATCACCCTCACGGCATCCGACAAGGGCACCGTCACCGTCAAACTCAGCAAGCTCACCAAGAAGGGCACCCACAAGCTCAAGGCCGTCTACACCGGCACGAGCAACGTGTACAAGAAGACCAGCCCCAAGGTGAAGCTCCGCGTCACGTGACGGGTCCCCGACCGGGCTCCGACGACCGCCAACGGCGGCACGGCCGGGGCGCCGTCGATCCGGGGCCCGGTCAGGGCGCGTAATCTCACGGGTCGGGTGTCGTTGGGCGCACGCCCATGGAACGCTCAGTGAACGCCTATCGAGAGCCCTCGCGCCGACCGGGTCGCGTGCGTAGCATCGGGGGTACCGAGGCCGTCGCCCGCGAGCCAGCCGGTGCTCACGACGACCTCAGCGTGAGGAGCGAGAGATGATGCCCGAGATGATGACCCAGATGATGGCGACGATGCCCTCCGGCTCGATGCCCATGGACATGGCCCTCATGGGCGACTGCATGGAGTCCTGTGACGCCGCGATGCAGGCCGCGACGATGTGCGCGGACGCCTGCGCGGGGATGGACGGCATGGCCGCCTGCGCCGGGATGTGCGCGAACACGGCGGACGTCGCGGCGACCACGATGCGCATGATGATGCGGCCGAGCGGCTCGAGCATGGGCGCGATGATGGCCATGCTCGAGGCCTGTGCGGCGATGGGCGTCGAGTGCGCCATGGAGTGCCACTCGCACGAGATGGAGCACGGCCACTGCCGCGTCTGCGCCGCCGCCTGCGACCGGATGGTCGAGTGCTGCCGCGCGATGATGGCCTCGATGCGCTAGCGCTTCGAGACCCGAGGAGCGCGGCGCTGGGAACGACGCGCTAGAGGACGCTCACGCTCACGAGCTCGCCGTCCACCGAGACGACGCCCGCGATGGCGTGCACGGCGACCGGATCGCCGGCCCGGAACACCGGCGCGTGGTGCCAGACGGTGCGCTGCGCGCCGTCGAGGCCGGCGAGGCCGGCCCGGCCCGCGGCATCCGTCCAGACGACGATCGCGTCCTGCCAGCGACGCGGGCTCGCGGCCGCAACCCGCTCCTGGATCGGCATGACGGCGTGGCCCGCGTGCGAGCTGCCGCAGTCGATGCACGTCGTCAGGGTGGCCATGCCACGACGTTACGTCGCCCGCCCACCACGGCGCAGCCGACCCGTAACCGTGCGCAACATCCGCGTAAAACACGCGTGCTGGAATGGGGAGGTCCGCCCGCCCGGCATGATCGCGGAAGGCCCTCCGATGATCAAACGCATCCTCGCCGCAGCCCTCGTCGCCGTGGTGGGCCTGGGCATGGCGCTCGACGGCGGTGCGGGAGCCGAGGCGGCCGGGATGCGCTCCCGCTCGGCCGCGAGCGTCTTCCGCGGCGGGCTCTACGTGCAGCCCGACGGTGCGGCGGCCACGGCGGCAGCATCCCTCTCCGGGGCGCAGCGGACCGCGGCCCGCTACATCGCCCGCCGCAGCGTCGCGATCTGGCTCACCGAGTGGGCGACCGGCACGACGCTCAGCGACTACGTCGGCACGATCACCGCGGCCGCCGACGCCGCGGGACGCACCGCCGTCTTCGTCGCCTACGCGCTCCCCGACCGCGACTGCGGCGGCGGGCAGTCCGCCGGCGGCCTCGGCTCCGCCGCCGCCTACCTCTCCTGGACCCGCACCCTCGCCGGGGCGCTCTCCGGCCACCGGGCGGTGCTGCTGCTCGAGCCGGACTCGCTCGCCACGATCGACGCCTGCTCCGCCTCGACGGCGAGCAGCCGCATCCCGCTGCTGAGGCGGGCCGTGCGCCTCTACGCGCGCGCCGGGGTGCCGGTCTACCTCGACGGGGCCATGTCGGGCTACGAGTCGGTCGCGACCGCCGCCGCCCGGCTGAAACGGGCCGGCGTCGCGAGCGCGCGCGGCTTCTTCACGAACGTGGCGAACTACCGCGGCACCGCGGCCGAACGCCGCTGGGCGACCCGGCTGTCGAGGGCGACGGATGACGCGCACTACGTCATCGACGTCGGGCGCAACGGCCAGGGCTACCAGGAGGAATGGTGCAACGCCCTCGGCGCCGGGCTCGGGCGCGACCCCCGGGTGGTCCGCGGCGACGCCCGGCTGGACGCGCTGCTGTGGGTCAAGCCGCCCGGCGCGAGCGACGGCAGCTGCAACGGCGGGCCGTCCGCGGGCAGCTGGTACCCGGCCTACGCGCTCCGGCTCTATCGCAACCGGGCCGGCTGAGCGCCGCCTTCGCTCAGGCCCGTCGGAGCTGGGCGAGCGGGACCGGAGCGAGCGGGAGCAGCACGATCCGGCCGGTGTCCACGCGCGCCGCGAGCGACTCGTCGAGGCTCGCGCAGGCCACCGCGATCCGGTCCCCGTCCGGATGGACGGCGCAGTCGTAGCAGCCGAGGGCACCGGCGCCGGGCCCATCGGGGATGGCCGGGGCGCGGTAGACGGGCTCTACAGCGCCATCCACAGCGCCATCCGCACCGCCGTCCGTGCCCGCGATCCGCACCACCGCGCCGACGAAGGCGAGCGCGACGTACACCGAGCCGTCGGGGGCGATGCTGAGCCCGTCCGGCCCGTCGCCGGGCCGCAGCCGGACCTCCCGCAGTCGTCGCTCGGCGCGCGGGTCCAGGATCGCGACCCGGTCCGCGAACGTCTCCGCGACGACGAGGCTGCCGTCCGCCGCGCGCTCGCAGCCGTTGGGGAACACCAGCTCGGCCGCGGCCTCGGCCACGACGCCGTCGGGCGCCACCCGCAGCAGCCGCGAGGGGCGCGGCCGCTCGATCCCGCGCTCGACCCGCTCCGGGTCGAAGCCGTAGCCGCCGACCCAGGCGGTGCCGTCCGGGTCGACGTGCAGGTCGTTCGCCGGGTGCGCCATCCGGTCGGCGAGCTCGGCGTGCACGGTGACGCCCCCGGGGCCGAGCGCGAGCAGCCGGCGCTCGAGGCTGTCGACCACGAGCAGCCGCCCGTCGGCCAGCCAGCCGAGGCCGCCGGGGATCTCGGGGCCGCCGTCCGCGGCGGCGAGGACCGTCTGAACGGCACCGCCGGGCCGCCAACGGCAGACCCGGCCGCGGAACATGTCGCTGAACCACAGCTCGCCGTCGCGCCAGCGCAGCGCCTCGGGGAAGCCGAGGCCCTCGACGGCGTGCACGGGATCGGGCAGCATCCCACCGCCCCCTAGAACGTCATGGTCAGGCCGCCGTCGACGACGAGCACCTGTCCGGTCGTGTAGCTGTTCTCCCGCGAGGCGAGGAACGCCACGGCGGGCGCGATCTCCTCGGGGCGGGCGCCGCGACGCAGCGGCAGCCGGCCCGAGTCGAGGTACTGCCGGCGGAACTCCTCGGTGTCGGTCTCGTCGACGCCGTCGGGGAGCAGGCTCATCGCCGTGCGCACGAAGCCGGGGGCGACGGCGTTGACGAGCACGCCGTGCTCGGCGAGGTCGAGGGCGCTCGAGCGGGTGGCGGCCTCGAGCCCCGCCTTGGCCACGTCGTAGGCGAGCGCGCTCGGCTGGGCGAAGCGGGCGTGCACGCTGCTGACGTTCACGATCCGGCCGAAGCCCCGCTCGGCCATGCCCGGCGCGAGGAGCGCGGTGAGCTCGATGGGCGCCTCGAGGTCGAGGGCCCAGAGCGCGCGCCAGTCGGCGAGGCCGGAGTCGAGCACGGAGCCGGGGCGCCAGATGCCGGCGACGTTGACGAGCACGTCGACGCCGCCGAGCCGCTGCTCGAGAGTGCGGACCGCGGCGGCGCGGGATGCCGGCTCGGCGAGGTCCGCGCGGACGATGCCCTCGCCGCCGGCGACGTCGAGGCCGAGGACGACGTCGCCGCGGGCCGCGAGCCGCTCGGCCACGGCCCGCCCGATGCCGCTCGCCGCGCCGGTGACGACGGTGCGCAGCGCGCTCACGCGGCGACCTCCCCCGTGGGCGAGCCCCCGGTGGACGCCGCGGCGGGCTCGTGCCAGGCCACCCGCAGCCGGCAGCTCCAGACGATGCCCTGTCCCGGCCGGAGCTCGAGAACGCCCTCGGGGCGGGCCGTGCCCGCACCGTGCGGGGTCGTGGTCGGCTCGATGCCGAGGGCGTGCACGGCGCCGTCCCACGGCGGCGCCGTCGTGGCCCCGAGCTCCTCCCACAGCAGGGCGTGGCGGAACGCGGCGCCCCGCCAGGCGATCCGCGCGCTCAGCCCGGGGCCGCGCACCGTGACGACCCGCGAGCCGGGGGCCGGCACCGTGATGGCGGCGAGCCGGGCCCGGCCGGCCTCGACGTGCGCCCAGC
>JASGFF010000105.1:0-5010 GCA_047605685.1 Microbacteriaceae bacterium
TTCGCTACGCGAACGCCTCCGGAGGCGGGCATGCGCACACCAGATTGCGGTCGCCGTAGGCCTGGTCGACGCGGCGCACCGGGGGCCAGTACTTCTCGGCCAGCAGCGAGGGCACCGGGTACACGGCCGTCTCACGGGAGTAGGGATGCGTCCACTCCCCCACGAGGGCGCTGCGCGCCGTGTGCGGCGCGTTCACGAGCGGGTTGTCGTCCGCCGGCCAGGTGCCCGCCGCCACCTCGGCCGCCTCGCGCCGGATCGCGATCATCGCCTCGACGAAACGGTCCAGCTCGGCGAGGTCCTCGCTCTCCGTCGGCTCGACCATGAGCGTGCCCGCCACCGGGAACGACATGGTCGGCGCGTGGAAGCCGTAGTCGATGAGGCGCTTGGCCACGTCATCCACCGTCACCCCGGTCTCGGCGGTGAGCGGGCGCAGGTCGAGGATGCACTCGTGCGCCACCAGTCCCCCCTCGCCCGCGTACAGCACCGGGTAGTGCTCCCGCAGCCGCGCCGCCACGTAGTTGGCGGCGAGCACCGCCGCACCGGTGGCCCGGCGCAGGCCCTCCGCGCCCATCATCCGCAGGTAGGCCCAGGAGATCGGCAGGATGCTCGCGGAGCCGTGGGGTGCGCCCGAGACCGGGTTCGCGTCCGCACCGGCGCCGTGCAGCGGCAGGAACGGCGCCAGGTGCGCCTTCGCCGCCACCGGGCCGACGCCCGGACCGCCGCCGCCGTGCGGGATGCAGAACGTCTTGTGCAGGTTGAGATGCGAGACGTCGCCGCCGAAGTCGCCGAAGCGGGCGTGGCCGACGAGCGCGTTCAGGTTGGCGCCGTCGATGTACACCTGGCCGCCGGCCGCGTGCACCGCCTCGGCGATCTCGCGGATCTCGTGCTCGTACACCCCGTGGGTGCTCGGGTAGGTGACCATGAGCGCCGCGAGCTCCGTGGCGTGCGACGCGATCCTGGCGCGGAGGTCGGCGAGGTCGACGTTGCCCTCGGCATCCGTGGCGACGACGACGACGCGCATGCCGGCGAGCTGCGCGGACGCCGCGTTGGTGCCGTGCGCCGATGCCGGGATGAGGCACACGGTGCGCTGCGGCTCGCCGCTGGCGAGGTGGTAGCCCCGGATCGCGAGCAGGCCGGCGAGCTCGCCCTGGCTGCCGGCGTTCGGCTGCAGCGAGACGGCGTCGTAGCCGGTGAGCTCGGCGAGCCAGCCCTCCAGATCGCCAATGAGCTCCCGGTAGCCCCCGGCGTGCTCGGGCGGCGCGAAGGGGTGCAGCGCCGCGAACTCGGGCCAGCTGACGGCCGCCATCTCGGTGGCGGCGTTGAGCTTCATCGTGCAGGAGCCGAGCGGGATCATGCCGCGGTCGAGCGCGTAGTCCTTCTCCGCGAGGCGCCTGAGATAGCGCATCATCCCGGTCTCGGTGCGGTGGGCGTGGAACACCGGGTGCTCCAGGAACGCCGACTCGCGCCGCAGCCGGTCCGGGATCGGTGAGGCGGGCCGCCGGCCGACCGGCTCGCCGCCCGCGAGCGGCTCCGCGCCGAGCGGGGCGAGGATGCGGTCGAGCAGCTCGGCGTCGTAGGCGGTGGTCTCGTCGAAGGCGAGCCGCACGGTGTCCTCGTCGACGGCGCCGTAGAGAATGCCGTCCGCCCGGGCCGCCCGAGCGACCTCGGCCGCCCGGCCCGGCACGCGCACCAGGATCGTGTCGAAGAACGGCTGCTGCACCACCTCGACGCCCGAGGCCCGCAGCCGCGCCGCGGCGTCGACCGCCCGGCGGTGCACCGCCCGCGCGATCGCGGTGAGCCCCTCCGGGCCGTGGTAGACGGCGTACATGGCCGCCATCACCGCGAGCAGCACCTGTGCCGTGCAGATGTTGCTCGTCGCCTTCTCCCGGCGGATGTGCTGCTCGCGGGTCTGCAGGCTCAGCCGGTAGGCCGGCCGGCCATCGGCATCCTTGGAGACGCCGACGAGCCGACCGGGCAGCTGCCGCTCCAGCCCGGCCCGCACCGCGAGGTAGCCGGCGTGCGGACCGCCGAAGCCCATCGGCACGCCGAAGCGCTGCGAGCTGCCGACGGCCACGTCCGCGCCGAGCTCTCCGGGCGGCGTCAGCAGGGTCAGGGCGAGCAGGTCGGCGGCAACCACGACGAGGCCGCCGACCGCCCGGACGGCGGCGATCGCCGCGCTCGGGTCCCAGAGACGGCCGGAGGCGCCCGGGTACTGCACGAGGGCGCCAAAGGCCTCGGCGGGCGGCTCCCCCGCGAAGTCGGTGGTCACGAGCTCGATGCCGAGCGCCTCGGCGCGGTGCGCGAGCAGCGCCCGGGTCTGCGGCAGCGCGTCGGCGTCGACGAGGAACACGCTCGAGGAGGAGCGCGAGGCACGGCGGGCGAGCAGCATCCCCTCGACGGCCGCGGTGGCCTCGTCGAGCATCGAGGCGTTGCCGGTGGCCAGGCCGGTGAGGTCGGCGACGGCGGTCTGGAACGTGACGAGCGCCTCGAGCCGGCCCTGGCTGATCTCCGGCTGGTAGGGCGTGTAGGCGGTGTACCAGCTCGGGTTCTCGAACACGCTGCGCTGGATGACGGCGGGCGTGACGGTGCCGTGATAGCCGAGGCCGATCAGGCTCGTCGCCACCGTGTTGCCGGCGGCGAGGCGCCGCAGCGCGGCGAGGGTCTCGGTCTCACTCGCCGCCGGCGGCAGGCTCCAGGCGTGCTCGCGCCCGAGCGCGATGGCCGGCGGGATCGCGGCCTCGAGCAGCGCCTCGACGCTGTCCAGGCCGAGCGTGTCGAGCATGCGGCGCTGGGCCGCGGCATCCGTGCCGATGTGGCGCTTGGCGAAGGCGGGCGGCGCATCGCGCGAGCTCACGCGATGAGCTCCGCATAGGCGGCCTCATCGAGCAGCTCCGGCAGCTGGTCGACGCGCACCCGGATGAGCCAGCCGGCGTCGAAGGGCGCGGAATTCACGAGCGCCGGGTCGTCGACGACGTCCTGGTTGACGTCGACGACCTCGCCGCTGACCGGCGCGTAGAGCTCGCCGACCGACTTCGTCGACTCGATCTCGCCGACGACGCTCCCGGCGACGATCGCCGTCCCGACGGCGGGCAGGTCGACGTAGACGACGTCACCGAGCTTCTCGGCGGCGTAGGCGGTGATGCCCACCGTCGCGACGCCGTCGTCGACGGCGACCCACTCGTGGTCACGGGTGTAGCGCAGTGCGGGCTGACCGGCCATCAGTTCTTCTTCCTCGTGTCGAAGGGCCTCGTGTAGAAGGGCAGCGGGACGACGGATGCCGGGATGCGCGTGCCGCGCACCTCCACGGCGAGCGGGGTGGCACCGTCGGCGAGCCCGGGCGCGACGTAGGCCATCGCGATCGGGTGGCCGAGCGTCGGGGAGAGCGCGCCGGAGGTCACGGTGCCGACGGGCCCGGCGCCGATGGGCCCGGTGCCGATGGGCCCGTCGCCGTCCGCGGCGGCGAGGTGCACCGGGTAGCCGCTGCGGCCGGCCCGGCGGCCGGGCAGGCTCAGGCCGACGAGCACCGGGGCGTCCGGGGCGGGGCCGCGCTCGACGGCGGCGCGGCCGACGAAGTCCCCGGGCTTCGTGAGCGCGACGACGCCGCCGAGGCCCGCCTGCACCGGCAGGATGTCACGGCCGAGCTCGTGCCCGTACAGCGGCATGCCGGCCTCGAGCCGGAGCGTGTCGCGGGCGGCGAGGCCGCAGGGGATGAGCCCGGCACACGCGCCGGCGGCGAGCAGCGCCCGCCACAGCTCGGGCGCCGCCTCGGGGGCGAGGTAGAGCTCGAAGCCGTCCTCGCCGGTGTAGCCGGTGCGGCCGAGGAGCAGCTCGTGCTCGCCGAAGCGGCCGGCGGCCGAGCGGTAGCGGCCGAGCCCGGCGAGGCCCGGCACCGCGACGCCGGGGGTCCGCTCGAGGATCTCGGCCGCGCGCGGCCCCTGCAGCGCCAGCAGGGCGATGTCGTCGCTCTCGTCGAAGACCTCGACGTCGAAGCCGGCGCAGCGCTCGAGGAGCTCGCGGGCGACATCCGCCCGGTTGCCGGCGTTCGCGACCACGAGGTAGCGGTCCTCGGCCGTGCGGTAGACGACGAGGTCGTCGACGATGCCGCCCTCGGCGGTCAGCAGCAGCGTGTACCTCGCCTGCCCGAGGGCGGATGCCGAGAGCCGGCCGGCGAGCGCGTGGTCGAGGGCGGCGGCGGCATCCGGTCCGATCACCAGGATCTCGGCCATGTGCGAGATGTCGAACAGTCCGGCGGCCGTGCGCACGGCGTGGTGTTCGGCGAGGTCGGAGCCGTAGCTGACCGGCATCGACCAGCCGGCGAAGTCGGTGAAGCTCGCCCCGGCTGCCTCGTGCAGCGCCTTGAGCGGGGTGTCGGACACCGCTCAGGGCTTCCAGACCATGAGCACGGTGACCGCGAGCAGCAGTAGCGCCGCGACGCCGGAGCCGGCCGCGACCCGGGAGTACGCGACCCGGGAGTTGGCGACCAGGGAGTCGGCGACCGAGGAGTGTGCCGTCGCCGCGCCGGCATCGGTGCCGGCGTGCCCGGCACCGGCCTCGATCGCCTCGGCGCCGCCGCGCAGCGCGGGCGCGACGAGGAACAGGCTGATCCCGAGCGCGAGCACGTAGAGGATGATCGAGGCGAGCACCCACGGCGTGGTCAGGTGCAGGTCGTACTTGGCCGGCGCGAGCCCGACGAGCGCGAAGCCGACGAGCGCGACGACGACCGAGATGCCGGCGAACACGGTCGTGGAGGTGGCGAGGGTGCGGGCGGATGCGGCGGCGCCGGAGCGCAGCGCGCGCATGCCCGTCATCGGCAGGATCACCATCGGCCCCACGATGAACACCGCGCCGACGACGTGCACGATCCCGAGAAATGTGTCCATGCCGCCAATGCTAGACGGGGCGCCGACCCGGGCGCGGGCCGCGGCCGGCACCGCGACGCTCAAGGTCACCTCCCGTCCCCCGCCACCCCCGCCGCCGTCACCCGGTCGTCGCGGAGCGGCCCGGGCCGCC
>JASGFF010000106.1:0-4923 GCA_047605685.1 Microbacteriaceae bacterium
CGGGCCCGGGCGCGCGCCCGGGCACTGCTGGCCGAGGCCGGCCTGTGCCACCGCGAGTTCCGCGGCGACGCCCGCTCCGGCTGGCGTGCGATCGTGCAGCCGCTCGCCGTCGACCCGGCCGCCGCGACCGACTGAGCGCCGCGGGCCTCGGCGCTGCTGTCTGCCGGCGCCGCCGTCTGCCGGCGGCTGCTGTCTGCCGGCGCCGGGGCGCCGGGGGCGACCGCGGTCCCGCGCCACCGGTCAGATCCCGTGCGCGCGGGGGCAAGACGCACCCCCCTCGCGCGGCACAGACTGCAACCGAAGGAATGGAACAGACTGAACCCGGAGGAACCATGTCGCACGCGCAGACCCGTCTGACCCCGTCCGGCCCGCCCTCGTCCCACCCGCTCGACCCGCTCTCGGCGGCGGAGATCGAGCGGGCCCGCGAGATCCTGGTGGCCGCGGGCCTGCTGGGCGAGAGCGTCCGGGTGCCGATGCTGCTGCCCGACGAGCCGGACAAGACCGAGCTGGCCGCGTGGACGCCGGGCGACCCGATCGATCGCCGCGTCGACGTGACCCTGCTGGAGACGACGACGGGGGCGGTCACCGAGGCGATCGTCTCGATCACGCGCGGCGAGGTGCTCTCGTGGCGGCCGCACCCCGCGGCCGAGGCCCCCTACGGTCAGCCGCAGTACCTGTTCGAGGAGTACGGGCGGGCCGAGACGATCGTGAAGGCCTCGCCGCAGTGGCGGGCCGCGATGGCGCGCCGGGGGCTGTCCGACCGGATGGAGCTCGCGTTCTGCTCCCCGCTCGCGCCCGGCTTCGTCGGCCGGGAGAACGAGGTGGGACGCCGTGTCATCCGCTCGCTGACCTTCCTGCGCGACGACGAGGCCGACCTGCCCTGGGCGCACCCGGTGGAGGGGCTCATCGTGCACGTCGACCTCGTGACGAACGAGGTCATCGGCATCGAGGACGACGGCGACGTGCCCGTCCCCGCCGGCAGCGGCAAGTACACCGAGGACGCGGTGGGCCCCGCCCGCACGAGCCTGAAGCCGATCGAGATCTCCCAGCCGGAGGGCCCGAGCTTCGCCGTGCGCGGTTCGCGGGTGACCTGGGAGAACTGGTCGCTGCGGGTCGACTTCAACGCGCGCGAGGGCCTGGTGCTGCACGACGTCCGCTTCGACGACCGTCCCGTGCTGACGCGGGCGAGCGTGCCGGAGATGGTGGTCCCGTACGGCGACACCACCCCCACCCGGTTCTGGATCAGCTACTTCGACGCCGGCGAGTACCTGCTCGGCAAGAACGCGAACCACCTCGAGCTGGGCTGCGACTGCCTCGGGGTCATCCACTACTTCGACGGCCACGTCGCCGACGACCACGGCCACGCCGTGCGCATCCCGAACGTCGTGTGCATGCACGAGGAGGACTACGGCGTGCTGTTCAAGCACACCGAGATGGGGCCGGTCGGCGCGCACGTGCGCCGTTCGCGCCGTCTGGTCGTGTCCTACTTCTCCACGATCGGCAACTACGACTACGGGTTCTTCTGGTACTTCTACCTCGACGGCTCGATCCAGGTCGAGGCGAAGGCCACCGGCATCGTCTTCGTGGGCGCCGGGCATCCCGGCAGCACGAACCCTCACGCGCCCGAGATCGCGCCCGGCGTGTTCGCCCCCGTGCACCAGCACCTGTTCAGCGCACGCCTGGACGTCGCCGTCGACGGCGAGGACAACCGCCTGATCGAGATCGACGCCGCCCGCATCCCCATGGGCAAGGACAACCCCTTCGGCAACGCGTTCACCTGGACCGAGACCCCGTTGCGCACCGAGCACGAGGCCCGACGCGAGGCCGACACCTCGGTCGCCCGGGTCTGGGAGGTGCGCAGCGCCTCGAGGACGAACCGTCTCGGCAAGCCGACCGCGTACCACCTCATCCCCGAGCCGACCGCGCTGCTGATGGCGGATCCCGCCTCATCCGTCGCCGCCCGCGCGACCTTCGCCACCAAGCACCTCTGGGGCACCGCCTACGACCCGGTGGAGCGGTGGCCCGCCGGCCGCTACCCCAACGCGCACGCCGGCGGCGCCGGGCTTCCCGCCTACACCGCCGACGACCGGCCGATCGACGGCGAGGACCTCGTCCTCTGGCACACCTTCGGGCTGACCCACATCCCCCGCCCCGAGGACTGGCCGATCATGCCCGTCGACTACGCCGGGTTCTGGCTCAAGCCCTACGGCTTCCTCGACGTCAACCCGGCGATGGACGTGCCGGTCTCGAGCCAGGCGCACGCCGGAGGGGCCGCGTGCGGCGGCGGCGAGGCGTGCACCTGCGAGCATTGACCCCATGCCGAGACTCGTCGACCACGTCGAACGTCGGGCCGAGATCGTGCGCGCGACCTGGCGGATCATCGCCGAGCAGGGCATCGAGGCGACCACGATGCGCGAGCTGGCGCACCAGCTCGGCCTGGCCAACGGCAGCGTGACCCACTACTTCCCCAACAAGAAGGCCATCCTCACCGCCGCGTTCCAGCACGTGTTCGACGCCACGAACGCGCGCTACGCCGCGGCCGCCGCCGCTCGAGACCTGCACGGCCTCGCGGCGCTGCGCGCGTTCCTGCTCGAGACGCTGCCGATCGACGAGGAGCGCCTGCTGGAGGCGCGCATCGTGATCCCCTTCCTCGAGTACGCGGCGATCGAAGAGGATCTGGCCACGCTGTTCCGCTCGATGATGGAGCAGTGGCAGGACCGGTTCACCGGGCTGCTGGAGGACGCCCGCGAGCGCGGCGAGCTCGCGGCCGACGTCGACGTGTGCGCGGCGAGCGACGCCCTGCTGCACGCGGTCACCGGCGTGCAGGCGATCGGCGTGCTGCTGCCCGAGACGGCGCGCGCGCAGCGGATGGTCGGGATGCTCGACGCCCTGCTGCAGATGCTGCGCTGAGCTCTCCCTCGTTCCGGGCGCTCTCGTTCCTGGCAGGGGTCACGAGCTTGTAACACCGGGGAAACGTTGGTCCTACATGCGTCGGATAAAAATGACACGAGACCCACGCCGCCCGAGGGAAACGAGGAGGCCTCCCATCTCTCTCACCGCCAGCACACCGGTCACCACGACGCGCGCGCATCATCTCAACGGCTTCCGCACCGCCGTCAACGACTCCTTCGTGCCACTGCAGCTGACCTGCGACCGCCCGGACTCCTTCCGCGGGATCATCCGGGGCGCCGGCGTGGACGGCCTGCACGTCTCCGAGCTGCGCGCGACCCCCCACGTGGTCGAGCGCACCCCCGAGCTCATCGCCCGCAGGGACCGACCGTGGTTCAAGGTCAGCCTCATGCTCGCCGGCACCGGGCTGCTCATCCAGGACGGCCGCGAGGCCGTGCTGCGCCAGGGCGATCTCGCGGTGTACGACACGAGCCACCCGTACACGCTCGTCTTCGACGACGACTTCCGCACCCTCGTGCTGATGTTCGCGCACGACGCGCTCGAGCTGCCGGCCGCCGCACTGTCGCAGCTGGCCTGCGTGAGGATCGCCGGCGACATCGGGCTCGGCGCCATCGCCACCCCGTATCTGGCCCAGCTGGCGGGCCATCTCGACGAGCTCGACGGATCGTGCGGGGCCCGGCTGACACACACCGCGCTGGACCTGCTGACCACGGTGTTCACCCGCGAGCTCGGGCTGGACACGGTGCCCGCCGACCCGCACCGCGCCCTGCTGCGGCGCATCCACGAGCACATCGACCGCAACCTCGCCTCCCCCGACCTCGGGCCCGCATCGATCGCCGCGGCGCACTACATCTCGACCCGCCACCTGCACGGCCTGTTCCACGCCGAGGGCACGACGGTCTCGACGCTGGTGCGCACCCGCCGGCTCAAGCGCTGCCGTCACGACCTCATCAACCCGCTGCTGGCGGACCAGTCGGTGGCCGCCATCGGCGCCAGATGGGGATTCCTGGATGCGGCGCACTTCAGCCGCACCTTCAAGGCCGCCTTCGGCGTCTCCCCGAGCGACTACCGAGCCGCCCGCTGAGCGAGCCCGCGTGCG
The DNA here is from genome assembly GCA_047605685.1 of Microbacteriaceae bacterium. Classification (GTDB taxonomy): domain Bacteria; phylum Actinomycetota; class Actinomycetes; order Actinomycetales; family Microbacteriaceae; genus JAUASV01. The sequence goes on from JASGFF010000106.1 coordinate 4,010, forward strand.
CGGGCCCGCCACACGGGCGTTACCGGTGCGAAACAGCGCTTGCCGCTGCGGGCACGGCCGTTGACTGCGCACGCCGGAAGCCCGCCGTGCGCTTGTCGGGCCCATTCCCGGTCCACAGGATGAACCCACCAGCATCCAGAGCCGCAGCCGGCATGCCGACCACCGCGACCGCTCCCGTCGCCCGGCGTGTGCGGGCCCACTGGCGACGACGAGAGGAACACAGCAGTGAAGACATGGACCCGGGCGACCGTGGCATCGGCCACCGCCCTGCTCGCCCTCAGCACGACCGCATGCTCCGGCACCGCCGATAGCGATGACACCGACTCGGCCACGAACGGGGCCATCGCGTGGAGCTTCGCCTCCCAGGACGTGGCGATCTGGGCGTCACAGCTCGAGATCATGGAGCCGATCATCGAGGACGCCGGATACGAGTTCCTCACCGACGACCCCGGATTCGACCTGCAGACGCAGGTCAACGACTGGCAGTCGTGGATCGCCCGCGGCGATGTGAAGGCGATCGGCGGCTACCCCGTCGACACCGCGTCGATGACCTCGGTCACCGCGGAGGCGACCGCCGCCGGCATCCCGACGATCAGCTACGCCGTCACCTGGGACGGCGTGACCGCGACGACCGAGATCTCCAACTACGACGCCGGATACTCGGTGGGCGAGGCCGCCGGCCAGTGGGCCTTGAGCACCTACGGCAGCCAGGCGGTGTCCGTCGCGCTGCTCGCCGACACCTCCACCCAGCTCGGCCAGGACCAGCTGCAGGGCATGACCGAGGGCATCGAGTCCACCGGCGCGGACGTCGAGATCTACAACCTGGAGGCCACCACCCGTGACGTCGGCTACAGCGTCGCGCAGAGCCAGCTGACGGCCGACCCCGACACCAAGGTCTGGCTGGGCATCGGCGC
>JASGFF010000107.1:0-4837 GCA_047605685.1 Microbacteriaceae bacterium
TGAGGGCGGATGGGCCGGCGCCGGCCGCGGGGCCGGGCCCGCGGCCCGGTGGTTCGCGGCCCGGTCTCGCCCTCTGCCCTGTCTCGCCCGTGACCCGGTCTCGTCCGCGGCCCTGCCCCGTCCGCGGCCCTGTCGCCCGTGCCCGCTACCCTGGGAGCCGTGGCGGGCAGGACGGCGGGACGCGGTGCGGCCCGTCCCGGCGCGCGCGGCAGGGCCGCGTCGTCCGCGGCCATCCCGCAGCTGCCGCCCTCGCGGGTGCGCCCCGCCCCGGTGGTGCTCGTCACCGGGGCCGAGGAGTTCCTCGCCGAGCGGGCGATCCGCGCGCTGCGCGAGCTGCTGCGCGCCGAGGACCCCTCCCTCGAGGTGAGCGACGTCGACGCCGCCGGCTACGGCCCCGGCACGCTGCTGACCCTGGCGAGCCCCTCGCTGTTCGGCGAGCCCCGGCTCATCCGGGTCAGCGGTGTGGAGAAGGCCAGCGACGCCTTCCTCGACGAGGCTCTCGCCTACCTCGCGAGCCCCGCCGACGCCAGCTACCTGGTGCTGCGGCACGCGGGCGGCCAGCGCGGCAAACGACTGCTGGACGCGATCCGGTCCGGCACCGGCGGCGGCATCGAGGTGCAGTGTGCGCCGATCACCCGGGACTCCGAGCGCTACGACTTCGCCGCCGGAGAGTTCCAGGCGGCCGGGCGCCGGATCAGCCCGGGGGCGCTGCGGGCGCTCGTCTCGGCCTTCGCGGAGGATCTCGCCGAGCTCGCCGCCGCCTGCCAGCAGCTGCTCGCCGACGCGGACGACGAGATCACCGAGCGCACGGTCGAGCGCTATTACGGCGGCCGGGTGGAGACGACGGCCTTCGCCGTCGCGGATGCCGCGATCGCCGGCCGGCACGGCGACGCCCTCGTGCTGCTGCGGCACGCCCTCGCCGGCGGCAGCGACCCGGTGCCGATGCTCGCGGCCTTCGCGCTCAAGCTGCGGACGATGGCGAAGGTCTCCGGCGCCGGGCGGGGCGACGGCCCCGCGGCCCTCGGCCTCGCCCCCTGGCAGCTGGAGCGCGCCCGCCGCGACCTGGCCGGCTGGAGCGACGACGGCCTCGCCCGCGCCATCGAGACCATCGCCGAGACCGACCACCGCATCAAGGGCGCCGGCCGCGACCCGGTCTACGCCCTCGAACGGATGATCGGGGTCATCGCCGCCCGCGGCGAGGCCTGAGCCGCCGTCGCGGCGCGGGGGCCCGCAAACGCCGAAGCGCCCCGCTTCCTTCACGGGAGCGGGGCGCTTCGCGGGAGCCGGGCGGTCCAGCAGAGGCGGCTCAGGAGAGCTTGGCCACCTGGGCCGCGATCGCGCTCTTGCGGTTCGCGGCCTGGTTCTTGTGGATGACGCCCTTGCTGACCGCCTTGTCGAGCTTCTTCGACGCGAGCCGGAGCGCGGCGGCCGCGGCGTCCTTGTCGCCGGCCTGGACGGCCGTGCGGGCGGTGCGGACGGCCGTCTTGAGCTCGCTCTTGACGGCCTTGTTGCGCTCCTGCGCCTTCTTGTTGGTCACGATGCGCTTGATCTGCGACTTGATGTTCGCCATGACTGGTTCTTCCGATCGATGAGTGGGGTGGGCGGCCGACGGTTCCGGTAGAGGAGTGGGGGTCCCGGCCGCTGTCCGTGCCCCGCCGGTGAGGGCGTGAGGGGCACGCAAGCCAACGAAGCACTCTACCAGCCCGGCTGGGGCCCTTCAACGCCGGCGACACGCCGGAACCCGAGGATCGCCGGGCCGTCGGCGCCCCGACGAGCGAGACGGATCGACGAGCGAGACAGATCGACGAGCGCGTCGGATCGGCGGCGGCGCCAGCCGCAGCCCGCTGGCCTAGCCTGATGGCATGCCCGAGCTCGCCGCCTCGATCCGGCGCGTGCCTGCCTCCGGCATCCGGCGCATCCACGAGCTCGCCCTCGAGCTGGGCGGCTCGGGGGGCGAGCGGGTGGTCATGCTCGCCGTCGGCGAGCCGGATGCCCCGGTCGCCTCGCACATCGCCGAGGCGGCCCGGCGGGCCTGGGCCGCCGACCGCACCGACTACACCGCCAACGGGGGCATCCCCGAGCTGCGCCGCGCGATCGTCGACAAGCTCGCGCGCCTGAATGCCCTGCGGGTCGACACCGATCAGGTGTGGGTCACCGTCGGCGCCACCCAGGCTCTGCACCAGGCGATGACGCTCGTGCTCGCCTCGGGCGACGAGGTGCTCGTGCCCGACCCCGGCTACACGACGTTCACGATGAACGCGCGGATGCTCGGTGCGCGCCCGGTGCCCTACACCCTGCGGCCGGAGAACGGCTTCCTGCCCGAGCCGGCGGAGCTCGAGCGGATCGTCACAACGCGCAGCCGCGCCATCATCGTGAACTCGCCCTCGAACCCGCTCGGGCGCGTCTTCGACGAGCCCGCCCTGCGGGCGCTGCTCGATGTCGCCCGCCGCCACGACCTCTGGGTGATCTCCGACGAGGTCTACGAGGCGTTCCGCTACGACGCCCCGCACGTCTCGATCGCCTCCCTCGACACCGACGACCGGGTGTTCAGCGTGTTCTCCCTCTCGAAGACCTACGCGATGACCGGGGTGCGCGTGGGCTACCTGGTCACGCCGCGGGGCCTCGCGGCGACGATGCGCACCGTGCAGGAGGCCACGATCTCCTGCGTCGCCGAGCCCGATCAGCTCGCCGCGGTCGCCGCGATCGAGGGCAGCCAGGCCGCGGTCGTCGAGGCCGCCGCCCGCTACGCGGCACACCTCGAGCTGGCCACCGGACTGCTCGACGAGCGCGGCATCCGCTACCTGCGCCCCGGCGGCGCCTTCTACCTGTGGATCGACGTGGCGCACGCCAGCGGCGGTGACGTCGCCGCCTGGGCCGAGCGCTTCCTCATCGAGCACCGGGTGGCCCTCGCCCCGGGCAGCGCCTTCGGCCGTGCCGGCGAGGGCTGGGTGCGGGTGTGCCTGGCCAGCAGCGAACAGGATCTGCGCACCGGCCTCGGCCTGCTGCCGCCCGGCCCCGGCTCCTAGGCTCGTGACCCCCGTGCCCAGGGCGGACGGGATGCCGCCGCCGTCGCGCGTGGGAGAATTGCCCGTCATGTCTCCGCGCGCCGTCACGTCCCTCGAGCCCGCCGCCACCGATCCGGCGCGCATCCGCAACTTCTGCATCATCGCGCACATCGACCACGGCAAGTCCACGCTCGCCGACCGGATGCTGCAGATCACCGGCGTGGTCGCCGAGCGCGACATGCGTGCCCAGTACCTCGACCGGATGGACATCGAGCGCGAGCGCGGCATCACCATCAAGTCGCAGGCGGTGCGGATGCCGTGGCGCCTGGGCGCCGAGGCCTACGCGCTCAACATGATCGACACGCCCGGGCACGTCGACTTCAGCTACGAGGTGAGCCGCAGTCTCGCCGCCTGCGAGGGGGCGATCCTGCTCGTCGACGCGGCGCAGGGCATCGAGGCGCAGACCCTGGCGAACCTCTACCTGGCGCTCGAGAACGACCTCGAGATCATCCCGGTGCTCAACAAGATCGACCTGCCGGCCGCCGACCCGGACAAGTACTCCCGCGAGCTCGCCCAGCTCATCGGCGGCGCTCCGGAGGACGTGCTGCGGGTCTCCGGCAAGACCGGCGCGGGCGTGGAGGCGCTGCTCGACCGGGTGGTCGAGCGCATCCCGGCCCCGGTCGGCGTCGCGGACGCCCCGGCGCGGGCGATGATCTTCGACTCGGTGTACGACGCCTACCGCGGCGTCGTCACCTACGTGCGCATGGTCGACGGGCGGCTGAACCCGCGCGAGCGCATCCAGATGCTGTCGACGAAGGCGACCCACGAGATCCTCGAGATCGGCGTGAGCTCGCCGGAGCCGAGCCCCGCCCAGGGGCTCGCCGTGGGCGAGGTCGGCTACCTGATCACCGGCGTGAAGGACGTGCGCCAGTCGAAGGTGGGCGACACGGTGACGAGCGCTGGGCGCCCGGCGACCGAGCCGCTGCCGGGCTACACCGACCCGCTGCCGATGGTGTTCAGCGGCGTCTACCCGATCGACGGCTCCGACTACCCCGAGCTGCGCGAGGCGCTCGACAAGCTCAAGCTCTCGGACGCCGCGCTGCAGTACGAGCCGGAGACCTCGGTGGCCCTCGGCTTCGGCTTCCGCTGCGGCTTCCTCGGCCTGCTGCACCTGGAGATCGTCACCGAGCGGCTGCGCCGCGAGTTCGACCTCGACCTGATCACGACGGCGCCGAGCGTGCCCTACCGGGTGACCACCGAGGACCGGCGGACGGTCACGGTGACGAACCCGAGCGAGTACCCGACCGGGGCGAAGATCGCCGAGGTGCTCGAGCCGATCGTGGCCGCCTCGATCCTCGCGCCGAAGGACTACGTGGGCACGATCATGGAGCTGTGCCAGAGCCGCCGCGGCACGATGCGCTCGATGGACTACCTGGGCGAGGATCGCGTCGAGCTGAAGTACACGCTGCCGCTCGGCGAGATCGTGTTCGACTTCTTCGACCAGCTCAAGAGCCGGACGCAGGGCTACGCCTCGCTCGACTACGAGCCCGCGGGGGAGGCGCCGGGGGAGCTCGTCAAGGTCGACATCCTGCTGCAGGGCGAGACCGTCGACGCCTTCAGCGCGATCGTGCACAGGGACAAGGCCTACGCCTACGGCACCATGATGGCCACACGGCTGCGCGAGCTGATCCCGCGCCAGCAGTTCGAGGTGCCCATCCAGGCCGCCATCGGCGCCCGCATCATCGCCCGCGAGAACATCCGGGCGATGCGCAAGGATGTGCTCGCCAAGTGCTACGGCGGCGACATCACCCGCAAGCGCAAGCTGCTCGAGA
>JASGFF010000108.1:0-4411 GCA_047605685.1 Microbacteriaceae bacterium
GATGCCCCGCATCGCCTTCCACGACGTCACCGTCGACTTCGGCGCCACCCGCGCCCTCGACCACATCACGTTCGCGCTGGAGCCCGGCGAGATCGTGGGCCTGCTCGGCCACAACGGGGCCGGCAAGTCCACCGTCATCAACGTGGCCGCCGGCGTCGTGCGCCCCACCGCCGGCCGCTACGAGATCGACGAGGAGCCGGCGACCGGCGCGAGCCCCGCCGCCGTCGCAGCCCTCGGGCTCACGGTCGTGAACCAGACCCCCGCGCTCGTCGGCACGCTGTCGGTGTTCGACAACCTGTTCCTCGGCCGCGCCCGGATCCGCCGCCGCGACCGGCACGCCCTCGCCACGGCCGCGCTGGAACGGGTCGGGCTGGCGGGGCTCTCCCCCGGCACCATCGTCGCGACCCTGCCGGTCGGCCAGCGGCAGCTGGTCGACCTCGCCCGGGGGCTCGTCGGCGGCGATATGAAGGTGCTGTTCCTGGACGAGCCGACCGCGGCGCTGGGCGCCGCGGAGACCGAGACCCTGCACGCGCTGATCCGCTCGTTCGCGGCGGAGGGCACCGCAGTGGTGTACGTGTCGCACCGGCTGCCGGACATCCTCGACGTCTGCGGCCGCGTGGTCGTGTTCAACGGCGGCCGGCTCGTGATGGACCAGCCGGCGGCCCACCTCGGCATCCGAGACCTCGCCCTCGCCCTCGCCCCCGATTTCCAGGACCTCGAGAGCCACGAGGCCGCACCGCGCGGCGCGCAGACGCTGCGGGTGGACGGACCGCTGCAGATGAGCTTCCACGCCGGGGAGATCGTCGGCCTGTTCGGGATGGCCGCCGGCACGCAGTTCGCGGTGCTGGAGAGCATCTTCGGCTGGCGGCACACCGGCCCGGCCGCACGGCTGCGCTACCGGATCGACGACACCGCGTTCGCGCCCACGAGCCCGGTGGCCGCGATCCGGGCCGGCGTGTTCATGTCGCCCGCCGACCGTGAGTCCGACGGCCTGCTGGCAGGCCTCACCGCCCGCGAGAACGTGCTGCTGCCCTGGCTGCGCCGTCTCTCCCGGCTCGGCTGGATCGGGGCGGGCACGGGTGCCGCCGCCTACGCCCGGGCCCGCTCGGCCATGTCGATGCAGGGCCCGGACGGCGACGCCCCCATCGACGCCTTCAGCGGCGGCAACAAGCAGAAGCACCTGCTCGGGCGGTGGATGTTCCCCGAGCGCCCCCGCGTGCTGCTGCTGAACCAGCCCACCCAGGGCGTCGACATCGGCGCCAAGAACGACATCGTCCGGGCGCTGCGCGCGCTCGCCGCCGATGGCGTCACCGTGCTCGTCGCCTCGTCCGAGTCGGATGAGATCGCCCGCATGTGCAGCCGTTCCTACGTCATCTACGCCGACCGTGCCGCTGAGATCCCCAGCGGACCCGATATGGAGGAGGAGCTGCTGCGCTCGTTGCTCGAGCTGGCCGCAGCGTGACCATCATGCCCAGACTCAGTCCCGAGAGGCTCCGCCTCATGTTCGTGCAGAACGGCGTGCTCGTCGCGCTCGTGCTGCTGATCGCCCTGTTCGCGATCGTCAACCCCCGCTTCGTGTCCGTGGGCAACCTGCAGACGATCGTGCTGCAGATCTCGGAGCTGGGCCTCATCTCCCTCCCCGTCGCGTTCCTGATCATGCAGGGCAACGTCGACCTCTCCGTCGGATCGGTCGCCACCCTCGGCGCGGTCGTGGGCGGGCTGACCATGACCGGCACCGGCTCGGTGGTCGCGGGCATCGCGGTCGGCCTGGTCGTGGGTCTGGCGGCGGGTCTGCTCAACGGCCTGCTCATCTCCGTGCTCGGCCTGAACTCGTTCGTCGTCACGCTCGGCTTCATGAGCGCGTGGAGCGGGCTGGCGCTGTTCCTCGCCGACGGGAAGACCATCAGCGGGCTGCCGACGGGGTTCACCGCGATCGGCTCGTTCACCGTGTTCGGCGTCCGCGTCCAGATCATCCTGCTCGTCCTGGCGATCGTCATCGCCTGGTACGCGCTGAACCACACCGCGCGGGGACGGGAGATCCTCGCCGTCGGCGGCAACCTGCGCGCCTCCCAGCTCATGGGGCTGAAGATCCACCGCATCCGGGTGAGCACCTACGTCGTCACCGGTGTCGTCGCGGCCTTCGTCGGCCTGCTGCTGGGGGCGAAGCTCGGGGCGGTGAGCCCGATCGTCGGCGACGGGATGGAGCTGTCGGCCCTCACCGTCGTGCTGCTCGGCGGTGTCGCTTTCGAGGGCGGCTCCGGCCGCATCCGCAGCGTGCTCTACGGTCTCGCCTTCGTGGGCGTGCTCAAGAACGGCCTGGTGATCCTCGGCATCTCCGCCTACATCCAGACGATCCTCGTGGGCCTCACGCTCGTGCTCGCCGTCGCGCTGGACCGCGGCATCCAGCAGGCCGTGGCCCGCTCGATCGCCTCCTCCGCCCGGCGCCGGCAGCGTCGCGCCGAGGAGGCCGCCCCGCAGCAGGCCCGGTGAACGCGGCCCGCCCGCCTCACATGCCGGCGTGGTCGAAGGCGAGGGTCGGCACGTCGACGATGTGCGCGCCGCCGTCGGCCACGATCACCGCGCCGGTGAGGTAGGAGGACTCCTCCGTGCCGAGGAAGCGCACGACCGCGGCGATCTCCTCGGGCCGCGCCGGACGCGCGAGCGGCACATCGGCGGTGACCGCCGCATAGGCGCCGGCACGGTCGCCGATGCCCGCCGCGGCGGCGAACTCGTCCATCTCCTGATCGGCCATGGGCGTGGCGACCCAGCCGGGGCACACCGCGTTCACGCGCACGCCCTGCCGGCCGTAGTCGCGGGCCAGGGACCGGGTCAGGCCGATGAGCGCGTGCTTGCCCACCGTGTAGCCGGCCACGGAGGGGCCGGCGAACAGCCCCGCGATCGAGGAGATCACCACGATCCGGCCGCGGGAGGCGAGCAGCGCCGGCAGCGCGGCGCGGGCCGTGACGAACGCGGTCGTGAGGTTCGCGCGCAGCGCCGCCTCCCAGGCGGCGTCGTCGGTGTCCAGCACGGTAGCGAAGCCGTGCCCGCCGGCGTTGGCGACGAGCACGTCGAGCCGGCCGTGCCGCTCCCGCACCGTCTGCACCAGCCTCGCCGCCTCCGCGCCGTCGGCCGCGTCGGCGGCGATCGCCTCGCCGCCGATCTCGGCGGCCACCCGCTCGAGCGGCTCGAGCCGGCGTCCGGTCACGATCACCGTGGCCCCCTCGCCGGCGAAACGCCGGGCGACGGCGGCTCCGATCCCGGTGCCGCCGCCGGTGACGAGCACGACCTGCCCGGCCAGCGCTGATTCGTTCATCGTCGCATCCTCACATCTGTTGCATCTTCTCTGGGCCACCCGAACGGCGGCGTGTCCCCTCCCCTCAGGCGGGGAAGCCCGATCCCGCGCTCACCCCGAAGTCGGAGACGATCGCGGTCGCGTTGACCGGCCGTGACCGCGGTGAGCTCAGGAAGACGATCTGGTCCGCCACCTCGGCGGCGGTCTGCACCGGGTATCCCGCACCGTCGAAGCCGCCGGGCAGGCCGAGGTCGCCGCGGCTCATGGGCGTGTCGACGACGGAGGGGCAGACCGCGTTGACGCGCACCCCGGCCGGCGCGAGCTCCACCGCCGCGGCGCGCGCGAGCTGGAGCAGCGCGGCCTTCGAGGCGCCGTACGGCGCCATGCCGGGCGCCGCGACGAACGCGGAGTCGCTCGCGACGACCACCACGGCGGGCGCGTCGGAATCGCGCAGGGCGGGCAGCGCCTGACGCAGCACGAGGAAGGCGCCGGTGACGTTGACGGCGAGCACCCGTTCCCAGTCGGCGAGCGCGGTCCGCTCGATCGGCGTGCCCACCGGGCCCGACACGCCCGCGCACAGCACGAGCAGGTCCAGCGCGCCGAGCCCGGCGATGAGCGCGTCCACGGCGGCCGCGGCCGCGGCCGCATCGGCGAGGTCGGCGCACGCGGATGCCGCCGGCACGCCGTCCACGGCGAGCTCGGCGGCCAGGGCGGCGACCGCGGGCGCCGCATCGAGCAGGCCGAGCCGCACGCCCTCGGCCGCCAGGGCACGGGCGGTGGCCGCGCCGACGCCGCCCGCGGCCCCGGTCACCAGCGCACGGCGGCCGGTCAGTCGCATGTCCACGACGTCATCCTCGCCAGCGTCGACGCCCGGCGACGACCTCCTGCGCTGACGACACAGCACTGCACGCTCAGAGACAAGTCCGGGCCCGTGCGCCCGCAGCATAATCGGCTCAACGGTCGATGGGACGGGCGGCTCGCCCGCCCAGGGCCACGCAGCACCCGAGAAGAAAGGCACTGGTGTGACCGAACCCTCCTCCACGACCACGCTGCGCTCCGGCGCCCTCGGGGTCGCCGGCATCGTCTTCCTCGTGCTCGCCGCGGTGGCCCCGCTCACCG
>JASGFF010000109.1:0-4294 GCA_047605685.1 Microbacteriaceae bacterium
CCCAGCCCGGCGCCGGCGGACGGTGCCGGTCGCGGGCGTCGTCGCGGCCCTCGTCGTGGGCGCCGTCGTCGGCGGGGCATCCGGAGCCGGCGTCGTCGCGCTCCTCGGCGGCTCGAGCGGATCGAGCGACACGAGCGCCTCCGGCGGCTCGACGACGATCACCGTCAACAACCCCGACAGCATCTCCACGGTCACCGCCGTGGCCGAGAAGGCCAGCCCGAGCGTCGTGACGATCAACGTCACCTCGACGAGCGAGGCGGGCACCGGCTCGGGCGTCATCCTGAGCTCGGACGGCTACATCCTCACCAACACCCACGTCGTCACGCTCGACGGCGAGACCGCGGACGCCGACATCTCGGTCACGCTCAACGACGGCCTGATCTACACGGCGAGCCTCGTCGGCACCGACCCCATCGCCGACCTCGCCGTCGTCAAGATCGAGGCGACCGGCCTGACGGCCGCGACGTTCGCGGACTCCTCGACGCTCAACGTCGGCGACCAGACCGTCGCCATCGGTGCGCCGCTCGGCCTCTCCGGCACCGTCACCTCCGGCATCGTGAGCGCGCTCAACCGCAGCATCACGATCGCCTCCTCGGCGGCGCCGGACGACTCCTCGAGCCAGGACAGCCAGGACGGCGAGCAGAGCCCCTACGACCTGTGGGGCTTCCAGTTCCCCGACGACTCGGGCGAGGGCGACTCGGGCGAGAGCGATTCCGGCGACAGCCAGTACACCACCACCTCGAGCACCATCTCGCTCGCCGTCATCCAGACGGATGCCGCCATCAACCCCGGCAACTCCGGCGGCCCGCTGCTCGACTCGGACGGCGACGTGATCGGCATCAACGTGGCGATCGCCTCGGCCAGCTCCTCGTCCTCCGAGGACAGCGAGTCCGGCTCGATCGGCGTCGGCTTCTCGATCCCCTCCAACCTCGCCGAGCGGGTCGCCAATGAGCTCATCGCGAACGGCACCGCCACGCACGGCCAGCTCGGCGTGCAGATCGACAGCTCCAGCTCGACCGGCACCACCGGCCAGACGGTCGCCGGGGCCGTCGTCACCGCGGTGACGAGCGGCAGCGCGGCCGAGAGCGCCGGCATCGAGGCGGGCGACATCATCACGGCCGTCGACGGCATCACCATCACCGACTACACCGACCTGACGGCGCAGATCCGCGCCCTCGCGGCCGGGGCGACGACCGACATCACCTACGTGCGCGACGGCCAGAGCACCACGGTGAGCGTCACGCTGGACGCCTACACGGCGTCGTGACACGACCCCCGTCGTCTCGCGGAAGCACGACGGGCGCCACGGGCGCGGGAGAATGGATGGGCTCCCGCGCCCGTGGCGTGCCCGGGTCCGAAGCGGTTGGGCCCGGGTCGGCGGGGGTCCAGGGCGGCGGGGGCCAGGCGCCGGCTTGCTAGGGTCGATTCGCCCCGTCCCTCGACACCGCACCACGGAGGCGCATGGCCGACAACGGTACCCCCGTCGGGGTCTCCTACGTCATGCCCGTGCTCAACGAGGCCGAGCATGTCGGCGCGGCGGTGGCGAGCCTGCTGGCGCAGGACCACCCGGGCGAGTTCGAGGTGGTGATGGCGCTCGGGCCGAGCACGGATGCCACCGACGAGGTCGTCGCCCGGCTCGTCGCGGCCGACCCGCGCATCCGCTCGGTGCGCAACCCGGGCGGCTCCACGCCCGCGGGGCTCAACCTGGCCATCCGCGCCAGCCGCTTCCCGGTGATCGTGCGCGTGGACGCGCACTCGGCGCTGCCGCCGCAGTACACCCGCACCGCCGTCGAGACGATGGAGCGCACCGGCGCGGACAACGTCGGCGGCGTCATGGATGCCCAGGGCGTCACGCCCTTCGAGCGGGCCGTCGCCGTCGCCTACCGCAGCCGGATCGGGCTCGGCGGCACCCGGCACCACGTCGGCGGCCGGGAGGGCCCGGCGGAGACCGTGTACCTCGGCAGCTTCCGGCGTTCGAGCCTGATCGACGCCGGCCTGTTCGACGAGGGCTTCAAACGGGGCCAGGACTGGGAGCTGAACCGGCGCATCCGCGCCCGCGGCGGGCTCGTCTGGTTCACGCCGGCGCTCACCGTCGTCTACCGGCCGCGCGCGAGCGTGCTCGCGCTCGCCCGGCAGTTCTTCTCCACCGGCGTGTGGCGTGGCGAGCTCGCCCGGCGCTTCCCGGCGAACAACGGCCTGCGCTACTGGCTGCCGCCGGTGGCGCTCGTGCTCGTCGCGCTCGGCATCCTCGCCGGCGCCCTCGCCGGTGTCCTCGCCGGCGTCTGGGGCGCGGCCTGGTCGTGGCTGCTGCTCGGCCTCGCCATCCCGGCCGGCTACCTGGCCGCGGTGCTCGCCGCGACGGTGCTCGCCCGGCGGGACGGACCGCGGACGATGGCCTGGCTCGTGGTCGTGCTGCCCGTCATCCACTTCTGCTGGGGGGCGGGCTTCATCCTCGGCACCACCGGCCTGGCCCGCAACCTCGAGGAGTTCACCGGCCGCTGAGCAGGGCGGCCCGTGCGGCTCAGCCCGTGCCGCTCAGCCCAGGAAGCCCTCCCGGTACAGCCGCTCGACCACCCGCAGGCCGGCGGCGCCGTCATCGCGCGGGTTGAAGCGCTCCCGCCAAGCGCGGTAGCGCTCGCGGTGGCCCTCGGGGACGTCCGGGCCGCCGCTGGGCCGCCGCGGCAGCGCCCGCACGAGCCCGGCGAGCTCCTCGGCGCTGCGGGCGACCGGCCCGGGCAGCACCGGAAACGGGTCGAAGCGGAAGCCGCGGGTCTCGTCGCGGTAGCGCTCGAGATCGGGCATGTGGAACAGCAGCGGGCGGTGGGCCACGGTCGCGTCGAACATAACCGAGGAATAGTCGGTGACGACGATGTCGGCGGCGAGGTACAGCTCGGCGATGTCGTCGTGGCCGGTCACGTCGATCACGCCCGCATCGTCCGCGTCGGCGGGCACGACATCCGCCCCGGCCTCGATCGTGCGCGCGTGGCCGCGGATGAGCGTGCGGTGGCCCGGCCCGAGCAGGCGCTGGAAGCGGGCCACGTCCAGGTGGTCGATCTCGCCGACGCGGTCGTCACGCCAGGTGGGCGCGTACAGCACGACGGTCTCGTCGCCCCGGATGCCGAGCCGGGCGCGCACGGCCGCGCCGTCGCCGGCGGCGAGCACGTCGTCGCGCGGATAGCCCTCCTGCCAGATCGGCCCGCGGAACAGGAAGGCGTGCCGGAACGCCTCGGCGCTGTAGGGGTTCTGCGCGAGCAGCGCGTCCCAGCGCCGGCTCTCGCGCAGAGCGGCGAGCCGGGCGCGCGGCCGCAGTCCCGGCTTGTCGAGGCCGATGCGCTTGAGCGGCGTGCCGTGCCAGGTCTGCAGCACCCGCTGGCCGGGCCGCGGCCGCCAGCGCCCGCGCAGCCAGTCGTTGACGACCAGCAGCCGGCAGCTCGCCCGCGCCCGCCACCAGGCGGCGCTGCCCTCGATCACCGGCACGGCGCCGGCCGGCACGGCGACGGAGGCGTCGGCGACGCTCCAGTAGCGCACCACCTCGGGATGCGCCGCCGCGAGCGCCCGGTCGATGCCGAGCGGGTTGCAGCCGGCGGTCCGGCCATAGTAACTCTCGAAGAACACCGCCTCCGCCAGCGGCACGCGCTCGCGCCGGTAGCCGGCGAGCAGCCGCCGCTGGCTCGCGCGGCCGAGCTCGTCGTCCGCGAGCGGCGCCGAGACCGTGACCGTGACGACGCCGTGCTCGGTGCCGGCGGCGAGCCGGAACAGCGCGCCGTGGCGGCGCTCCGGCAGCCCCGCGGCGGTGACGTCGAGCGTGAGCGGGACGCCGCGGGCGTCGTCGAGGCGCAGCGTGTAGACGCCCGTGTGCAGCGGCCGGACTCCGGGCGCGCCCCGCCGCGGCACGGTGAGCGGGATGCGCGCCCGCCAGCCGGCGGCGCTGCCGCCGTCGGCAGTGCTGCTCTCGATCGTGCTGCTCTCGATCGTGCCGGTCTCGATCGTGCTGGCCTCGATCGTGCTGGTCTCGATCGTGCCGGCCTCGATCGTGCCGGCTGGGCGGTCGCGGTCACCCGCGAGCGAGGCGCTCGCGGGCGCGACGCCCGTGCCGGCCAGCAGCAGCTCGACGGCGCCGTCGCCGGCCGCGACCACCTCGATCGTGCCGAGGCCGGTGCCGGCGGCGACCGGTGCCGGCACGGGTGGCATGGCCGCGGCCTCGCCGGCGAGTCGGCGCCGGATCAGCGCGTGCACCCGCGCGGTGCTGCCGCCGTCCCGCCAGGCGTGCGCGCGCGCGGCGAGCCAGGCGGTG
>JASGFF010000110.1:0-4224 GCA_047605685.1 Microbacteriaceae bacterium
ACCCGGACCAACGAGCCCGGCGTACCCTGCCGCGCGGCCTCGCGCTGCCGGCGGATCTCCGCCGGATCGACCATGCTCATGCTCAGCCCCTCTCGACGTGCCCCGGCCTCCGGGATCGGATGCGGCCATCCTGCGATGCGGTGGTAGGCGGTCACACTGACCCTACTCACTGCTGGCCCGACCCACTGCTGGCCCGACCCACTGCTGGCCCGACTTCGCAGACGACGACGGATTAAGACAGCCCAAGGAAACGATCACGACTGCGTAAGAGTCGTCGTCATACGCGACGGCTCAACGTTCATCAGCGGCGAATGCGCCCAACCGGTCACCGCAGGCGATGCCGTCCTCATCGCTTCCAACGCGCACTTCGGGTACAAGCCAGAGGGCCGCGTCACAGTGCGAGCTATGCCGTGTGGTCGCCGTCGCCGAGGGAGCGGATCATGCTGCGCAGCAGGCCTGCGACCTGGCATCGTTCGGTGTCGGTGAGGTCGTGCAGCATCCGTTCCTCGACCAGCCGGACGGCGGCCGATGCCTTTTCGAGGCTGCGTCTGCCTCGGGGGGTGAGGCGGGCGGGGAGGGCTTTGCCGACGGGGGCCTCCGCGGGCCTGGTGACGTAGCCGCCGCGTTCGAGGGCCTGGAGCAGCACGTTCATAGACTGTCGGGTCACGAACGCTCCGCGGGCGAGGCCGGAGTTTGACAGGCCGGGCCGCTGAGCCAGCAGTTCGAGGCAGGAGTAGTGCGTCACGGTCATCCCGTGCGGCCGGAGCGCGTCTTCCATCGCGGTGCGCAGGGCGCTGGAGGCCTGTTTGAGGAGGTAGCCCACGGATGTCTCCAGGTGGATGCCGGCACCTTCTTGACTCATGTCAACATTCTGACATACAGTAATTCGTGTCAGAAACCTGACATGGGAGGAATGAGGAGATTCATGCCCGCCACCGGCCCCGACTTTATCTCGCTGCAAGTGCGTGACCTGGACACCTCGCAGGCGTTCTACGAGCGCTACCTGGGCCTGGTCCGCTCGCCGGCCGGCCCCCCGCACGCCGTGGTCTTCGACACGATGCCGATCGCGTTCGCTGTGCGCGACATCATGCCGGGCACCGACTTGGCCTCCGTCGCCCAGCCCGGCATCGGCGCGGCGGTCTGGCTCCACGCCACCGACGTGCAGGCCATTCACGACGCGCTGGTCGCCGACGGTCACACCATCGTCTCCGCACCGATCGACGGCCCGTTCGGCCGGACGTTCACCTTCGCCGACCCCGACGGATACCACATCACCCTGCACGACCGCGCCGACCGCGCCTGAGGCGCGCATCGTGGTCTTCGGGGCCACGGGCGCACTCGGCGGGCAGGTGCTAGAACAGGGCGTCCCAGCCGCGGCGTCCCGGCCGCAGCGATCACGGCGGCCGGTCGGAACGAGTAGCGCCTGAGCGAGCTCTCCTCGACCGGGTTCGGCGCCGCCGTCGTCGACCTGTGGGACCCGACCCACGTCCGCGAGCTGGTCGCCCTGCATCCCGAGGTCGTGCTGATCTCCGGATCAGACCCCGACCGTCTCGCGTAGCACGTCTCGGTCATCGAGGCCGCGGCGGCCACCGACGCAGCGCCGCACGTCTACTGCACCAGCGGTGTGCGCGCCGACGACGGCCGGTTCCCGATCAACGCCGACCGCAAGGCCACCGAGGACACACTGACCGGCTCCGGGGCGATCTATACGATCCTGCGCAACACCTGGTACGCCGAGAACTACCTCGTCGATCGTGCCGGCGCGGGTGTCGAAGTCGCGGTGCCGGTGGCCGTTGCGCTGGTTCACACGCGCGTCGGAGACCGTGCCGTAAGCGGTGCCGCAGACCTGATCGGCGTCCGCGGACAGCAGTGCGGTGATGAAGGAGCCGAGCATGTCGCGCAGCAGATCAGCCGATGCCTGGGACAGGTGCTCCTCAAGGAAGCGGGCAAGGTGGATGCTGGGCACGACGGTCATCGTCGTGAGTTCTTTCGAGTGGGAGTAGGAGTTTCCTCGAAGAACCGCGCGGTGACCGTCGCCGTCTTCGACGACACGATCACCGCGCTACCGATACACCACTCTGCCGGACGCATACACCGTGCCCGCGGCCTCGGCGATGCGCAGCAGCCGTGTCGCCGTGGCCCTGACGATCTCGCGGAGTTCGTCCGGTGCCTCGATGATCACGTCGCCGTCCAAGCCGGCGATGACGGCGGGGAGCCAGTCGAGGCGTTTGGCGTGGATCTCGACACGCTGCCAGGGCTCTTCTGCGTGCCCACCACCCGGATCATCCAGTGGCTGCACGACGGCGACGCTCTCGGGAAGGTGCGTCCGGATCTGCTTCTCGGTCGCTCGGACGCGCAACAGCACACGCCAGCGATAGTTTGCGGCGACGAATCTGTCGACGAGAGGCGGGAGCGCGTCGGCGGCGGCGGGAGGAGCGGCGAAGGCACCGGGAAGCGCCCGGGCACCGCCGATGCGGTCGACACGGAAGATGCGTTCCTCCTGTCGATCGACGTCCAGCGCGCGCAGGTACCAGCGGCTCGAGCGCACGGCCAGGTCGTAGGGATGCACCGTGCGCCGCGAGGGCGTCTCGTCGGCGTCGCGGTAGCGCAGTTCGAGAGGCCGTCGCTCGCGTGCGGCGTCGGAGACGGTCAGCAGGATGCCCGCCTCGGGAGTGTCGCTCAGCCGGGGCGATCCCGCCGCGGCCTCGAGGAGCGCACCGAGACGGCCGGTCGACGCAGGGGGGAGTGAGCGCCGGATCTTCGCCAACGCGATCTGCGCGGCGATGTCGGGCGACTCGGAGGCGGCCTGAGCTCGACTCAGACCGAGGAACACGGCGACGGCCTCCTCATCGCTGAGGATCAGCGGCGGCACGCGGTAGCCGGCCGCGATGCGGTAGCCGCCGTAGCGGCCGCGCACCGACTCGACGGGGACGTCCAGCTCCAGCAGCTGCCGCACATAGCGGCGCACGGTGCGCTCGTTCACCCCGAGCCGGTCCGCGAGCTCGGTGACGCTGCGGATCTCCGCGGACTGGAGCAGCTCCAGCAGCTGTAGCACACGAGACGTCGGGGTCGGCACGTCCCCATTCTCTTCATACCGGGCGTTCGCTGCCCGGTATTGCTCGTACCGTCAGGCTTGCGCCCGCATCCCGCAGGGCGGCGACACCGGACTCGAGGAGACAGCCATGCAGTTCGCGGCCACCCGCGTCATCACCGACGATGTCGATCGTCTGATCGCCTTCTACGAGAGGATCACCGGCGTCAGCGCGGTGCGGCTGCATCCGCTGTTCGCGGAGCTGCACACCGATTCCGGCACGCTCGCGATCGCGAGCTCGGCCACCGTCCCACTGCTCGGCGAGAACGCCGCCGAAGCGCGCGCCAACCGATCGGTGACGCTCGACTTCCTCGTCGATGATGTCGACGCGATCTATCCGGTGCTTCGGGACGTCGTGGACGTGTTCGTCAACGAGCCGACGACGATGCCGTGGGGCAACCGGTCACTGCTGTTCCGCGATCCGGACGGCAACCTCATCAACTTCTTCACCCCGACCAGCGTCGAGGCGCAGCGGCGCTTCGCGTCATGAGCGCCCGGGTCGGGGCGGGGGATGCGGGTGGCGCCGGGTCAGCAGACGGTACCGGGTCAGCAGATGGCGGTGGACCAGCCGGCGCAGGGCGGGGATGAGCGGCTCGTAGAGGGCGGTGCCGAGCACCGCGGAGCCGACCGCCTCGCCGGGCATCCATGTGCGGCAGCCGAGCGAGCTCCTCGCGGCCGATGGCGATCCGCGGGTCGAGATGGCCGGCACAGGACGTCGGGCGTCCAGGCCAGGCCCGCCGAGTCGAGGGCGTCGCGGGCCGCCTGCAGCTGCGCTATCGCCGGATGGTCGGGCTCGAACCGCAGCCGGAGCCCCTCGACGACGCTCCGGGTGCGGGGGAGCGCCGTCGCCGGCGAGGAGGAAGGGGAGCCCGTGATCTTCGTCGTCACCGTCGCGGCCGCCACGATCGCGTTCGTCTCTCACGCCGCCGGGTGGGCGCCGTTCGCCGACCCGGTGACGATCCCGGTGACCGGCGTCGTCGCCATGTGCGCGATGGGGGTGCCGGCCCGCGGTCCCCGCCCATCGTCGGGATGCCGCGGCAGCCGCAGTATTGGGGCCCGACGGCTCGGCGAGGGCCCGGGGGCCCTGACCCTTGATCTTGGACACGTGGAATCCAGCACACTGCTGGGGGAAG
>JASGFF010000111.1:0-3672 GCA_047605685.1 Microbacteriaceae bacterium
CGCGGCGGCCTCGCGCGCCGCCCGGGCGCTGTCCGCGGCGAGGGCGGCGCGGGCCCGGGCCCGCGCCTGCTCGAGCGTCACCGTGGCGAGCTCGGCGCGCACCTCGCCGAGCGCCGCCGGGGTCATCGACAGGCTCGTCGCGCCGAGCCCCACGAGCACCACGGCGAGCCGCGGGTCGGCGGCGGCCTCGCCGCAGACGCCCACCGGCCGGCCGGCCGCCGCGCCCGCCTCGCCGAGCCTCGCCACCAGGCGCAGCACCGCCGGATGCCACGGGTCCTGATAGCCCGCGACCGAGCCGAGCAGCCGGTCGGCCGCGAGCGTGTACTGGGTGAGGTCGTTGGTGCCGATCGAGACGAAGGCGGCCGATGCCATCACCTGCTCGGCGACGAGGGCCAGTGCCGGCACCTCGGCCATCACCCCGACGGTGCGCAGGCCCAGCCGGGTGGCATAGTCCACGAACCAGGCGGTCTCCTCGGCGTCCGCGACCATCGGCGCCATCACCCAGAGCTCGGCCTCCGCCGACCGCTCGGCCAGGGCGAGCGCCGTCAGCTGGTCGCGCAGCACCGTCTCGTGCGCCCGCAGCGCGCGCAGGCCACGCAGGCCGAGGGCGGGGTTCTGCTCGTGGGCGCCGCCCAGGAACGGCAGCGGCTTGTCGGCACCGGCGTCGAGGCAGCGCACCACCACCTTGCGGCCGGAGAACCGCTCGAGCAGCGCGCCGTAGTGCTGCTGCTGCAGCTCGACGCTCGGCGCCTCACTCGTGTCGAGGAACAGGAACTCGGTGCGGAACAGCCCCACCCCCTCGGCACCGAGCGCGAGCGCCTCGGCTGCCTCCTCCGGGCTGCCGAGGTTCGCCAGCAGCGGCACCGGCGTGCCATCGGCGAGCGCGCCGGCGGTGATCGGCGCGGATGCCGCGCTCCGGCGCGCCGCGATGCGGCGCTCGACATCCGCCCGCGCCCGCGCGTCCGGCTCGGTGAGCACGGTGCCGCTCGCCGCGTCGACGATCACGGGCGTGCCGTCGGCGATGCCGAGCGCCCCCTCGACACCGACGATCGCGGGGATCGAGCGCGCCCTGGCCAGGATCGCCGTGTGGCTCGTCGGGCCGCCCGCGCTCGTGACGAGCGCGAGCACCCGGTCGAGGTCGAGCACGGCCGTGTCGGCGGGCGCGAGGTCGGATGCCACGAGCACGAACGGCGTCTCGCTCGCCGGCACCCCCGGGGCGGGCACGCCGCGCAGCCGGGCGATGACCCGCTGGGCGAGGTCGCCGAGGTCGCTCGCCCGCTCGGCGAGGTAGCCACCGGTGTCCCGCAGCAGCTGCTGGAAGGCGGCGACGGCCTCGAACACGGCGCGCTCCCCGGAGCGGCCCCGCCCGATGAGACCGCGCACCTCCTCGGCGAGGGCCGGGTCCTCGGCCATCATCGCCGTCGCCAGCAGCACGTCCCGGGCCGTGCCGCCGGCCCGCTCGCCACGCTCCTCGAGCTCGGCGGCCACCGCGGCGAGCGCCGCGCTCACCCGGACGGCCTCGGCATCCGCGTCGCCCGCGAAGGGCTCGTCGCCGGGCTCCGGGAGCGGCTCGGGCATCCGCAGCACCGGTCCGAGGGCGATGCCGCCGCCGACGCCGATTCCGTGCAGTTCCACGGGGACTCCCTCCGACGCCGCCGACCCCGGCGCCGCCGCGCGCCAGCCTAACCCGCCGTCATTGGGAGGGCCGTCACCGCGGGCGGCGGCGCGGGCACCGGCACCGCGGGCGCCGTTATCGTGGGCGCATGGGAGCGCTGAGGCGGATGATCGCCCGGCTGACGGCCTGGCGGCCGGTGCGCGCCTACCGCTCTTACGCGGCGCGGCACGGCACGATCCTGGCCGGCGGCCTCGCCTACCGGGCGCTGTTCTCCCTGTTCGCCGCGGTGTGGGTGCTGTTCTCGGTGGCGGGGCTCGTGCTCGCCGACGACGACGCGCTGCGCGCGAGCCTCGTCGCCGGACTCGCCGAGGCCGTGCCCGGCCTGGTCTCGAGCGGCTCCTCCGAGGGCGCGATCGACCCGGACGCCCTGCTCGCGACGAGCACGTTCAGCTGGACGGGCGCCATCGCGCTCGCGGCCGGGCTGCTCACCGCGCTCGGCTTCCTCTCGGCGTCCCGCGACGCCATCCGGGAGATGTTCGGGCTGCCGGCGGCGCCCGGCAACGGCGTGCTGCTGCGGCTGCGCGACCTGGGCTTCCTCGTCGGCCTCGGCGCCCTGCTGCTGGTCTCGACGGCGCTGTCGGTGCTCGGCACCGCGGCGACCGACGCCGCGCTCGGCCTGCTCGGCGTCGCCGCCGACTCGGCGCTCGGCACCCTGGCCGCCCGAGCGGTGGCACAGCTCGCCGTCGTCGTCATCGACACGGTGGCGATCGGGGCGCTGCTGACCCTGCACGCCGGCGTCCGGATGCCGCCGTCCCGGTTGTGGCCGGGGGCGCTGCTCGGCGGGGTGGCGGCGGCCGCGCTCACGGTGCTGTACCAGCTCGGCGTGATCGGCGGCGCCGGCTCGAACCCGCTGCTCGCCTCCTTCGTCGTCATCCTCGGCCTGCTGGTGTTCCTCGACCTGCTCTGCCAGGTGCTGCTCATGGTCGCGGCCCTCGTGGCCACCGGCCTCGCGGACGCCAGCGTGGCCGTCGCGGGGCGCGCTCCGGCGCGGCTGCCCCGGGGCAGCCGCGCTCGCGTGTCCCGCCCCCGCATCGGCCGCGACTGACGCTCAGCGCTGACGCACCGCGCCTCACCGACCCCGCGGCGCACCAACCCCGCGGTGCCGCGCCGCAACGCGCCGAAAACGAAGGAGCCGCGAGGGGAGCCCCCGCGATGCGGGCCCGTTTCGGCCGCCGGCGCTCCCCACTCCTTCGTTTTCGTTTTCGGCGCCACCGCGGCCTCCGTGGGATCGGGAGCCGCCAGCAGGATCGGACGTCCTCCGTAGGATCGAGCCATGCCGACGAGACCGCTCCGCATCGCAACCGTGAACGTCAACGGCGTCCGGGCCGCCTATCGGAAGGGGATGGGCGAGTGGCTCGACGGCCGTGACGTCGACATCCTCGCCCTTCAGGAGGTGCGCGCCTCCACGGACGATCTGCGCGCACTGCTCGGCGACGACTGGGACATCCTGCACGACCCGGCCACGGCGAAGGGCCGCGCCGGCGTCGCGCTCGCCTCGCGGGCGAAGGCCAGCATCCACCGGGTCGAGCTGGGCGCGCCGGACTTCGACTCCGCCGGCCGCTGGCTCGAGGCGGACTACGAGGTCGGCGGCCGGATGGTCACCGTCGTCTCCACCTACGTGCACTCCGGGGAGGCCGACACCCCGAAGCAGGTGGAGAAGTACAGGTTCCTGGACGCGATGACCGCCCGGATGCCGGAGCTCGCCGCGCACTCCGAGCTCGCCCTCATCGTGGGCGACCTCAACGTCGGCCACCGCGAGCTCGACATCAAGAACTGGCGCGGCAACCGCAAGAACGCGGGCTTCCTGGTTCAGGAGCGCGCCTACTTCGACGCCTTCTTCACGGACGCGGGCGCCGCCGTCGAGGCCGTCGACGGCAGCAGCCGCACGGGCCTCGGCTGGGTCGACGTCGGGCGCCGGGTCGCCGGCGAGGTGGACGGGCCGTACACCTGGTGGTCGCAGCGCGGCCAGGCCTTCGACAACGACACCGGCTGGCGGA
>JASGFF010000112.1:0-3666 GCA_047605685.1 Microbacteriaceae bacterium
CGCGCGAGCACGTCGGTGATGTCGGCGATGCGCTTGCGCAGCGGCTGCGGGTCGATGCCGCGCTCGGCGTTGTAGGCGATCTGCCTCTCGCGCCGCCGCTCGGTCTCCTCGATCGCCGTGCGCATCGAGTCGGTGAGGTTGTCGGCGTACATGTGCACCTGGCCGTTGACGTTGCGGGCGGCGCGCCCGATCGTCTGGATCAGCGAGGTGCCGCTGCGCAGGAAGCCCTCCTTGTCGGCGTCGAGGATCGCCACGAGGGATACCTCGGGCAGGTCGAGGCCCTCGCGCAGCAGGTTGATGCCGACGAGCACGTCGTAGACGCCCTGGCGCAGCTCGGTGAGCAGCTCGACGCGGCGCAGCGTGTCGACGTCCGAGTGCAGGTAGCGCACCCGCACCCCCGCCTCGGCGAGATAGTCGGTGAGCTCCTCGGCCATCCTCTTGGTGAGCGTCGTGACGAGCACCCGCTCGTCGGCCTCGACACGCTGCCGGATCTGCTCGAGCAGGTCGTCGATCTGCCCCTTCGTCGGCTTGACCACGATCTGAGGGTCGACGAGGCCGGTGGGGCGGATGATCTGCTCTACGATCGAGTCGGTCACGCCGAGCTCGTAGCTGCCCGGTGTGGCCGAGAGGTAGACCTTCTGGCCCACCCGGTCGAGGAACTCCTCCCAGGTGAGCGGCCGGTTGTCGAGCGCGCTCGGCAGTCGGAAGCCGTGCTCGACGAGGGTGCGCTTGCGACTGGCGTCCCCCTCGTACATGGCGCCGATCTGCGGCACCGTCACGTGCGACTCGTCGATGACGACGAGGAAGTCCTCGGGGAAGTAGTCGAGCAGGCAGTGCGGCGGCTCGCCGGCGGCACGGCCGTCGATGTGCCGGGAGTAGTTCTCGATGCCGTTGCAGAAGCCGATCTGCTCCATCATCTCCAGGTCGAAGGTGGTGCGCATCCGCAGCCGCTGGGCCTCGAGCAGCTTGCCCTGCCGCTCCAGCTCCGCCAGGCGCTCCTCGAGCTCGGCCCGGATGGTGCCGATCGCCCGGTGGATCGTCTCGGTGCCGGCCGCGTAGTGCGTCGCGGGGAACACCGAGACCGCGTCCATGCGCTGGAGGACGTCGCCGGTGAGCGGGTTGAGCGAGTACAGCGCCTCGACCTCGTCGCCGAACATCTCGATGCGGATGGCGTGCTCCTCGTAGACCGGGATGATCTCGATGGTGTCGCCGCGCACCCGGAACCGGCCGCGGGAGAAGTCGACGTCGTTGCGCTGGTACTGCATGCCCACGAACTGGCGCACGAGCGCGTCGCGCGGGATGCGGTCGCCGACGTGCACGGCGACCGAGGCGTCGAGGTACTCCTCGGCGGCGCCGAGGCCGTAGATGCACGAGACGGTGGAGACGACGATGACGTCGCGGCGGCTCAGCAGCGAGTTCGTCGTCGAGTGCCGCAGCCGCTCCACCTCGGCGTTGACCGAGGAGTCCTTCTCGATGAAGGTGTCCGTCTGCGGCACGTAGGCCTCGGGCTGGTAGTAGTCGTAGTAGCTGACGAAGTACTCGACGGCGTTGTCGGGCATGAGTTCCCGGAACTCGTTGGCGAGCTGCGCGGCGAGGGTCTTGTTGTGCGCGAGCACGAGGGTGGGGCGCTGCACCCTCTCCACGAGCCAGGCCGTCGTCGCGCTCTTGCCGGTGCCGGTGGCACCGAGCAGCACCACGTCGGTCTCACCCGCGGTGATGCGTGCCGCGAGCTCCGCGATCGCCTGCGGCTGGTCTCCGCTGGGCTGGTAGTCGCTCACGACCCGGAACGGGTTCACGGCACGGGTCGGCTGCATCCCTCCAGGGTACGGAGAGCCGCCGACATCCGCGGGGCTCAGCGCCGGCTCAGCCGCGCCCAGAGCTCGTCGACCTCGCGCAGCGTCGCCGCCAGCGGCCCGGTGTTGTCGATCACCGTCGTGGCGGCGGCGAGCCGCTCGTCCTCGCTCGCCTGGGAGCGGATGCGGCGCAGCGCCTCCTCGCGGCTCCAGCGGCGGTCGCGCGTCATCCGCTCGATGCGCTGCTCCTGCCCGGCGTGCACGACGAGCACCTCGTCGTAGTGCTCGCGGGCGCGCGGGTCGGTCTCGACGAGCAGCGGGATGTCGCTGACGACGACCGCCCCGACCGGCATCCCGGCCAGGATCTCGCGCCGACGCGCCGCGACGGCGGGGTGCACGATGGCGTTGAGGTCGGCGCGCGCGCCCGCGTCGGCGAACACGATGGCGCCGAGCGCCGCGCGGTCGAGGCCGCCGTCGCCGGCGATCACACCGTCGCCGAAGCGCTCCGCGATGGCGGCCAGCCCCGGCGTGCCGGGGCCGACGACCTCCCGGGCGAGCACGTCGGCGTCGATGACGCGGGCGCCGAGCTCGGCGAGCCGGCGGGCGACGACCGACTTGCCGGCGGCGACGCCGCCGGTGAGCGCGACGTGGATCACCCGCCTCACGCTAGCGCCTCCGCGGCGGTCCGCAGACGCCGGAGGGCCGGTCCCCGCGGGGACCGGCCCTCCGTCCGTTCGGATGCGGCGCTCAGCCGCTCTGGCCGCTCAGCCTTTGGCCGCTCAACCTCTGGCCGCTCAGCCGTTCGACGACAGCCGCTCGCGCAGCGCGGCGAGCGAGGCGTCGTCGGCGAGGGTGCCGGCGGTGGAGGCGTCGCCCGCGGCCGAGCCGCCCGGGGCGCCGCCGAGGGTCGTGGACTGCTCGGAGAGCGAGTCGGCCACCTGCTTCTTGTGGGCCTCCCAGCGGGCCTGGGCCGCGGCGTAGTCCGCCTCCCAGGTGGCGCGCTGCTCCTCGAAGCCGTCCTTCCACTCGCCGGTGGTCTCGTCGAAGCCCTCCGGGTAGCGGTAGTTGCCCTGCTCGTCGTACTCGGTCGGCATGCCGTAGAGCGCCGGGTCGAACTCGGTGCCCTCCGGGTCGACGCCGTCGTTGGCCTGCTTGAGGCTCAACGAGATGCGGCGGCGCTCCAGGTCGATGTCGATGACCTTGACGAACACCTCGTCGCCGACCGAGACGACCTGCTCGGCGAGCTCGACGTGCTTCGCGGAGAGCTCCGAGATGTGCACGAGGCCCTCGATGCCGTCCGCGACCCGCACGAAGGCGCCGAAGGGGACGAGCTTGGTGACCTTGCCGGGCGCGACCTGGCCGATGGCGTGGGTGCGCGCGAAGACCTGCCACGGGTCCTCCTGGGTGGCCTTGAGCGAGAGCGACACGCGCTCGCGGTCCAGGTCCACCTCGAGGATCTCGACGGTGACCTCCTGGCCGACCTCGACGACCTCGGAGGCGTGCTCGATGTGCTTCCAGGACAGCTCGGAGACGTGCACGAGGCCGTCGACGCCGCCGAGGTCGACGAAGGCGCCGAAGTTGACGATCGAGGAGACGACGCCCTTGCGCACCTGGCCCTTGGCGAGGTTCGCCAGGAACGTCGAGCGGCTCTCCGACTGGGTCTGCTCGAGCAGCGCCCGGCGCGAGAGCACCACGTTGTTGCGGTTCTTGTCGAGCTCGAGGATCTTCGCCTCGATCTCCTGGCCGAGGTACGGCGTGAGGTCGCGGACACGGCGCAGCTCGATGAGCGAGGCCGGCAGGAAGCCGCGCAGGCCGATGTCGACGATGAGGCCGCCCTTGACGACCTCGATGACCGAGCCGGTGACGACGCCGT
>JASGFF010000113.1:0-3638 GCA_047605685.1 Microbacteriaceae bacterium
CGACGCCGAGCTGGGCGAGCGGCGGCAGCGGCCGACCGGACGCCGTGCCGGCGAGGAGCACGTCGACGAGCACGCCGAGGCCCGCCCCGACCGCGCCCCAGAGCAGCTGGCGGATGCGCAGCTCCGGCGCCGTGAGCGTCGAGCCGGCCTGCGCCAGCCGCCTCTCCGTCGTCGCCGAGCCGCCGAGCAGCGCGTCGAGCGCCGCCGCCAGCCGCCGGATCGGCGGCGCGAGCAGGAGAGCGAGCACCGGCAGCGGGTCGGCGGTGCGCCGATCGGCGAGCTCGCGGGCGGGCCCGGAGAGGTCCGCGACGTGCGGAGCCACCCGAGCGGCGAGTCCAGGACGGCCGAGGCGCGGCAGGGTGCTCACCACGAGCCAGCAGCCGAGGCCGAGGACCGCGCCGAGCACGAGCGCGATGCCTAAGCCGCTGCCCGGGCCGCTGCCCAGGCCGCTGCCCGGGCCGCTCACTCGGACCACCGCCGCTCCTCCGGCAGCCGTCCCACCGCGAGCATCAGCCGGTAGGCGATGACCGTGACGGCCAGGCATCCGGCGATCACGAGCGATCCGGCGAGCGAGTTGTAGGCCGCCTGTGCCTCCGGTCGCGTGCTGAGCAGGGCGAGCACGAGCCACGGGGCGGCGAGCCCCAGGCGGGCCGCGACCACCACCCAGGACTGCCGCGCCTCGAGCTCGGCGCGCACGGCGGCATCCGCCCGCAGGTAGCCGGCGAGGGAGCGCAGCACGCCCACGAGCTCGCTGCCGCCGACCTCACGCGACATCCGCAGCGTCTCCAGGATGCGGTCGGCGACCGGGTCGGCGAGCCGGCGCCCCAGCCGGTCGATCGCGTCGGCGAAGTCGCCGGCCGCGCGGTAGTCCCGCTCGAACTCGGCGAAGGCGGCCCGCGCCGCCGGCGGGCCGGTGTGCGCAAGGGCCATCACGCTGTCCGGCAGGGCGAGACCCGAGCGCACCGCCGAGACGAGGTGGTCGACGACATCCGGCCAGAGCACCCTGGCCGCGCGACGCAGGGCGCGCACCCGGGCCACGAGCAGCAGCGCGGGGAGCGCGGCACCGGCGAGCCCCGCGGCGAGCGCGAGCACGACCACCGGCAGCAGCGCGGCGACCAGCCCGCCCGCGACGGTGCCGAGCACGAGCGAGACGAGCGCGAAGGCCGCCGGCGTGACCCGCGGCATGCCGGCGCGCAGCAACAGCTCGCGCAGCCGGCCGCCGCGCACCGGCGCGGCGTCGCGATGCGGCCACAGCCAGGGCGAGAGCGCCAGCACGAGGCCGATGCCGAGCAGGATGCCGAGCGCGACGCTCACGCCGCCCGCCCGAGCACGGCGGCGAGGTCGATGCCGGCGGCCGCGAACCGCCCCCGGCGGCTCGGGAACGCGCCGGTGTGCACGAGCTCGGCTCCCTCGAGCGCGAACACGCTCGAGCACTCGACGACGACACCGGCGGCGTGCCCGCTCGGGCAGCAGATCTCGGCGACGCGGCGGCGGCCGTCCGGCAGCAGCTCACAGTGCACCACCACGTCGATCACCGAGGCGACCGTCGGCACGATGAAGCCCTGGTCGATGTTGCGGCCGGCCAGCAGCGGCAGCGTGCACAGCTTGGCGAGGGCGTCCCGGGCGCTGTTGGCGTGGATCGAGGACATCCCCGGCAGCCCGGAGTTGAGCGCGATGAGCAGGTCGAGCGCCTCGGCCTCCCGCACCTCGCCGACGACGAGCCGGTCGGGCCGCATCCGCAGCGCCTCCTTGACCAGCCGGCGCAGCGTCACCTCGCCGGTGCCCTCGAGGCTCGGCTGCCGGCACTGCATCCCGACCCGGTCGCGGGCCGCGACGTCGAGCTCGAACGTCTCCTCGACGGTGACGATGCGCTCCTCGGGTCGGGCGGCGGCGAGCAGCGCCCCGAGCATCGTGGTCTTGCCGCTCTGGGTGGCGCCCGAGACCAGCACCGTGCAGCCGGCGAGCACGCAGGCGCGCAGGAACACGGCGGCGGCGACCGGCAGGCTGCCGAGCGCGACGAGCCGCTGCAGG
Source organism: Microbacteriaceae bacterium (assembly GCA_047605685.1). Classification (GTDB taxonomy): domain Bacteria; phylum Actinomycetota; class Actinomycetes; order Actinomycetales; family Microbacteriaceae; genus JAUASV01. The sequence continues at coordinate 2,032 of JASGFF010000113.1, forward strand.
TCGCGGATGCGGTGCACGAACTTGCGGATGTTGACGCTCAGGTGCCGTGCGGTGATGTCGGGGATGACGACGTGCAGCCGGGAGCCGTCCGGCAGGCTCGCGTCGACGAAGGGGCTGGAGACGTCCACGCGGCGGCCGGAGCCCTGCAGCATCCGATCGACGAGGTCACGCACCTCGGTCTCGCCGAGCCGGATGCCGGTGAGCTCGCTCACCCCGCCGCGGGCGGCGAACACCCGGTCGGGGGCGTTGATCCAGATCTCCTCGACGCCCTCGTCGTCGAACAGCGGCTGCAGCGGGCCGTAGCCGGTGAGGGCGGCGACGACCTGGCGGGCGGCGAGCGCCTCGTCGGCGAGCAGCGGCACGCTGCCCCCGAGCGCCCGCTCGCTGTAGCGGCGCACCTCCTCGTGCACGTAGCGGTCGGCGAGCTCGCGGTCACGGGCCAGGTCGACGCCGTCGCGGCGCAGCCGGGCCCGCACCTCGTCGGTGATGAGCGCGACCGCCTGCTGCGACATGCCACCGATTATCGGAGCGCGGCGCCTGCGGCCCGAGGGGTGTCCACAGGGTGCCGGCGGGCCGTGCCGTGCGGTCGGCGGCCCCGGCGTGCGCCCCGCTCGGCTCTCCTACACTGGGAGCGCCGCCTCGCGGGAGTGGTGGAACTGGTAGACACGCAGGATTTAGGTTCCTGTGCCGTAAGGCGTGAGGGTTCGAGCCCCTTCTCCCGCACGATCGCGGCGCGACGAACTGGAGCACCTTGGCCCCGAGCGCCCTCATCCCCTTCCTCGACCCGAGCACGATCCTGACGGCCTTCGGCCCGTGGGCCCTGCTCGCCGTGTGCGTCATCGTGTTCGCGGAGACCGGGCTGCTCGTCGGCTTCGTGTTCCCGGGCGACTCGCTGCTGGTGATCACCGGGCTGCTCACCTACACCGGCACGATGACGGATGCCGGCGACGGCATCCGCATCCCGATCTACCTCGTGGCCCTCGCGATCGGCGTCGCCGCGTTCCTCGGCGGCGAGCTCGGCTACCTCATCGGCCGCACGGCGGGGCCGCCGATCTTCGAGCGTCGCGAGAGCGGCCTGTTCAGCCGCGCGAACGTCGAACGGACCAACCTGTTCTTCGACCGCTTCGGCGGCATCGCCGTGATCCTTGCCCGCTTCGTGCCGGTGGTGCGCACCTTCGCTCCCGTCGCCGCGGGCGTCGGCCACATGGACTACCGCAGGTACTCGCTCTACAACATCGTCGGCGCGCTCCTCTGGGGTGCCGGGGTGACCACGGGCGGCTTCGTGCTCGGCTTCATCCCGCCGCTGGCCCGCTTCGTGAGCGAGTACATCGACCTCATGCTCGTCGCCGCCGTCGTCGTCTCGGTGGGCCCGGCGGCGCTGCACTACCTGCGTGCCGCCCGCAAGGCCCGGCGGGCCGCCGCGCCCGACGCGGTGCCCGACGCGGATTGACATTCAGCCCGAAGGCCGAACGACAAAACACCCCACCGCACCCTCCGGACGCTTCCGCGTCCTCCGGGCACGGCGCGCGGATTGACATTCAGCCCGAAGGCTGAACGACAAAACACCCCACCGCACCCTCCGGACGCTTCCGCGTCCTCCGGGCACG
>JASGFF010000114.1:0-3512 GCA_047605685.1 Microbacteriaceae bacterium
CTCCACCGGGCCGGGCTGCCCCGCCGAGGCCGCGCGCGCGGCCGCGCTCCAGCGCGCGAGCCGCTCCTCGGCCGCGGCGAGCTCCTCGTCGTGCCATTCCCAGTCCTCGCGGTAGTGGTGCGCCAGCAGCGCCAGCCGGATGGCGCGCGGGTCGTGCTCGCGCCGGAGCGCGGAGACGAACACCAGGTTGCCGAGCGACTTCGACATCTTCTCGCCGCGGTAGCCGACGAGGCCCGCGTGCACCGAGGCGAGCGCGAGCCGCACGCCGTCGAGGGCGGCCGTGTGACCGGCGCTGAACTCGTGGTGCGGGAACGCCAGGTCGACCCCGCCGCCGTTGACGGACAGCGGCAGGCTCGTGCCGAGCCCGGCGATCACCGAGCACTCGATGTGCCAGCCCGGGCGGCCGGCGCCGAGCGGCGAGGGCCAGCGCGGCTCCCGGCTCGGGTCATCCCGCGGCCGGCTGCCGCGCCACAGCAGCGGGTCGAGCGGGTCGCGTTTGCCCGGACGCTCCGGATCGCCGCCGCGCTCACCGGCCAGCGCGAGCATCGTGGCGCGGTCGAGACGGGGCTCCGTGCCGAGCCGCCAGAGCTGTGAGGCCGCCGCCGCCGAGTCGAAGTACAGGTCCTCGCCCAGCCGGTAGGCGAGGCCGCGCTCCAGCAGGACGCGCACCGCCTCGGCGACCTCGGCGACCACCTCGCTCACCGCGGTCCAGTGCTCCGGCGGACGGATGCCGAGCGCCGCCATGTCCTCGGCGAAGAGCGCCGTCTCGCGGTCGGCGAGCTCCCGCCAGGGCACGCCGGTGGCGACCGCGCGCTCGAGCAGCGGGTCGTCGACATCCGTGACGTTCTGCAGGTAGGTCACCGCGAGCCCGGCGTCCAGCCAGAGTCGCTGCAGCGTGTCGAAGGCGAGGTAGGTGGCCGCGTGGCCGAGGTGGGTGGCGTCGTAGGGGGTGATGCCGCAGACGTAGAGCGAGGCGGCACGGGGGCCGCCGACCTCGGCGAGTGCCCCGGTCGCGGTGTCGTGCACGCGCGGCAGCGGTCCGCGCCCGGGCAGGCGCGGGATCGCCGGGGCCGGCCAGGGCCTCACGCGGCGATCACGCCCGTGGCCAGCAGCACGAGCACGAGGGCGCCGACGAGGACGCGGTAGATCACGAACGGCAGGAAGGAGTGCCGCTCGATGTAGCGCATCAGGAAGGCGATGACGGCGAAGCCGACGACACCGGCGACGATCGTCGCGACGGTCGTCTGGCCGGCGTCGAACACCTCGGGCGTGCACGTCGTCATCCCCACGGTGCAGGGCTCCGTGACCGCCTTGTAGAGCTCGTAGAGGCCGCTGCCGAACACGGCGGGCAGGGCGAGCAGGAAGCCGAAGCGGGTGGCTGCCGGCCGCTCGTAGCCGAGCAGCCGCCCCATCGTCGTGGTGCCGCCGGAGCGGGACACGCCCGGGATGAGGGCGAGCGACTGGGCGAGGCCGTAGAGGATTGCGTGCGGCCAGCTGAGGTCGCGCAGTCGGCGGGACCGTGCGCCGACGGCATCCGCGATGCCGAGCAGGATGCCGAACACGATGAGGGTGGTCGCGACGATCCACAGCGAGCGGAACGTCGTCTCGATCGCGTCCTGCAGCAGCAGGCCGAGCAGCACGATCGGGACGGAGCCGACGATGACGAACCAGCCGAGCCGCACGTTCGGGTCGCTCTGCGGCAGCCGGCCGGTGAGCCCCTTGAACCAGCTCGCGACGATGTGGGCGATGTCGCCGAAGAAGTAGACGAGCACGGCGAGCTCGGTGCCGATCTGGATGATCGCGGTGAACCGCGCTCCGGGATCGGCGCCGGTGCCGATGAGCTCTCCCACGATGCGCACGTGCGCGCTCGACGAGACCGGCAGGAACTCGGTGAGCCCCTGCACGAGGCCGAGGACCACCGCCTCGATATAGCCCACGCGGTTCCCCCTGAGGATCGATGGCTGCGGATCAGTAGCTGCGGATGAGGTCGGCGAGCACCCGCCTACCGAAGGCTAGGGCATCGAGCGGCACCCGCTCGTCGACGCCGTGGAACATGCCCGGGAAGTCGAGGTCCGGCGGGAGCCTCAGCGGCGCGAACCCGTAGCCGGTGATGCCCAGTCGCGACAGCGCCTTGTTGTCGGTGCCGCCGGACATCAGATAGGGCAGCACCGCCGCCCCGGGGTCGTGGGCCCGCAGCCGGGCGATCATCTCCTCGACGAGGGCGCCCTCGAAGGGCGTCTCCAGGCCGATGCCGTGCTCCATGACCTCGATCTCGACGTCCGGGCCGACGAGCTCGGCGACCCGGTCGAGCACCGCCTGCTCCTGGCCGGGAAGCGGCCGGACGTCGATGCGGGCCTCGGCGGTGTCCGGGATGACGTTGTGCTTGTAGCCGGCGGCGAGCATCGTCGGGTTCGTCGTCGTGCGCAGCGTCGCGAGGATGAAGCCCGCCGGGCTGCCGGTGCGCAGCACCACCTCGTCCGGGCCGAGCGTCACCGGGTCGACCTCCAGCAGCCGGGCCAGCTCGGCGACGAGGGTGCGGGTGGTGTCGGTCAGGCGCACCGGCCAGTCCTGCCGGCCGACGCGCGCGACCGCCTCGGCGAGCCGCGTGACCGCGTTGTCCCGCATCATCCGCGAGCCGTGGGCGGCGGTGCCGCGGGCGGTGAGCCGCAGCCACAGCAGCGCCTTCTCGCCGGTCTGCAGCAGGTAGGCGCGGCGGTCGCCGATCGTCGCGCTCCAGCCGCCCACCTCGCTGATCGCCTCGCTCGCCCCGGCGAACAGCTCGGGGCGCTCGCGCACCAGGTGCTGCGAGCCGAAGACGCCGCCGTTCTCCTCGTCGCTGAAGAAGGCGACGACGATCTCGCGTGCCGGCCGCTCCCCCGCCCGGATGACGTCGCCGAGCGCCGTGACGATCATCGCGTCCATGTTCTTCATGTCGACGGCGCCGCGGCCCCAGAGCAGGCCGTCGCGGACCACTCCCCCGAACGGGTCGACGCTCCAGTTCGCCGGATCCGCGGGCACCACGTCGGTGTGGCCGTGCAGCACGAGCGCCGGCTTGGTGGCGTCCGCGCCGGTGAAGCGCGCGACGACGCTCGTGCGGCCGGGGGCGGCGTCGACGTACTCCGGGGTGCCGCCGAGCTCGGCGAGGATCGCGCCGAGGTGCTCGGCGGCCGCGGTCTCGCCCACGGCGCGGCCCTCGCCGTAGTTGCTGGTGTCGATGCGGATGAGGTCCCGGGCGATGCGCCCGACCTCGTCCAGCTCCTCGCCCGGATGCGCGCCGGGCCCCCCGGGCGCGGCTGGGTCGGGGACGGCATCCGCGAAGCTCATGCCTCCACGGTAACGGGGCCGCCGGCGCCGTGCCCGTGCGCGTCGGCGGAGGTGCTATTGTCGTCTCTCGTGTCCGGGCCGGAGTGCCGGGACGCGCTGTGCGCGCGGGTGGCGGAAATGGCAGACGCGCTAGCTTGAGGTGCTAGTGCCCGTATAGGGCGTGGGGGTTCAAGTCCCCCCTCGCGCAC
>JASGFF010000115.1:0-3238 GCA_047605685.1 Microbacteriaceae bacterium
GTGCGGGATGGGCGGGGCGCGGCGGGAGGCGGCGCGAGGGCGGGGGAGAGGACGGCGGCGGCCCGGTGACGGCGAGCGCCCACGGCACCACGACGACGAGCGGGTGGCGAGCGATCGTCGTCCCCGCCGCCGTCACGCCGGCCTCCGCGGGATCAGCCTGCGGTCGTTCCCGCGATCCGCGGCTCCGGCGTGCGGTGCGCCTGGCCGTGCGCGGTCGGCGGATGGCCGAACTGCCGGCGGAACGCGGCGATGAACCCGGTGGCGGTGGTGTACCCGACACGTCCGGCGATCTCCGACACCGGCACGCCCTGCGCCAGCAGCGGCAGCGCCGCATCCAGCCGGGCGCGCACCCGCCACTCGGCGAAGTTCAGCCCCGTCGTGGCGACGAACGCGCGCTGAAGGGTCTTGCCGCTCGCGTCCACCTCGGACGCCCACTGCTCGATGCTGCGGGCGTCGGCGGGGTCGGCCAGCAGGCGCTCGCCGACGAACCGCGCCCGCGGGTCGGTCGGCATCGGCAGCGGCGGCTCCGTGCTGCCGTGGCCGGGCAGCATCCCCAGCAGGACGTCCCGCTCGCTCTTCCGGTCGCGCCCCTCGCCGAAGGTCGACTGGATGTACCGCATCAGCTGAGAACGCAGCTCCGGACCCACCCACACCGCCGTGGCCTCCCGCCACTGCGGGCCGGGAGCCGAGAGATCGAACTGCAGCGGGAACAGGATCGCGGTCCGCGTCGACGGCACCTTGTGCGCCACTCCGGCCGGCACCCACACGGCGTGCTCGGGGGAGATCGTCCACGGCACCCCGGCGACCGTCAGCGTCGCCGTGCCCTCGCTGGCCCAGGCGAGCTCGTTCGTGTCGTGCCGGAAAGTTGTCACGCCCCATTCTGGCATCCGGGTGCCCCGCGCTCGCCGCGCCCGCCGCCCGGACGTGACATGTCTGATCCAGATAGGTGTCACGTCCGGTCATGAAGATTAGGCTAACCTTATCCGGTGAGCGCAGCCGAGACGTCCGCGATCCGGATGTCCTCCCGCACCCTGCTGAGCTGCGCCGCCATCGGCGCAGCGGGCGGGCTGCTCGTCACCGCGACCAACATCGTGATGGTGCTGTTCACCACGGGGTTGCCGCTGCTGTTCGTCGCCCTGGGCGGGCTGTGGAGCGTGCCGCCGCTGCTCGGCCTGGCCCTGCTGAGGGCACCGGGCGCCGGCATCCTCACCGGCCTGATCTGCGGCCTCGTGGCCGCGCCGCTCTCGCCCGCGGGGCCGACGATCGTGCTCACCCAGTTGCTCGCCGCGGTCGTGATCGAGGCTCCCTTCTTCCTGCTGCGATACCGCCGCTGGCCGAGCTGGCTGTTCTACGTCTCGGCCGTCGTGCTGGCCACCGAGCACTCGATCGCCGCCTACAGCATCGTCGGCGCCGAACAATACGGACCGGTTTTCCTCGTCGCCCTGTTCCTCGGGCGCCCGCTGTCCTACTGCCTGATCACCTGGGTGACCCTGCGCGTCGTCCGCCGCCTGATCGCCGCGGGCGTCGGCGGGCAGCAGCCCCGCATCCGCATGGTCCGGCGCGAGAGCACGGACGCCGGGCCGGGGGAACGGCCGCTGGTGGAGGCCAGGGAGCTGACCGTGCGGCATCCGGATGCGAGCCGCGCGCGCCCCGACGGCGTCTCGCTGCGCGTCGACCCCGGCGAGGTGCTGCTCGTGCTCGGCCCCAGCGGGTCGGGGAAGTCCACCCTCGCGCTCAGCCTGAACGGGCTCGTGCCGCAGGCGATCCCGGCCGAGGTGACCGGCAGCGTCCACGTCGCCGGACTCGACACCGCCAGGCATCCCGTCGCCGGCCTCGCCGGGCGGATCGGCATGGTCTTCCAGGACCCGGACGCGCAGATCGTCAGCACCCGCGTCCTGGACGAGGTGTGCTTCGGCCCGGAGAACCTCCTCGTCCCCGCGGACGAGGTGCTGCGCCGGGCCGAGCAGGCGCTGCGCCGCGTCGAGTTGTGGGATCGGCGCGACGACGACCCCGCGACGCTGTCCGGCGGTGGAAGGCAGCGCCTCGCGATCGCCTGCGCGCTCGCGGCCGGAGCCCCGCTGATCGTGCTCGACGAGCCCACCGCCAACCTCGACCCGGCGGCCGTCGTCGAGGTGTACGCCGTGCTGCGCGAGCTCGTCGACGAGCTCGGCATCGGCCTGGTGCTCATCGAGCACGACCTCGACCCCGCGATCGAACTCGTCGACACCGTGCTCGTGCTGGACGCCGCGGGCCGGACCGCCTTCCACGGCCCCGTACGCGAGGTCCTCGCCGGGCACGCCCGCGAGCTGCTCGCGCTCGGTGTCTGGCTGCCGGTCGCCACCCTCGCCGCGCTCCGGCTCGAGGACGCCGGCACGCCGATGACCCCGCTTCCGCTCACCGCCGACGAGCTCGCGCGGCGACTGGACGAGACGGACGTCCTCCCGCCAGCTCCCGCGGAGGGCGCTGCCGTGGCGGTCGACGCCGAGACGATCGTTCGGGTCCGCGGGCTCACCGCGGTGCACGACGGCCGCACGGTCCTGGACGGCGTCGACCTCGACATCGCGGCGGGGGAGTTCCTCGCGATCCTCGGCGTCAACGGCGCCGGCAAGACCAGCCTGCTGCACCGGATCGCCGGCGTGATCGCGCCGCCCGCCGGCACCGTCCAGGTCGCCGGGCTCGACCCCGCCACCGCGGACCCCACCCGGCTGGCGCAGCGGATCGGATACGTGTTCCAGAACCCTGAGCACCAGTTCGTCGCCGACACCGTCGCCGACGAGCTCGCCTACGGCCTGCGCGTGCAGGGCGTCGACGAGCAGGCCGTCCAGGAGCGCGTCGAGGAGATGCTGAACCGGCTGGGACTCGCCGAGCTGCGCGACCGGCACCCGTTCCGGCTCTCCGGCGGCCAGAAGCGGCGCCTCTCGGTCGGCACCGTCCTCATCGTCGAACCCGAGGTGCTCGCCCTCGACGAGCCCACCTACGGCCAGGACCGCGAGCACGCCGTCGCCCTGCTCTCCCTGCTCGAAGAGCTGCGCCGGCAGGGGACCACCGTCGTCATGGTCACCCACGACACGCAGCTCGTCGCCGACTACGCCTCCCACGCCGCCGTGCTGTCAGGCGGCCGGCTGCTGGTCCACGACACCGTCGCCGCCGTGCTCGCAGGTGAAGAGCTGCACGCCGCCGGCCTGCTCCCGCCGCCGCTCGTGCGGGCCACCGCCGGGCTGCGCCGGCATCCGCACTG
>JASGFF010000116.1:0-3087 GCA_047605685.1 Microbacteriaceae bacterium
CGGGCCGCCGCGGGGGCGGCGGGCTTGGCGGCCGCCGGCTTGGCGGCGGCGGGCTTGGCGGTCGTCGGCTTGGCGGCGGCGGGCTTGGCGGCCGTCGGCTTGGGGGTCACGGCCTCGACGGCCACGCTGGTCGCCGGGATCGGCTCGGGGGCGGCGGCCGGGGCCTCGACAGCAGAGGCCTCGACGGCCGACGCCCCAGCAGCCGGAGCCTCGACCGGCTCCGCAGCAACCGGGGCCGCCACAACCGCCGCCGTCACGGCCGGGGCCGCCTCGGGCGCCACGGCATCCGGCACCGCGACATCCGAGCGCTGGACGCGCTGCGCCTGCCGGCGCTCGTTCGCCTCGGCCTTGGCCGTCGCCTTGTTCTTGTGGGGCGCGATGACCATGACCATGTTGCGGCCGTCGATCGTCGGGTTCGACTCCACGCTGCCGAACTCGGCGATGTCCTCGGCGAAGCGCTGCAGCAGCCGCACGCCCTGCTCGGGGCGCGACTGCTCGCGTCCGCGGAACAGGATCATGGCCTTGACCTTGTCGCCCGCGGAGAGGAAGCCCTCGGCGCGCTTGCGTTTGGTCTCGTAGTCGTGCCTGTCGATCTTGAGCCGGAAGCGCACCTCCTTGAGGATGGTGTTCGCCTGGTTGCGACGGGCCTCCTTGGCCTTCTGCGCCTCTTCGTACTTGAACTTGCCGTAGTCCATGATCTTGACCACGGGCGGGCGCGAGTTCGGGGCGACCTCGACCAGATCCAGATCGGCCTCGCGAGCCAGGCGCAGCGCGTCCTCGATGCGGACGATGCCGACCTGCTCGCCGCCGGGGCCGACGAGTCGGACCTCGGGGACGCGGATGCGGTCGTTGGTACGGGGATCGCTGATGCGGGACTCCTTCTTCGTGTGCGTTCGAGCTCGACCGATGCGACGGGAGTCGCACGACGACGAAGGAGGCTGGCGGCACGCCGACGGCGCGCCATCCACCCGAGACCGCGGGCCGTGACGCGCGATCGGGAATCGGGTGGTGCTGACCCGGTAACCTTGATTGGAACCTTGACTGTCGGTCGACGGGTGGGAGCGAACTCCTCTTTCGTGCCGGGGCAGGCCCCGGAGCCTCGGCAAGGATAGCAGACCGCCACCGAGACCGTAAGGACGCACCATGGCCGATTTCGACGCCGCCGCCGAGGAGATCCGGGACATCGCCGAGGTGCCCGCGATCGAGATCGTCAACACCGTCGCGATCCACCTGCTCTCGGCGGCCGCGGTCAAGCTGGGGCTCGCCGACGAGCCGGATGCCGCGGACCAGCTCGACTTCGACGAGGCCCGCAAGCTCATCGAGGCGCTCGCCGGGCTGGTGACCGCCTCGGCACCGTTCCTCGGCGACCACCACGCGCTCGCGCTGCGCGACGGCCTGCGCACGGTGCAGCTCGCCTTCCGCGAGGCCTCGCCGCTGCCCGACGCGCCCGGCAAGGGGCCCGGGGAGCGGTTCACGGGGCCGGTGAGCTGAGCGCCGTCGGCTGTCCGGCGACCGCTGTCCGGCCGACCGCTGTCCGGCCGACCGCTATCCGGCCGGCGTCGCGGTGCCGGTGGCCTGCCGCACGGGAGGCTCCTGCTCGGCCGGGTCCGCGGGCTGGAAGGGATCGGTCGGCTCGTCCAGGCCGAGCCAGTCGACGAGGAAGGCGCTCGCGTCGAAGCTCTCGTTGGCCGTCGTCGGCCAGCGGTGGATGCCGCCGGGGATCGTCACGAGCTCGAGCGCCGATCCGCTCGCGCAGCCGTCCCAGACGCGCGTGCGCACCGCGCCGAGGCTCGCCGTCGTGCTCGACGTGCAGCCGTCGCGGGCGGACCAGAACGACGTCGCATCCGCCACCGAGGCGTTCACCCAGTAGCCGAGGCGCTTCTGCTGCGTGGCGCTCGGAGGCCCGCCGTCGTAGGGCACGGTGCCGTCCTTGGTGCCGTGCACGATGAGCACCGGCAGCGCCGTCGGGGCGACGCAGGAGTCCACGTTGAGGGCGCCGCTGACCACGACGATGCCGGCGAGCCGCTGGCCGAGCTCGCAGGCGAAGCGGTAGGCCATCATGCCGCCGTTGGAGAAGCCGGCGAGGTACACCCGCTCTGGGTCGACGTTGTGCTCGGCGATGAGCTCGTCGATGAGCGCGGAGAGGAAGGCGACGTCATCGACGTCGTCGGTGACCGGCCTGCCGCAGCATCCGCCCGCGTTCCAGGCGTAGCCGCCGACGGCTCGGCCGAAGGCGGTGCCGCGCGGATAGGCGACGACGAAGCCGTCCTGCTCGGCGAGGGCGGTCAGGCCGGTGGTCGTCTCGGTCGCGGTGTTCGAGCCGCTCGCCCCGTGCAGCACGATGAGGGCGGGAACCCGGGCGTTCGCGGCCTGCGCGATCGCGCTCGAGGTGGAGTCGCGGACGATGGCGGTGCGCTCCAGACCGTCGACGGCGAGCGTCATGACTCCGCTGTCGGCCTCGGCGATCTGGCCGGTCGCCGCGGCCTGCGGCGTCGACTCGACCTGACCGCAGCCGCTCAGGGATGCCGCCGCCACGACGCAGCCGAGCACGAGCACGGCGATGCCGCCCGCCGCCCGGGCTCGCGGTGCCCGCCGCATCGCGTTCACGGCCCGCGCCGCCCCGGCCCGTCATACGGCCCGTCCCGGCCCGGCCCGGCCCGACTCGGCCCGTCCCGACCCGGCCCAGCGCCCGGCCCAGCGCCCGGCGCAGCCTCGACACGGATGCCGAGCGAGTCGACCCGCTCGGCGACCACGGTTCCCCAAGCGGCCCGCTGCCGAGTGATCACGCCATCGACCTCGGCCGCGCCGAGCCCCTCGACGAGGGCGAGCACGAGCACGAGCTCGGGGCCGTACAGCCGCGCCTCGGGGTCGCCGGCGGCGAGGGCGACGCCGCGCACCGCCTCGTCGCGACGCGCCGCCGCCTCGATCGCCGAGCGCACCACCGGGTCGGCGTGGCTCGGCAGCCACCGCTCCCCCGTCGCGATCGCCCGCAGCGCCGGGCGCCGCAGCACGAACTCCGTGTCGCTGCGGGCGTCGAGCACCACGAGCTCGGTGCCCTCCGCCGCCGCCGCGAGCGCCACCCGCGGT
>JASGFF010000117.1:0-3048 GCA_047605685.1 Microbacteriaceae bacterium
GGCTACGCCGTCAGCTACATCGACCCCGCCCCGGGGTGCGCGGTGGGGGGCGGCCGCCACCCGGCCCCCCCGCGACAGCCCGGCACGGGGCGACAGCCCGAGAACCAGAAGGATCGTTGTGACCAGCAAGATCGTCATCACCGGCATCGGCGCGTCCAGCCCGCTCGGCGGCACCGCCCCGGCATCCTGGCAGGCGCTGCTCGCCGGCCAGTCCGGTGCCCACAGCCTCTCCCACGACTGGGTGGGCGCGCTCGAGCTGCCGGTGACGTTCGCCGCCGAGGCGCGGGTGCGCCCCGAGGAGGTGCTCGAGCGGCAGGAGGTCAAGCGCCTCGACCCCTCGAGCCAGTTCGCCGTCATCGCGGCGCGCGAGGCGATGGCGGATGCCGGCGCCCTCGACGTCGAGCCGGAGCGCCTCGGCGTCGACTGGGCCACCGGCATCGGCGGGCTCTGGTCGCTGCTGAACGCCTGGGACACCCTCAAGGAGAAGGGCCCGCGGCGGGTGATGCCGCTCACGGTGCCGATGCTCATGCCGAACGCGCCCGCCGCGGCCGTCTCGATGAGCTTCCAGGCCCGGGCCTTCGCCCGCACCGTCGCCTCCGCCTGCGCCTCGAGCACCGAGTCGCTCGTGAACGCCTACGAGCACCTGCGCGCCGGCCTCGCCGACGTCGTGATCGCGGGCGGCTCGGAGAGCGCCATCCACGGCATCACGCTCGCCGCGTTCTCGTCGATGCAGGCGCTGTCGCGGCGCAACGACTCCCCCGCGACCGCCTCACGACCCTACGACGTGAGCCGCGACGGCTTCGTGATGGGCGAGGGCGCTGCCGCGCTCGTGCTCGAGACCGAGGAGCACGCCACGGCCCGCGGCGCCCGCGTCTACGCGGAGCTCGCCGGCGGCGGCGTCACGAGCGACTCCTACCACATCACCGCCCCCGACCCGGAGGGCTGGGGCGCCTCGCGGGCGGTGCGGATGGCGCTCGAGGCCGCCGGAGCATCCGTCGAGGACGTCGGCCACATCAACGCGCACGCGACGAGCACCCCGGTGGGCGACGTCGCCGAGTACGTCGCGCTCAGGAGCGTCTTCGGCGAGCGGGTGCACGGCATCCCCGTCTCCGCGACGAAGGCCTCCACCGGTCACCTGCTCGGCGGCACCGGCGCGCTCGAGGCCGTGTTCACGGTGCTCGCGGTGGCGAACCGCGCCGCACCGCCGACGATCAACATCACCGAGCTCGATCCGGAGATCCCGCTGTCGGTCTCCGGTGCCGTGCAGCCGCTCGGCGCGGGCGACCAACTGGCGATCTCGAACTCCTTCGGCTTCGGCGGCCACAACGCCGTCGTCGCGATCCGCTCGGTCTGAGCCGGGCCGGCCGCCGGGCCGGCTCAGCGCAGTCGGCGCTCGAGGATCGGGCGGCAGCCCTCGTGCAGACGGCACTCGCCGTCGAAGCTCTCGTCGTCGTCCGCGGCGACGAGCCGCCGCAGCTGCTCGAGATCGATCAGCGGCGGCGTCAGCTCGTCGAGGAGCTCCTGCAGCTCGACGTGCAGGGCACGGTTCGTCATGGTCTCCTCCTCCTCGACCCCGGCGGCACGCTGGCCGACCCGCGCCGCCCGGGCGGCACGCTAGCCGACACGGTGCAGCCAGACCACCGGGTTCTCGCCGCTCGCGTGCCGGAACGGCTCCAACTCCTCGTCCCAGGCCTGTCCGAGGGCGAGGCGCAGCTCCCGGTGCAGCTCGAGGGCGTTGCTGCCGGCGATCTCCATCGCGTAGCGAACCCGGTCCTCCGCGACGACGACGTTGCCGACCGAGTCGGTCTGCGCGTAGAAGATGCCGAGGTCGGGCGTGTGCATCCAGCGGGCGCCGTCGCTGCCGGCTGCCGGGTCCTCCGTCACCTCGTAGCGCAGGTGCTCCCAGCCGCGCAGCGCCGAGGCGAGGGCGGCACCGGTGCCGGCCGGCCCCTCCCAGAAGTGCTCGGTGCGCTGGGATCCCGGCAGCACCGGCTGCTCGGTCCAGTCGAAGCTCATGCCGCGGCCGAGGGCGCGGCCCGCCGCCCACTCCACGTGGGGGCACAGCGCGCGCGGCGCGGAGTGCACGAAGAGCACTCCGCGGGTCATCGCCCCGGAACGCTCCGGGGCCGCAGAGTGGTGCTGGGGTGCAGTCACGAGCTTCTCCATCCGGTTCTGGTGTCGGTTCAGATGTCGGTCCACATGTCGGTTCAGGTGCGACTTCCCCATCGACCTGAGCCCGAAGGCCGAGATACCCGAACGCCGATGTATCCGAATGCGGCGGCTCGTGTGCGCTGTGCGGTTGGACGGGCGGAGCCCGCAGCACGATTATGCCGGAGAGCGCCCGGGAATCACAACGGTGTCATTCGCGCGGGTTTAGGGCCATTCGCGCGGGTTAGGCTGAGCCGTGCGCATCGCGATCGTGAGCGACTACTACCTCGACTACGTCGGCGGGGCGCAGACATCGATGCGGGCGCAGCGGGCCGCGCTCGAGGCGGCCGGCCACGAGGTGCTGATGATCGCGCCGGAGCGGGCCGCGAGGCGGCACGAGCGGCACCCGGGCGGGCTCGCGCTGCACCCGTCCTGGACGGTGCCGGGGCTGCGGCTGCCGGTGCTGCGCGACACGGCCGCGCTGCGCGCGCTCATCGGCGGCCTGCTCACCGGGCGGGGCGTCGAAGTCGTGCACCTGCAGAGCGAGTTCGGCGTCGCGCACGCCGCGACCGCGGCGGCGCGGGCCGCCGGGATCCCGGTGGTGCACACCGTGCACACCTTCTACTGGCAGTCCACCGGCGTGGTGCCGACGCTTGCCGCACCGCTCGTCGGGCTGTTCCTGCGCCTGCTCCTCGGCGGGCCGATCGGCGACACCCCGCTCTCGGCACGGCCGGCGGACAGCATGCTGCGCAACGTCACGCTCGGCATGGCCGAGCTCGCGGACGTCGTGGTCTCGCCCTCCGCGCACCAGGCGCGCGACCTCACCGCCGCGCTCGTCGAGCGGCCGGTCGCCGTGGTGCCGAACCCGGTGCCGCCGGCGGGGCGCGCGACCTCACCGCC
>JASGFF010000118.1:0-2805 GCA_047605685.1 Microbacteriaceae bacterium
GCCCGTGCCCGCGCCGCCCTCGCCGCGGACAGCGCCCGGGCGGCGCGCGAGGCCGCCGCGGCACATTGAACATTCCTACTCGGATGACGTAGGCGTCAGCCGACCCGAGAACGGACCGGGGGACGTGCCTGACGGTTCGTCGGGGGGACTCATCCCCGACGAGACGCTGATCCGCCGCACCCGCGCGGGTGACAGGCAGGCGTTCGGGGAGCTCTGGCGGCGGCACTGCCATACGGGCATCGCGGCGGCCCGGTCGTTCTCCCGCCTCGCCGCCGACGATCTGGCCTCGGTCGATCTGGCCTCGGACGATCTGGTCTCGGAGGCGTTCACCCGCGTCCACAAGCGCACCGTTGACGGCGGCGGCCCGGGCGGCGCGTTCCGGCCCTACCTCCTACACGACGGTGCGGAACATCGCCTCCTCGGCGACTGAGTGGCGACGGAGCCGCGCGCGGCTGTGGTGACGGAGCCGCGCGCGGCCGTCACGGGGGCGGGAAGCCGGGACGGGGAGTCGGCACCAGGAGCGGGCACCAGGACCCGGCGGCCGCGTTCAGAGGCCCGCCCAGCCGGTCAGCGGCGAGCCCGCGGCGAGACCGCGCGGCTCGGCCGCGCGCTCGAGGGCGAGGCGCACCGCGGCATCCGCGGTGTCGACGAAGCTCACCGCGACGACCCGCCGGTCGTCCAGGTAGGCGCCGTCGACGAGCGCCGCGCGCAGCCGGTCGCTCCAGCCGGTGGTGCCCTCGACGACGACGATCGGCCGCCGGGCGTCGTAGGCCATCGTCAGCTCGTTGAGGGTGCCGACGCCGCCGCCGATGGCGACGATCGCGTCGCAGCAGCGTGCCGTGAGGGCGTTGCGGAGCGTGCCGAGCCCGGTCGGGAAGGCGAGGTCGAGGTGGGGGTTCGCGTGCGAGAGGTCGGCCTGCGGCAGGAAGCCCACGGTGAGGCCGCCGGCGAGCTTCGCACCGCGGGACGCCGCCTCCATCACCCCGCCGGTGCCGCCGCTGACGAGCACCGCGCCGGCCCGTGCGACGCCGCGGCCGACGGCCTCGGCGACCTCGAGCATGTGCGCGGGCAGCTCCTCGTCGCCGCGGCGCGCGCTGCCGACGACCCCGATCGTGACCATCATCCGGTGACCTCCGTCCGTATCCGCTCCATCGTCTCGCGCGGGGTGCGCGCGAGGGCGACCGGGTCGCTCGTCGCGATCGCCACGGAGGCGCTCGCGACGCCGTGCCGGGCGGCCTCGACCGGGTCGCCGTCGCGCAGCAGGCCGACCAGGAAGCCGCCGCAGAAGGCGTCGCCGGCGCCGGTCGCGTCGACGAGCGGCGGACCGGCCGGCGGCGGCGCGAGGCGCACCGGATGCCGGCCGCCGACGAGCACCCCGTCGGCGCCGAGCTTCAGGGCCACCGTGCGCGCCCCGGCGGCGAGGGCCGCGGCGTGCGCCGCCCCCGGCGGCGTGCCCGGGGCGAACACCGCCACGTCCGACATGCTCGGCAGGAACGCGTCCAGCAGCGGCAGCGTCTCGGCGAGATCGCCGAAGCCGCTCAGCTCGCTGCGGTTCGGCGCGTCCGCCTGCAGGATGCCGTGGCCGGCGAGCCGGGCGACGAGGGCGCGGTGCGTGGCGAGGGGGACGAGCGGCAGATGCCAGCCGCGCACCGCGCCGAGCCAGTGCTCCGGGATCCAGTCCGGCGCCGGGTCGGCGCCGGCGGCGCGGCGGCCGGCGACCGTGCTGTCGGCGAACCAGCCGCGCTCGGACGCGGGCAGCGCGGCGCGGCGGTCGGGCGGCACCGGCTGCACCCGCTCGCCGCGCTCGTCGTAGGCGTAGGAGATGCGCAGCGGATGCCGGCCCGGCAGCCGGCGCACGGCGCTCGTGTCGACGCCCGCGCCGGCGAGGCCGGCGAGCGCGGCGTCCGGGTAGTCCTCGCCGCGGGCCGCCACGATCGCCACGCTCTCGCCCCAGGCGGCGATCGCCGCCGAGGCCCACAGCGTGTTGCCGCCCGCCCGGCCCAGGCTGCGCGAGCCGTCGGCGTGCAGGATGCTGTCCACCGTCAGCCCGCCGACGACGACCAGGCGCGGCGCTGGCGCGTCGCTGCTGCGGGCCGTGCTGCGCGTGTGCCCTGCGGGCGGCTGTGTCATTGCTCCCTCGCGGGCGGCGCTGGCGCGTCGCTGCTGCGGGCCGTGCTGCGCATGCGCCCTACGGGCGCCCGCGCAGCACAGCCTGCTTGACCTCGGCGATCGCCTTCGTCACCTGGATGCCGCGCGGGCACGCTTCCGAGCAGTTGAACGTGGTGCGGCAGCGCCAGACGCCCTCGCGGTCGTTGAGGATGTCCAGGCGCACCCCCGCGGCGTCGTCGCGGCTGTCGAAGATGAAGCGGTGCGCGTTCACGATCGCGGCCGGGCCGAAGTACTGGCCGTCGGTCCAGAACACCGGGCACGATGAGGTGCAGGCGGCGCACAGGATGCACTTGGTGGTGTCGTCGAAGCGCTCCCGGTCGGCGACCGACTGGATGCGCTCCTTGCCGTCGGGAGTGGGCTGGCTCGAGACCAGGAACGGGTTGATCTGCCGGTACGACTCGAAGAACGGCTCCATGTCGACCACGAGGTCCTTCTCGAGCGGCAGGCCCTTGATCGCCTCGACGTAGATCGGCT
Organism: Microbacteriaceae bacterium; assembly: GCA_047605685.1. GTDB lineage: Bacteria > Actinomycetota > Actinomycetes > Actinomycetales > Microbacteriaceae > JAUASV01. The sequence continues at coordinate 2,644 of JASGFF010000118.1, forward strand.
TGCTGATGTCGAGGTCCTTGATCAGGGTCTTGCAGGCGAGCCGGTTGCGGCCGTTGATCCGCATCGCGTCCGAGCCGCAGATGCCGTGCGCGCAGGAGCGGCGGAAGGTCAGCGAGCCGTCCTGCTCCCACTTGATCTTGTGCAGCGCGTCGAGGATCCGGT
>JASGFF010000119.1:0-2757 GCA_047605685.1 Microbacteriaceae bacterium
GCCCGGGCCGCCTCCCGGGCCGCCTCCCGAGCCGGCCGCGCAGCGCCCGCGCGCGTCGCACGCCCGCCCGCAGCGGCGCCACGAGCACGAAGGCGATCCGGCCGGTGAGGCTACGGTCGTGGTGGCCGAGCGCGTTCTTGCGGTCCCAGGCGCGGCGCAGCGGGCCGCCGAGCCGGCCGCGGAACTGCCGGCGCAGCGGCAGCTCGCCCGCGTCGCGCCGCCGCACGGCCTCCTCGATGCGGATCAGCCAGTCGGCGTCCTCGGGCGGATGCAGGTAGTTGTCCTCCAGCCAGTCGGAGGCCGGCGCGGCGAACCCGTCACCGGCGAGCGCCGACACCGGGCCGAACAGGCCGCTGCCGGTGTAGACGAGGTTGATGAGCCCGCCGCTCACGCCGAAGTCGTCGATGAGCAGCACCGGCACGCCCCGGGCGATCGCCTCGATCGCCGCGGTGGAGCTGATCGTCGCAAGCACCGCCGCGGACTCCAGCCGCGCCGCCATCGGCCCGGTGTCGATCACGACGTTCGGCGGCAGCTCGGCCAGTTCGGCCAGCAGCGTGTCGAAGGGATGCCGCTCGGCGTGGGTCTGCGGGTCGCCGGCGAGGCCGCGCAGCTTGAGCACCACCCGCCGGTCCGGGCGGGTGCGGGCGACGTCGACGAGCCCCCGCACGAGCTCACGACGTTCCCGCAGCAGCGCGGGCACCTTCGCCTGGGCGGCGAAGACGATGTCGGTGCCGACACGGGCGCTGCCATCGGCACCGGCACCATCGGCACCGGCACCGAGGAACGGCAGGCTCGCGAGGGCGAAGCGCTGCGGCATCCGGTGCTGGAGCGCGAGCCCGGCGAAGGCGCGCAGCTCCCGCCGACTGTGCAGCAGCACGAGGTCCGCCTGCGAGCGGTAGTAGAGCGCCTGGTAGGTCGCCGGGATCGAGACGCCGGGCAGCCCCGAGACGAGCACCGGGCGCGGGGCGGGCGCGGCGGCGAGCACCTCGCGCACGAGCACCCGCACCACGGGCCCGCGCACGGCGAGCACGACGACGTCCGGGCGCTCGCGCGCCACCCGCTCGCGCAGCGCGGCGAGCGTGAGCACCGGGGTGCGGCCGGCCCAGCTCGTGCCCGCGAGCGCCGCGACGAGCTGCGCCGGGGTCGGCAGCGCCGTGCTCGCCACGACCGCGAGAGCGCGGTCCCACTCCGGCGGCATCCTGTCGAGCATCGCCGCGCCCCACTTCACGTAGGAGTCGGAGTCGGCGAGCGCGAGCACCCTCACGCGGGCGGCGCCGTGGGGACGCGCCGCAGCTTCGCGAGCGGTGCGAGCTCGCCCGGGAACACCCGCTTGACGCCGTCGCCCAGTGCCTGCTCGATGATGCGGATGTCGCGCACCAGGGTCTCCAGGCCGTGCGGCTCGAGCGAGGCCGCCTGGTCCGAACCCCACATCGTGCGGTCGAGCGTCACGTGCCGCTCCACCGCGACCGCGCCGAGCGCGACCGCGGCGAGGGAGATCTGCAGCCCCGGCTCGTGACCCGAGTAGCCGACCGGCACGCCGTAGCGCCCGCGCAGCGTCTGGATCGTGCGCAGGTTCGCCTCATTCGCGGGCATCGGATAGCTGGAGGTCGCGTGCAGCAACACCAGCCGGTCCGGGTCGAGCACGGCGACGGCGGCGTCGATCTCGGCGAGCGTCGACATGCCGGTCGAGAGGATGACCGGCTTGCCGGTCGCGGCGATACGCTCCAGCAGCGGCAGGTCCGTCACACAGGCCGAGGCGACCTTGTGGGCGACGACGCCGAGGTCCTCGAGGAAGTCGACGGCCTCCTCGTCCCAGGGCGAGGCGAACCAGTCGAGACCGCGCACCGTGGCGTGGTCGCCGATCTCGACGTACTGCTCGCGGTCGAGCTCGACGCGGTGGCGGTACTCGAGGTAGGTCATCGTTCCCCAGGGCGTCTCCCGCCGCACGCCCTTCATGTGCTCGGGCGTCGAGATCGCCGGGGTGCGCTTCTGCAGCTTCACCGCCTGCGCCCCGGCATCCGCGGCGACGTCGACGAGCCGCTTGGCGATCCCGACGTCGCCGTTGTGGTTGAGCCCGATCTCCGCGATCACGTAGACCGGCTCGCCCGCGCCTATCGCACGGCTGCCGATGGCGACCATGCCGTCCGCTCCCTCCCGCTCTCGGCCCCGGTGGCGACGGCCCCGGTGACGACGGCGCCGCCGGTCACGGTCCCGCCGGCGCGGGCGTCGACGAGCGGGGCGATCGCCTCGGCGAGCTCGAGATCCGCGGGGTCGTCGATCTCGAGGGCGCCGGCCCCGTCGACGAGCTGCAGCCCGATGCGGCCGACGAAGCGGTGACCGCGCTCGCGCAGGCCGTCGGTGCGCAGCACGTAGAACGCGCCCGTCTCGCGGTACTGCGGCTCGGCGTCCTGACGGCGCAGCCGGCGGGTCTCGTCGTGGTTGACGCCGACGGCCCCGTGCGGGCCGAGCCGCCAGAGGAAGGCGTGGCTCGGTGTGGCGGCGAGCACGCTGTCGGCCTCGCCGGCGGCGACCCGGGCGATCGCGGCGTCGAGGTCGGCGGCGGCGATGAAGGGGCTCGTCGCCTGCAGGAAGGCGAGGATGCCGTAGTCGCGGCCGTCCGGGTCGATCGCCTCGAGCGCGTGCAGCAGCGCCGGCTCGCTGCCGGCGGTGTCGGCGGCGAGTGCGGCGGGGCGCAGGACGATGCGGGCGCCGGCCGCGCGGGCGGCCCGCGCGATGCGGCCGTCGTCGGTGGAGACG